>NZ_JBEYWQ010000008.1:0-303736 GCF_040644495.1 Microbispora sp. NPDC046973 | reverse complement strand
GCAGTAATGTGTGGAGCTGACCGGTACTAATAGGCCGAGGACTTGACCATATTATGCTCGCGTTCACTATGTGATCTCAGAGACAGCAACCAGTGAGTTTGTTGGTTGTGTGTTTCATGGGGTTACGGCGGTTATAGCGGCAGGGAAACACCCGGTTACATTCCGAACCCGGAAGTTAAGCCTGTCAGCGCCGATGGTACTGCACCGGGGACGGTGTGGGAGAGTAGGACGCCGCCGGACAATCTTTGTTGGGAGGGCCACCCCGTTTGGGGTGGCCTTTCCGCGTTTCCGGGGGGTTTTCCCGGAAGGTTTTCCCGGGTGTGTTGTTGGTGGGGTGGTGCCCCGGTTGTGGTTGGCCGGGGCTTTCGCATGTCCAGGGGCCGTTTCTCATAGGGATAGCCCCGCCGGCTCTCCACACACGTAAGACGGGCCACCGCGTGGACCCACGTCCCAAGGGCGGCCACCGCCCACCACACCATGCATGGTCTTGCCGTGTCCGTGACGCCTCCCACGATGCACGCGTCGCAACCCCACCGGACCAACACACACCACGCGAGACCCCCGCTGCCCGTGCTCGTACCACCCGATGCTCGCGGCGCCCGCACCGCGTACCACCTCGTGAAGGGGCGACCGCGAGTTCCCGTACGCTGAGGGTCGTGGAATATCGAGCCGTCGAGCAAGCGATCATGGCACGGGGAGTGGAGTGGGATTTCAGCCCCACTCTTGACCGGATCACCGCGCTGATGGAGATCCTCGGCGACCCCCAGAACTCGTACAAGGTCGTTCACATCGCGGGCACCAACGGGAAGACGAGCACCGCGCGCATGGTGGAGGCCCTGCTGCGCGAGCGCAACCTGCGGGTGGGCCGCTACACGAGCCCTCATCTGCAGTCGATGCGTGAGCGCATCTCGGTCGACGGCGAGCCCCTGTCGGAGGAGCGGTTCGCCGAGGTGTACCAGGACGTGGCCCCCTACCTCGAGATGATCGACGCCAGGGTCGGCAAGCTGAGCTTCTTCGAGGTGCTGACGGCGATGGCGTTCGCCGCGTTCGCGGACGCTCCCGTGGACGTCGCCGTGATCGAGACCGGTATGGGCGGCACCTGGGACGCGACGAACGTGGCCGATGGGACGGTCGCCGTCATCACGCCCATCTCGCTCGATCACACGGACTACCTCGGTCCGGACGTCGCGACGATCGCCGGTGAGAAGGCCGGCATCATCAAGCCGAAGGCGACGGCCGTGCTGGCGCAGCAGGCGCTGCCCGCCGCCGAGGTGCTGATGCGGCGGGCGGCCGAGGTCGGTGCGGTGGTCGCCCGCGAGGGGCTGGAGTTCGGGGTGCTGCATCGCGAGCTCGCCATGGGCGGTCAGATGCTCCAGCTCAGGGGCTTGAAGGGCGTGTACGAGGACGTCTTCCTGCCGTTGTACGGCGCGCACCAAGCGGGCAACGCCGCGGGCGCCCTGGCCGCCGTGGAGGCGCTGACGGCCGGCGACGACCCGCTGGGCGAGGAGGTCGTACGGCAGGCCTTCGCCCAGGTGAGCAGCCCCGGGCGACTGGAGATCGTGCGCCGGGGCCCGACCGTCCTCATCGACGCGGCGCACAATCCCGCGGGCATGGAGGCGACGGTCGAGGCCCTGACCGAGGCGTTCGGGTTCACCCGGCTCGTGGCCGTGGTGGCCGTGATGGCGGACAAGGACGTGGACACGATCCTGGACCTCCTGGAACCGGTGGCCGAGGAGATCGTGGTCACCCGCAACTCCTCTCCTCGCTCGCTGAGCCCGGACGACCTCGCGGCCCGGGCGGAGGCCGTGTTCGGCCAGGATCGCGTCCACATCGAGGATCGGCTCGACGACGCCATCGACAGGGGCGTCGCGCTGGCCGACCAGGGCGACGAGCTCGGCTCCGGTGTCATCATCACCGGTTCGGTCGTGACCGCGGGCGACGCGCGCATCCTCCTCAAGGCCGCCAAGTGAGCAGCGTCGTGTTCGAGGTGACCCCCGGCATGCGCCGGCTCTGCGCGACCGTCCTCGGGATGCAGGCGATCGTCGTCGCGCTCATCAGCCCGGTCGCGATCACCATCAACCATGTGTCCACGCCGCTCGCGCTGACCGTCGGACTCGGGCTGGCCGTCCTGTGCGTGGCCGTCGCCGGCATGCTGAAGCGCCCGTACGCGTACATTGCGGGCACCGTGCTTGAAATCCTGACAATCGCTACAGGATTCCTGGTCCCGGTCATGTTCTTCCTCGGGGTGATCTTCGCTGCCCTGTGGATAACGGCCATCTTCGTCGCTCGCCGTGTCGAAGGGACGACGAAGCGCTAAAGTCGGCAACCATGGCCGTCCCTCCCGTACCGCAGGCTCGGACCGCCGTGCCGGTCCGAGCCGTGCGCGTCCCTCTGCTGGTCGACGTCGTCATCGGGCTGCTCACCATGGTGGCCCTTCCTCTCGCGCTCGTCGCCATCCCGAACACGATCTCCGTCGTGGCGGCGCTGCTGCCGCCGGGCGTGTCGCAGGTCGACATGATCCGCGCGCACGGCCTGGCGCTGCCCGCCATGCTGGTGACCGTGCCGCTCGCCGCGGTCGCGGTGCGCAGGTTCCGCGCGGCGCCGATCCTCGTGGCGGGGCTCACGCTGCTCGCGCTCGCCGACGTCGCCGGGGGGTACACCGACACCGTCGCGCTCGTCGGCGTGCTGCGCGTGCTCCACGGGATCGGCGCGGGCATGCTCGTGCCAGCCACTCTGGTGGCGGTCGCCGAGCGTCCCCGGCACAGGGTGCTGCTGCCGATCTGGGCGGGCGCGCTCGCCGCCTCGCTGCTGTCGGCTCAGGCCCTCGCCCTGTGGGCCATCCGCGACGTGTCCTCCTGGCAGGTCACCCTTCAGCCGTACCCGCTGCTCACCGGGGTGGCGCTGGCCCTCGCCGCGGCATACCTGGTGCTCTGGATGATCGCCGGCGACGGCGGGGTGCGGACCGAGGGGGAGATCCTGCCCGCGGGCCGGCCGACGTCGGCGGAGCGCGGGCGGCTCGCGCTGGCGATCGTGCCCGCAGCGGCGATCGCGGTGCTGGGCGTCGGGATCACCTTCGACTGGCCGCCGCACCTGGTCGTCGTCGCCGCGGCGGTCGTGGTGGTGGCGATGCTGGCCCTCGCGGTGCTCGGCACGTTCGAGGGGCCCGGTGGCCGTACGCTCGCCTTCGTCAACGTCGCGGTGGGGCTGGTGGTGCTGCCGACCGCCGCGCAGATGACCTACATCGAGCTCGGCGGTCCGCTGGGCGGTCCCGGGCTCAAGGGCCTGTGGGTGCCGTTCCTGGTGGCCGCGGTGACCGCGCTCGTGGCCGCCGTCCTCGCGGGCCGGGCACCCGAGGCGTTCGCGGCCCGGATGACGGTCCTCGGTCTCGCGGCCGTCGTCGTGGGACTGGCGGCGATCAGGCTGCTGGTCCCGGCGCCGTCGGGCACGCCGCTGGTGGTGCCGTTCGTCCTGCTGGCCGCGGGGTCGGCGGTGGCGCTGGTCGGCGCGTTCCGCACGGCGGGCCTCGGATCGGCGATGCTGGGGCTGTCGCTGTGCTTCCCGGCCGTGCTCGCGGGCTTCCTGCTCGGCACCGGCATCCAGGTGAACCGGCTGCGCGACGCCGCCGCGACCGCGCGGGGCGACGGGAACGCCCTGGTCGACGGGTTCATCGACGCGCTCCACATCTGGGCGCTGGTCGGTGGTTTCGTCGTGGTCGGAGTGATCGTGCTCTCCTCCGTCCTGGCCCGGCGGGCCGCCGCGGCGTCGGCGGGCACAGAGGTTGTGATCCCCGCGCCGACCCCTTCACCTGAGGAGGAGGACGGCATCCCCAGGGACGCCGGCGCCGGCCCCGCACATTGACCCCGCGCACAGTGACCCCGCCGCGCGCTCCGAACGCTTGACCCGCCGCTGCAGATCCGAGGCGGCAGACCCGCCGCCACCGGACTCGTCCGATCGGAGCGGCGTTCCCGGACCGGTAAGCTGCCGTTGCGTCGGAGCTCCCAGCCGGAGCTCCCCAGGCGCTTTGACGGGTGGGCCCGCGATCCGCTGGGTCACCGTGTACGGCGAGTCAAACGACCTTAGGAGAAGAGACCGTGTCCGAGCGTACGCTTGTCCTCATCAAGCCCGACGGAGTCCGTCGCGGCCTCGTCGGGGACGTCATCGGCCGCATCGAGCGCAAGGGCCTCAAGATCGTGGCGATGGACCTGCGCACGCTCGACGCCGAGACGGCCAAGGCCCACTACGCCGAGCACTCCGAGCGTCCGTTCTTCGGCGAGCTGGTGGAGTTCATCACCGGCGGCCCGCTGGTCGCGATGGTGCTCGAGGGCCCCCGGGCCGTCGAGGCGTTCCGCGCCCTGGCCGGCCTGACCGACCCGGTGAAGTCCGCGCCCGGCACCATCCGCGGCGACCACGCGCTGGAGATCGGCGAGAACGTCGTCCACGGCTCCGATTCGCCGGAGTCCGCCGCCCGGGAAATCAAGATTTTCTTTCCGGACCGTTTCTAGTCCTTGCCACACGAGAGGCCCCGGTTTAAACCGGGGCCTCTCGTGTTTTTCCAGGTGGTGACCGAGCTTAGGCCGGGGGACACCGGTTTTTCCGGGGGCTTGAGAGCTCGATGTGCCCAGTGATGAGCACATGCCGTTACGATTCGAATGCGATGCGTCATCCCGCACTCCCGCTGAACCCGGTAACCGCTAACCACCTGAAGGAAGGCTTCCTTCCGCATGGGCAGCAAGCTGACATTCCTGGGCCGTGACATGGCTGTCGACCTTGGCACGGCGAACACTCTCGTCTACGTCCGAGGGCGCGGCATCGTCCTGAACGAGCCGTCCGTCGTCGCCATCAACGTCACGACAGGAAAGATCGTGGCAGTTGGGATAGAAGCGAAGCGGATGATCGGGCGGACGCCCGGAAACATCGTCGCGATCCGTCCCCTGAGGGACGGTGTCATCGCGGATTTCGATGTTACCGAGCGAATGCTGCGGTACTTCATCCAGAAAATCCACAAACGGCGGCACTTCGTACGCCCGCGCATCATCGTGGCCGTGCCGAGTGGCATCACCGCGGTGGAGCAACGCGCCGTGAAGGAAGCGGGCTACCAGGCCGGGGCCCGCCGTGTGTACATCATCGAGGAACCGATGGCGGCCGCGATCGGCGCCGGCCTGCCGGTCCACGAGCCGACCGGGAACATGGTCGTCGACATCGGCGGCGGCACCACCGAGGTGGCCATCATCTCGATGGGCGGCATCGTGACCAGCCAGTCGATCCGTGTCGGGGGCGATGAGCTCGACCAGGCGGTCATCGCCTTCGCCAAGAAGGAGTACTCGCTGATGCTGGGCGAGCGCACGGCGGAGGAGGTCAAGATCGCCGTCGGGTCCGCCTGTGTCACCGGCGAGGACTTCCACGCCGAGGTGCGCGGCCGTGACCTGGTCAGCGGCCTGCCGAAGACGGTCGTCATCAGCGCAGAGGAGATCCGCCGGTCGATCGCCGAGCCGGTCAACGCGATCGTCGACGCGGTGAAGTCGACGCTGGACAAGTGCCCGCCGGAGCTGTCCGGCGACCTCATGGACCGGGGGATCGCCGTGACCGGTGGCGGTGCCCTGCTGCGCGGCATGGTCGACCGGTTGCGCGAGGAGACCGGCATGCCGGTCCACCTGGCCGAGAACGCGCTCGACTCGGTCGCGCTCGGCTCCGGGCGGTGCGTGGAGGACTTTGAAGCCCTCCAGCAGGTGCTCGTGCCGGAGCCCCGCAACTAAGGAGCGTCATGAGAGACACCCGCCGCGCCCGTCTCATGCTCGGACTCCTCCTCGCTGTGGCGCTGATCCTCATCACTGTGGATCACCGGGCCGGGAACAACCACGTCCTCGGCCCGGTGCGCGACTTCGCGGGCGCCGTGTTCGGGAAGGTCGAGCGCGTCGGCGCCGCCGTCACCCGGCCGATCACCGGATTCGTCGGCATGCTGCGCGACGCGCCCTCCGCCCGGCGCGCCATCGCCGACCTGCGCAAGGAGAACGCGCGGCTGCGGGACGAGGTGTCGGCGCAGCAGCTCGACAAGGCGCGGGCCGAGAAGCTGGACCGCATGCTCGGGCTGGCGGGGCTCGGCCGCTACCGCGTCGTGTCGGCCCAGGTCGTCGCGCGGCGTACGGTGGCAGGATTCGAGGACACGGTCGAGATCGACGCCGGCACCGGCGACGGGATCCGGCCCGACATGACGGTGCTCAGCGATGCCGGGATGGTCGGCCGCGTCGTCCAGACAGGCCCGGCCGGCTCGACAGTGGCTCTGCTGACCGACCCGGCCCTGTCGGCCGGGGCCAGGCTGGAGGGCGGCAACGAGCTCGGCGTCGTGAGCGGCCTCGGCGAGGCGGGCGGCGGCGGCAACCTCATCAAGTTCCGCCTGCTCGACTCCACCGTGCCGATCGGCGTGGGCCGCCGGATCGTCTCGTTCGGTTCCCAGCAGAGCAAGCCGTACGTGCCGGGGGTGCCGATCGGCGTGGTCGAGCGGGTGGACAACACGCCCGGCGAGGTGACCAGGACGGCCTACGCGCGGCCCTTCACCGACTTCTCCGCGCTGGACGTCGTCGGCGTGGTGGTCGCGGCGCCCAAGCGCGATCCGCGCGACGCGGTGCTGCCGCCGAAGCCGCCGCCGCCGAAGCCACCGCGCGAGGACCAGCGGCGCGGCGACGACGGCCGCGGGCAGGGGCGCGCCTCACTGGAGGCCGAGTGGGGGCTCGGCGACCGGGGTGACCGGGGTGACCGGGGCGACCGGGGCCGCGGCGCGGGCGACGAGTCGCGGGCCACGACCGACCAGCAGGCGCGTGAGGGCCGGCCCGAGGCCGCGCGCGAGCGGCGCGGCCGGCACGGCACGCAGGCCGTGGACGGGGAGCGGTACGCCCAGGAGCAGCACGCGCAAGAGCAGCACGTCCAGGAGCCGCCCGCCGCCCGTGAACGGCCCGCGGCCGACGAGCCCCGCCACGCGCCTCGCCGGCACGACGGCGCCGCGGCGGACGACGGCCGCGGTGAGAGGAACTGACCGATGGCCCGCAACCTCCTCGCCGCGCTGCTGCTCTTCGTCGCTCTGGTGCTCCAGGTCAGCGTGGTCAACCGGCTGCTGTTCTCCTGGGCGCCCGACCTGGTGCTGCTGACGGTCGCCGCGCTCGCGACCAGGCGCGGGGCCGTGCCGGGCGCGGTGATCGGCTTCTGCGGAGGGCTCGCCTACGACCTGCTGCCTCCCTCCAACCACACGCTGGGCCAGTACGCGCTGGTGCTGTGCGCGCTCGGCTACGCGGCCGGGCGGGTGGGAGAGCGCCTGCCGCTGCTCGCGGTGGCGGCGTGCGCCGTGGTCGCGCCCGGCATGCTGGCGGGGCTGGGCGCGCTGATCGGCGCTCCGGGGGTCACCTGGCCGGTGCTGGCCACGGCGTGGCCCCGGGCCGCGATCTGCAATCTCGTGGCCGCTCCGCTGGTGCTCCGGGCGGTCAAGATCACGCACGGCGGCCACCGCAGACGCGCCGGCGGTGGCGAGCTCGTGCCGAGCTGGAGACGGGGGACGGCATGACACGTTTGCGCGGACGCCTGCTCGTCCTGCAGGTGCTGGTCATCGCGATGATCGTGGTGCTCGTCGTCCGGCTGTGGCAGGTGCAGGTGGTGCAGGGGTCGCGGTTCGTCACGGTCGCGACGGAGACCCGCACCCGCGAGGTGCGGGTGCCCGCCCTGCGGGGGGCGATCCTCGACTCCTCCGGCCGCCCGCTCGTGCGCAACCGTACGACGCTGGTGGTCTCCGTTGACCGCGGCCGGCTGGAGCGGATGCCGGACGGCGGCGACGCGGTCCTGCGCCGGCTGTCCGCCGTGCTGAAGGTGCCGATGTCGAAGCTGAAGCAGGAGATCCGGGCGTGCGGCCCCGGCGTCAGCCGTCCGTGCTGGCCCGGCTCGCCGTACACGCCGATCCCGGTCGCCGACAACGTCAATCCGCGGTCGGCCCTGCAGATCCTGGAACGCCAGGAGGACTTCCCCGGCGTCACGGCCGACATCCAGGCGATCCGCGACTATCCCAACGGCAAGGACGCCGCGCAGCTCCTCGGCTACCTGCAGCCGGTGACGCAGAGCGAGCTGGAAAAGCGCGAGGGTCTCAAGGCCAACTACTCGGGCGTCGACCTCACCGGCCGCGACGGGCTGGAGCGGACCTACGACTCCGCCCTGCGCGGCACGCCCGGCCTGCGCAACGTCCAGGTCGACCGGATGGGCAAGGTCATCTCGGTCAACCAGCAGTCCGACCCGGCGCCCGGCGACATCCTGGTGACCAGCATCGACGCCAACGTGCAGCGCGTCGTCGAGAAGTCGCTCGACCAGGCCATGCGGGAGGTGCCGAACTCGGACGGCGCCGCCGGCGTGGTGCTCGACGTGAAGACCGGGCGCGTGATCGCGATGGCCAGCCGGCCGACGTACGACCCCAAGGTCTGGACGGGCGGCATCTCGGAGAAGGACTACCGGCGGCTGCTGTCGGACAAGTCGGGCAAGCCGCTGGTGTCGCGGGCGATCGCCGGCGAGTACGCGCCGGGTTCGACCTTCAAGATCAGCTCGGTCTCGGCGATGGTCGCCGACGGCGAGCCCCTGCACGGCACCTACCAGTGCCCGAGTTCCTACAACGTCGAGGGCCGCTCGTATCCGAACGCCGGCGGCATGAGCCTGGGCGCGATCTCGCTGCACGAGGCGCTGGTCAAGTCGTGCGACACCGTGTTCTACAAGGCCGGGTACGAGGAGTGGCTGCGCGACGGCGGCAAGACGCCCAAGGCCAAGGTCAAGGAGCCGATGCCGAACATGGCCAAGGCCTACGGCTTCGGCAAGCGCACCGGCATCGACCTGCCCGGCGAGTCCGCGGGCCGCATCCCGACCCGCTCGTGGAAGCTCGACCTGTACAACTCCACCAAGTCGGAGATGTGCAAGCGGGCCAAGATCGGCTACCCGGAGATGAAGGACCAGAGCCGGGCCTCGTTCGCCAAGAGGCTGGCCAACGAGAACTGCCTGGAGGGCATGATCTTCCACGCCTACGAGGCGGTCAACCTCTCGATCGGCCAGGGCGACGTCCTGGTCACCCCTCTCCAGCTCGCGCGGGCGTACGCGGCGCTGCTGGGCGACGGCAACGTGCGCAGCCCGCGTGTCGGCTGGGCGCTGATGCGTCCCGACGGCACCCTTAAGCAGGAGATCCCGGTCCCGGTCGTGGGGCACCTGCCGGTCAACGACGAGACCCGCACCTACATCCGCAAGGCGCTCAGCGAGGTGCCCTCGGACGGCACCGCCGCGGGCGCGTTCCGCGGGTTCCCGATGAACATCGTCAAGATCGGCGGCAAGACCGGTACGGCAGAGGTCTACGGCAAGGAGGACACGTCATGGTTCGCGTCCTTCGCGCCCGCGGACAATCCGCGGCTGGTCACCGTGGTCATGGTGGCGCAGGGTGGCTTCGGCGCCTCGACCGCCGCGCCCGCGGTGCGGCGCATCTGGGAGGGGATCTTCGGCCTCGGCAAGGGGGACGACGGCAAGCCGCTCAAGCCGGCGCTTCCGGACGGCAAACCGGTGACGCGGCTGCCGGCCATCAGCCGCGAAACGCAGTGAGGCGGACCTGCCATGACTGAAGCCATCGGGGTACGGCGGAGGTCGTTCGCGAGCCGGGTCGTCGGCCGGGGATCGGTCGTCTGGCGGATGGACTGGCTGCTGTTCGGCGCGGTGGTCGCGCTCAGCGCGATCGGCACACTGCTGGTGTGGTCGGCCACCCGCACGTGGTCGTCGATCGAGCCGACGGGCATGGCCAAGAAGCACGTGCTCAACCTGCTCATCGGCCTGGCGCTCTACAGCGCGGTCGCGGTGAGCGACTACCGCTGGCTGCGCACGTACGCGCCGGTCCTGTACGGCATCGCCGTCATCGGGCTGATCCTGGTCATCAGCCCGATGGGATCGACGATCAACGGCCACCACTCATGGATCCTCCTGGGCGGGGGCTTCGCCCTGCAGCCGGCCGAGTTCATGAAGCCGGCGCTGGTGGTGATGCTGGCGCGGCTGCTGGCCCCGACGTCGGAGAAGGGGAAGACCAAGGACCGGCCGAGGGCCGCCGGAGTCGCGCTGTCCCTCGCGGTGGTGGGCGCGGCGGCGGCGCTGGTCATGCTGCAGCCCGACCTCGGCACCACGATGGTGCTGCTGGCGACGACCGGCGCGATCATCGTGTTCGCCGGCATTCGCAAGCGCTGGGTGGTGGCCGGGGCGCTGCTCGCGGGCCTCGCGGCGATGGCGGTGTGGTCGCTGGGGCTGCTCAAGCCCTACCAGGTGGCGCGGTTCACCGCGCTCATCGACCCGTCGAGCGACCCGCGCGGCGTGGGCTACAACAGCACGCAGGCGCTGGTGGCGATCGGGTCGGGCGAGGTGTTCGGCAAGGGCCTGTTCCACGGCGGCCAGACCACGGGACGCTTCGTGCCCGAGCAGCACACCGACTTCATCTTCACCGTCGCGGGCGAGGAGCTCGGCTTCATCGGGTCGGTCACCGTGGTGGCCCTGCTCGGCGTGGTGCTGCTGCGCGGCGCGCGGATCGCCCGGATGTGCGGCGACCGGTTCAGCGCGCTCGTCTCCGGCGGCATCGTCGCGTGGCTGGCCTTCCAGACGCTCGTCAACGTCGGCATGACCATCGGCATC
The DNA here is from genome assembly GCF_040644495.1 of Microbispora sp. NPDC046973. Lineage (NCBI taxonomy): Bacteria > Bacillati > Actinomycetota > Actinomycetes > Streptosporangiales > Streptosporangiaceae > Microbispora > Microbispora sp. NPDC046973. Next base: position 293,068 of record NZ_JBEYWQ010000008.1, on the reverse strand, counting down.
ATGCCGATCACCGGCGTGCCGCTGCCGTTCGTCTCCTACGGCGGCACGGCGACGTTCGCGAACATGACGGCGGTGGCCATCCTGCAGGCGATCCATCTCCGATCGCGGCCCGTGTGACCTGTGCCGCCCGCATGAGAGCCGTCCGCAGGGTGGCGGACCCCCGCTCTCACTGGTGCGCGCTCCACTCCGCGAACATCATGGGAACAGAACAGGTTCGGGGGTTGAACGAACCATTACGGAGGAACCGTGACTCCGGACGACGAGGTGCGGGAGCGCGAGCGCGCCCTTGACCTGCTGCGCAGGGCCTTCCCCGACTACCGGATCGTGTACGGCGGCGGACGATGGGCCGCCGCGGCCGCGGGTGACCCGCCGACGGTGTGGTTCGCCGAGACGCCGGCCAGCCTGTGCGGGCAGCTCTTCACGGCCCAGTTGCGCCGCGGCGGGACGGTCGTTCCTCTCCGGCTGGAGGAGAGCGACTCGCAGTGCGCGAGGTGACCGGTTCGTGACATGCAGGGCGTTAGCGTGCGGGTGTCACCACTGGGAGAGCCGATGACGACACCCTCACGCGGCGGGGACCGGTCCGCCATCCAGATCGCCGGCGGCATCCGCGAGCGCACCCTCGCCGCTCTCGGGGAGCCGCCGACGACCCCCGTCTTCCACCAGATCGCCGACGAGATCCACCTCTGCTGCCCGCAGCTGACCCGCTTCAAGTGCCTGCGGCTGGCGTACGGGTGGACGGTCGAGGAGGCGATCGAGCGCTTCCACGCGATGTGCGACCGCGAGCAGATCAAGCGCAGGGGACTGAGCGAGCGGTCCTGGCGGGAGTGGGAGGCCGGGGCCCGGCCCGACCGTGACTACACCGACCTGCTGTGCCGCCTGTTCGAGACGGGCCCGGTGCAGCTCGGGTTCGCCCGGGACTACACGCCCCCGGAGATGCGCCGCCCCGAGGCGTGGCGGCGCCCTGCCGCGCCCGACCTGATCAGCGCCGCCGCCCAGGAGGCGAGCGAGCACGCCGAGCGGGTCGAGACCAGCGAGGTCGGCGACAGCACGCTGGAACGGCTGCGCACGCAGGTGATCTGGCTGTCCCGGCGGTACGTCTGGGAGGCGCCGCTGCCGCTGTTCGTGGAGATGCGGGCGTTGCAGGAGCAGACCCGCCGGGCGCTGGAACGGCGCGTCCACCCCGCCCAGGCCGGTGAGCTGTACTTCCTGGCGGGGGCGCTGTGCGGGCTGATGGCCAACGCGAGCATGGACATGGGCCGCCGGGTGCCCGCCGACACCCTCGCCCGCGCGGCGTGGACGTACGGCAGGATCGCCGGCCACCGGTCGCTCATGGGCTGGGCGCGCGGCATGCAGGCGTCGGTCGCGCTGTGGGACCGGCGGTACGAGGACGCCGCGGGCTACGCCGAGGACGGCCTCACGCAGCTGCCCCGGGGCCAGGGCGGCGCGCGGCTGCACATGCTGCGCGCGCGGGCGGGCGCGATGCTCGGCTGGACCCGCGAGGCCGAGGACGACCTGCTCAAGGCGGCGGACGCCCGGGAGTCGGGCAGCGGGGACGAGCTGCACGACGGGTTCGCCGGGGAGTTCGCCTTCCGGCCCGCCAAGCACGCGTACTACACCGCGGTCACGCACCTGCACCTCGGTCAGCCCGCCCAGGCGATCGAGCAGGCCCGCACCGCGCTCGGCCTGTACGAGCGGGAGGACCGGCACAACAGGTCGTACGGCTGCGAGGCGATGGCCGGGGCCCACCTCGCGGTCGCGCACTTGATGGAGGACGACCCCGGCGGGGCCGAGCAGGCCCTGACCCCGTTGCTGGCCCTGCCGCCCGAGCGCAGGATCGACAGCCTGGCCGAGACGCTCCAGTCCACCCGGGCGATGGTGCGCGGCGCGCTCGCCGAGCGGCTGGAGTCGTTCTGCGCGACCGGCCTGCCGCAGTCGGCCGCCCGGGCGCTGCCCGAGGCGCTGTCCGAGGCCCCGTCCGAGGCCCCGCCCGCGGTGCGGCGCGGCGAGGGGGACCTGCGATGAACGAGCCAAGCGAGCGGATCAACGGACACGGCGCGTACCGCGAGGTGGCGACCTGCGCCCCTCCGGCACGACCGGACTCCGAGCCGCTGGGCGAGGAGGCGGCATGAGCGTCTCCACCGTCGCCGGCACCCCGCCCGCGCTCGCCGAGGCGTGCCGCCAGGCGGGGCTCAGCGCCGACGGCGCCCGGTTGCTGCGCAGTTTCGCCAACACCGTGTACCACCTGCCGGGCGAGGGGGTCGTCGTCCGCCTCGCGGAGACCGGCACCCCCGGCAAGTACGACCGCCTGGTCACCTCGCTCAAGGTCACCCGCTGGCTGCACGAGCAGGGCTTCCCCGTCACGCTGCCGCTCGACGTGCGCCAGCCGCTGGCCGTCGAGGGCTGCCTGGCGACCTTCTGGCACTACGAGGACGGCGCGGACGACGGCGACCCGGTCCCGCTCGGCCTGCTGCTGCGATGGCTGCACTCCCTGCCGCCGGCCCCGTTCGCGCTGCCGACCTACGATCCCTTCGGACGCGTGCGGCGGGCCGTACGGGCCAGTCTCGTGCTGGACGGCGAGGAGCGGGAGTGGCTGCTTGGCCGGTGCGCGGAGCTGGAGGAGGCGTACTACGAGCGGGTCGAGTTCGCCCTGCCGTACGGGCTGATCCACGGGGACGCGCACCGGGGCAACCTGATCCGCACCGCGGACCGGATCCTGCTGTGCGACTGGGACTCGGCCAGCGCCGGGCCGCGCGAGATCGACCTGGTGCCCACCCTGCAGGGCGCCAGGTTCGGGTTGTCGGACGCGCAGCGCGACGGGTTCGCCCAGGCGTACGGGTGCGATGTCAGGGACTGGCCGGGCTATCCGGTGCTGCGCGACATCAGGGAGCTGCAGACGCTGACGGCCGTGCTGCGCATCGGTCACCGGGACGAGGCGGCGCACGCCGAACTGCGCCACCGCCTGGCCTCGCTGCGCGCGGGCGACGACCGGATCTGGCACCCCTTCTGAGGACGGAAGATCCGCAGGGGCCACTCCCCGGAGCCGATACCCTGGATGCATGTCTGTCGAGTCGTTGTTTCCCCGCCTGGAGCCGCTGCTGCCCAAGGTGCAGAAGCCGATCCAGTACGTCGGGGGCGAGTTGAACTCGACGGTCAAGGACTGGGACGAGGCGACCGTCCGGTGGGCCCTGATGTACCCGGACGCCTACGAGGTCGGCCTGCCCAACCAGGGGGTGCAGATCCTCTACGAGATCCTCAACGAGCTGCCCGAGACGCTGGCGGAGCGCACCTACGCGGTGTGGCCCGACCTCGAGGCGCTCATGCGGTCCGAGGGCGTCCCGCAGTTCACCGTGGACGGGCACCGGCCGGTTCGCGCGTTCGACGTCCTCGGGGTGTCGTTCGCCACCGAACTCGGCTACACGAACCTCCTCACCGCGCTCGATCTGGCGGGGATCCCGCTGGAGGCGGCGGACCGCACCGACGAGGACCCGATCGTGCTGGCAGGCGGTCACGCCGCGTTCAACCCGGAGCCGATCGCCGACTTCCTCGACGCCGCCGTCCTCGGCGACGGCGAGCAGATCGCCATCGCGATCTCCGAGGTGCTGCGCGAATGGAAGGCCGAGGGCTCGCCCGGCGGCCGCGACGAGCTGCTGCTGCGCCTCGCCTCCACCGGCGGGGTGTACGTCCCGAAGTTCTATGACGTCGAGTACCACCCGGACGGCCGCATCATGCGGGTCGTCCCCAACCGCGACGGCGTGCCGACGCGCGTTTTCAAGCACACGGTCATGGACCTCGACGAGTGGCCGTACCCGAAGAAGCCGCTGGTCCCGCTCGCCGAGACCGTGCACGAGCGGTTCAGCGTCGAGATCTTCCGGGGCTGCACCCGGGGCTGCCGCTTCTGCCAGGCGGGGATGATCACCCGTCCGGTGCGGGAGCGGTCGATCACCACGATCGGCGACATGGTCGAGGCGGGGATCAAGGAGTCCGGCTTCAGCGAGGTCGGGCTGCTGTCGCTGTCCAGCGCGGACCACTCCGAGATCGCCGACGTGACCAGGGGTCTCGCCGACCGCTACGAGGGCAGCCAGGTCGGCCTGTCCCTGCCGTCCACCCGGGTCGACGCGTTCAACATCGACCTGGCGAACGAGTTGTCCAGGAACGGCCGCCGTTCCGGTCTCACGTTCGCGCCGGAGGGCGGGTCCGAGCGGATGCGCAAGGTGATCAACAAGATGGTCACCGAGGAGGACCTGATCCGCACGGTCACCACCGCCTACTCCAACGGCTGGCGGCAGGTGAAGCTCTACTTCATGTGCGGTCTCCCGACCGAGGAGGACGAGGACGTCCTCGGCATCGCCGACCTGGCCAAGAAGGTCATCAAGGCCGGCCGCGAGGCGACGGGCTCGCGCGACATCCGCTGCACGGTCTCCATCGGCGGGTTCGTGCCCAAGCCGCACACCCCGTTCCAGTGGGCCGCCCAGTGCGACCACGAGACGGTGGACCGCCGGCTGCGCGCGCTGCGCGACGCCCTGCGCTCCGACAAGGAGTACGGCAGGGCCATCGGCTACCGCTACCACGACGGCAAGCCGTCGATCGTGGAGGGGTTGCTGTCGCGGGGCGACCGCCGGGTGGGCAGGGTCATCCGGGCCGTCTGGGAGGACGGCGGCCGGTTCGACGGCTGGAGCGAGCACTTCTCGTTCGAGCGGTGGATGGCCGCGGCCGAGCGCGCCCTCGCCGACGAGCCGGTCGACGTGGACTGGTACACGACGCGCGAGCGGGACGAGCACGAGGTGCTTCCCTGGGACCACCTCGACGCCGGCCTCGACCGCGAGTGGCTGTGGCAGGACTGGCAGGACGCGCTCAACACGGTCGAGGTCGAGGACTGCCGCTGGACGCCCTGCTACGACTGCGGTGTCTGCCCCACGATGGGGACGGAGATCCAGATCGGCCCGACGGGCAGGAAACTGCTGCCACTCACCGTGATTTGACGCTCACGGCCTATCCTGAAAGACGATCGACCGACAGCGGAAGGACGACGGAACTCTGAAACCCGTTCCCGACGGGCCCGCGCCCGAACCCACCGTGCAGCGCCTTCGCGTGCGCTACGCCAAGCGGGGCCGCCTGCGCTTCACCAGCCACCGCGACATCTCCCGCGCCGTCGAAAGGGCGGTGCGGCGGGCCGGTATCCCGGTGGCCTACAGCGCCGGCTTCAGCCCCCACCCGAAGATCTCCTACGCCGGCGCCGCCCCCACCGGAGTGGCGAGCGAGGCCGAGTACCTCGAGATCGGGGTGAACCGGCCGTGCGACCCGCGGCGGGTCCGCGACGACCTCGACGCCTCGCTGCCGCCGGGGCTGGACGTGCTCGACGTGGTGGAGGCGCGGGACGGGAACCTGGCCGACCGGCTGGAGGGCTCGACGTGGGAGCTCCGGCTCCCCGGGGCCGATCCGGGCGAGGCCGAGCGGGCGGTGAAGGAGTTCCTCGCGGCCGACCTGGTGGAGGTCGAGCGCCTGACCAAGAAGGGAATGCGGCGGTTCGACGCACGCCAGGCGGTGCGTTCGCTGGCCGTCGTGGAGGGGCCGGGAATTACGGCAGGTCAGGAGACCGTTCAACCGTGTGTCATACTTCGTATGGTTGTTCGGCACGAAACACCTGCCGTCCGGCCCGATGACGTGCTCATGGGTTTGCGTCTCGTGGCAGGCTTCGCGCCGCCGTCACCCGCAGCGGTGACCAGGCTGGCGCAGGGGCCGCTCGACGCGATGACCGGTGAGCCCGCCGACCCGTTCGCCTTCGACCGGGCAGGCGGAGACCTATAAGACTTGCCGCCGAGGCGCCGACAGGAAGCCCGGCGGACCGCGAGAGACGAGAGCCTCCGCGCGGCGCGGCAACGTGCCCGGAGGCTGACGGGAGAGCGCCCGCATGCTCGACAACGAGCCCACTGACGGGGCTGTGAGCCTTGACAGTGACACGACAACAGAAGAACGCGGTCAGGCCGGGGGAGACGTGGTTTCCTCCGGTCCGTCCGGCGTGTCCACGACCCCGCGCCGACGGGCGGCGAGCCGCCCGGCCGGGCCCCCGCCCGAGCCTGACGACCTGCCGCCGCCGGTGACAACGGTGGCCGCGGCCGCCCTGCCGAAGGCCGCGGAGAGCACACAGCCGGCGGAGGCTGTAGAGAGCGCTGCGCCGGAGGTGGCAGAGCCCGCCGCGCAGATCCCCGCGCAGGAGGAGCCGGTCGCGAAGGAACGGCCCAAGCGGGTCACGCGCCGCCGCACCAAGACCGTCGAGGAGCCGGTCGCCGAGGAGCCGCCTGCGCCGGCTGCGGCGGAGACTGTCGCGGAGACGGCGCCTGCTGCGGCGGAGACCACGACGGCCGCGGACGACGAGCCGGCCGCACCCACGCGGCGCCGCCGGTCCCGCAAGCGGACCGACGAGCCCGAGCCGTCCCAGCAGCAGGAGCAGGCCGAAGCGGTGCAGGCTGATGAGCCGGTGCAGGACGTCCGGGCCGAGGAGCCCGCCGCTCCGAAGCGCCGCCGCCGCGCCCGCGCCGAGCAGCCGGAGCCGGAACGATCCAGGGCGATGAGCGCCGCGGAGGCGGAGGTCGCCGCCGCGCTGCGGCTCAACCTCCCCGACGAGGAGCCGCTGGACGACGAGCCGCTCGACATCGAGGACATCGACATCGAAAACGCCGACGTCGAGGAGGACGGCGGGCGGCCGGACGTGGTGGCCGACCCCTTCGGTCTGTCCGCGCGGCAGCCGTCCGTGCCCTCGGTGACCTTCCAGGCGCCGTCGGCGCTGTTCCAGCCGCTCTTCCAGGCCCCCGATCCGTTCGCGGTGCCCGTGCAGAGGCCCGCGTCGCCCCCGGCCGAGCCGGTGCAGGCCGAGGACGAGGAGGCGGAGGAGCCGGAGGAGACGGCCGAGCCCGGCGAGGACGATTCCGAGGGCGAGGGCGGCAGCCGTCGCCGTCGCCGCCGCCGGGGCGGACGCGGACGCGGTGCCCGCGCCAGGGACGCCGAGGACGGCGAGGAGCAGGAGGGCGAGGCCGACGAGCCGCAGGCCGCGTCGGCGGAAGACGACGACCGCGAGCAGGCGGAGGACGACTCCGAGGGCCAGACCGGCACCCGCCGTCGTCGCCGTCGTCGCCGCCGGGGCACCGAGGAGGCCGAGCTGGCCCCCGACGACCCGCCGAACACCGTCGTCCGCATCCGGGCGCCCCGCGCCACCAGGTCCACCTCCGTGGACGAGGTCCAGGGCGTACGGGGATCGACTCGGCTGGAGGCCAAGAAGCAGCGCCGCCGCGAGGGCCGCGAGCTGGGCCGCCGCCGTCCCCCGATCATCACCGAGTCGGAGTTCCTGGCCCGGCGCGAGTCGGTCGAGCGGATCATGGTCGTGCGCCGCCACGGCGGCCGCACCCAGATCGCGGTGCTCGAGGACGGCGTCCTCGTCGAGCACTACGTCGACCGGGAGTCCAGCCAGTCGTACGTCGGCAACGTCTACCTCGGCAAGGTCCAGAACGTGCTGCCCTCGATGGAGGCGGCGTTCGTGGACATCGGCAAGGGCCGCAACGCCGTGCTGTACGCCGGCGAGGTGAACTTCGACACCGCGGGGCTGGAGGGCCAGCCCAAGCGGATCGAGGCGGCGCTGAAGTCCGGGCAGTCGGTGCTCGTCCAGGTCACCAAGGACCCGATCGGCCACAAGGGCGCCCGGCTGACCTCGCAGATCAGCCTCCCCGGCCGCTACCTGGTCTACGTGCCGGACGGCTCGATGACCGGGATCAGCCGCAAGCTGCCCGACAAGGAACGGGCCCGGCTCAAGCAGATCCTGCGCAAGGTCATGCCGGAGAACGCGGGCGTCATCGTGCGCACTGCGGCGGAGGGCGCCTCGGAGGAGGAGCTCAGCCGCGACGTCGCCCGGCTGTCGGCCCAGTGGGAGAACATCCAGCGCAAGGCCAAGTCGGCCAGCCCGCCGGAGTTGCTGTCCGGCGAGCCCGACCTGACCGTCCGGGTGGTCCGCGACGTCTTCAACGAGGACTTCAGCTCGCTGGTCGTCGAGGGCGACGAGGCGTGGACGACGGTGGACGAGTACGTCCGCTACGTCGCCCCGCACCTGGCCGAGCGGCTGTCGAAGTGGGAGGAGGAGACCGACGTGTTCTCCGCCTACCGCATCGACGAGCAGATCGCCAAGGCGATGGAGCGCAAGGTGTGGCTGCCGTCCGGCGGTTCGCTGGTGATCGACAGGACCGAGGCGATGACGGTCGTCGACGTCAACACCGGCAAGTTCACCGGGCAGGGCGGCAACCTCGAGGAGACCGTCACCCGCAACAACCTGGAGGCGGCCGAGGAGATCGTCCGCCAGCTCAGGCTGCGGGACATCGGCGGCATCATCGTGATCGACTTCATCGACATGGTCCTGGAGAGCAACCGCGACCTGGTGCTCCGGCGGTTGCTGGAGTGCCTGGCACGGGACCGGACCAAGCACCAGGTGGCCGAGGTCACCTCGCTGGGTCTGGTGCAGATGACGCGCAAGCGGGTCGGTCAGGGCCTGCTGGAGGCGTTCTCCACGCCGTGCGACTGCTGCCACGGGCGCGGGATCATCGTCTCGACCGAGCCGGTCGAGGCGAAGCCCGAGCCGCGCGGCACGCAGGGCAAGATGGCCATCGAGAAGGCGGTGGCCGAGAAGATGGCGGCGACGAGCGAGGGCTCCGTCGCCGCGGCGGCGGGCTCGGTGCGCGAGAGCGTCACCGACGCAATCGACGCCGATTCCACCGACTCAGACGGGGGCGACAGCTCCGCGTCGTCTTCCCGGGGACGGCGACGTTCCCGCAGGAAGACGGCGGAGTAACGACTCTGTCACCCGGCGGTCCGCTCGGTTCGACCTGGGTACCGGATATCCGGTACCCTAGTCAACCGGTGCGCCTGGTGTCGGCGCGCCTGGCTTCGCGCGCCTGCCCGGATCGCCGGTCGTGTATCGACAGCAGCTGGATGCGGGGCGCGGCATCTCAGCATTTAGCCAGTAGAAGGGTTCCGCGGTGTACGCGATCGTTCGTTGCGGCGGCAGGCAGCAGAAGGTCTCCGTCGGGGACGTCCTCGAGGTGGACAAGGTCGCCGGCGAGGTTGGCTCCTCGGTGTCGCTGCCGGCGGTGCTCGTCGTCAACGACGGCGATGTCACCACCGACTCCGCCACGCTTTCCCGGTTCCAGGTGACCGCCGAGATCCTCGGCGAGACCAAGGGGCCGAAGATCCGGATTCTGAAGTACAAGAACAAGACCGGATACAAGAAGCGCCAGGGTCACCGCCAGCGGTACACCCAGGTCAAGGTCACCGGCATCAACCCCGGACAGTAGTTTCCCGGGGGACGACCCCCGCTTACCCCCGAAAGGGAGTGAACCATGGCACACAAGAAGGGCGCCTCGTCCACCCGGAACGGCCGTGACTCGAACGCTCAGCGCCTCGGTGTGAAGCGTTTCGGCGGTCAGCTGGTGAACGCGGGCGAGATCATCGTCCGTCAGCGCGGCACGCACTTCCACCCCGGCGACAACGTCGGCCGTGGTGGCGACGACACGCTGTTCGCCCTGGCCACCGGCCGGGTGCAGTTCGGCACCAAGCGCGGTCGCCGCGCGGTGAGCATCGTCCCGGCCGCGGAGTAGATCCGCCCGGACACCAACAAGCAGCGCGATGAGGCGGATCGAGCATTCGGTCCGCCTCATTCGTTTTTTCATACGGCAGTTAGGGGGAGCGGCTGATGGCCGACTTCGTGGACCACGTCGTCCTGCACATCAAGGCGGGTGACGGGGGCAACGGCTGCGCCTCCATTCACCGGGAGAAGTTCAAGCCGCTCGGCGGGCCCGACGGGGGCAACGGCGGACGCGGCGGCGACGTCGTCCTGGAGGTGGATCCCAACACCTCCACCCTGCTGGAGTACCACCACCGGCCGCACCGCCGGGCGGGCAACGGCAAGCAGGGCATGGGCTCCAACCGGGACGGCGCCAACGGCGAGGACATCGTCCTGCCGGTGCCCAACGGCACGGTCGTGAAGGACGCCAGGACCGGCGAGGTGCTGGTCGACCTGGTCGGCGTCGGCACCCGCTACGTCGCCGCGCAGGGCGGCTTCGGCGGCCTCGGCAACGCCGCGCTGGCCAACGCCAAGCGCAAGGCCCCGGGTTTCGCGCTGCTGGGCGAGCCGGGCGACGAGGCCGAGATCGTGCTCGAACTCAAGACCGTCGCCGACGTGGCGCTGGTCGGGTTCCCCAACGCGGGCAAGTCGTCCCTGATCGCGGCGCTCTCCGCGGCCCGCCCCAAGATCGCCGACTATCCGTTCACGACGCTCATCCCCAACCTCGGTGTGGTGACGGCGGGCGAGACGGTCTTCACGGTCGCCGACGTGCCCGGGCTCATCCCGGGGGCGTCCGAGGGCCGGGGCCTCGGTCACGAGTTCCTGCGGCACGTCGAGCGCTGCTCGACGATCGTGCACGTGCTCGACTGCGCGACGATCGAGCCGGGGCGCGACCCGGTCACCGACTTCGAGGTCATCGAGGCCGAGCTCGCGGCGTACGGCTCGCTGCAGGACCGCCCGCGGCTGGTCGCGCTGAACAAGGTGGACGTCCCCGACGGGCGGGACCTGGCCGACATCGTCACGCCCATGCTGGAGGAGCGCGGACTGCGGGTCTTCGAGATCTCCGCGGCCAGCCACGAGGGCCTGCGGCCCCTGGCGTACGCGATGGCGGAGATGGTGGCGGCGGCGCGGGCGCAGGCCCCCGTGGAGGAGCCCACGCGGCTGGTCATCCGGCCCAGGCAGCTCGGCGAGACCGGGTTCGCCGTACGCCGGATCGACGAGAACCGCTTCCAGGTGACCGGCGAGAAGCCTGAGCGGTGGATCCGCCAGACCGACTTCTCCAACGACGAGGCCGTCGGCTACCTGGCCGACCGGCTCGAACGGCTCGGCGTGGAGGAACAGCTGATCAAGGCCGGCGCGACGGCCGGCGCCGAGGTGATCATCGGTCCGATGGAGGGCGGCTACGTCTTCGACTGGCAGCCGTCGCAGGCCACGGAGGCGACGATGGGCCCGCGCGGCACCGACGCGAGGCTCGGCTGATCGGGGGGCCGGAGTGGGAGATGGCGTGACTGGCAGGGAACGGATCCGCGAGGCCGCGCGGCTGGTGGTCAAGGTGGGGTCGTCGTCGCTGACGACGCCGCGGGGCACGATCGACGTCGACCGGGTGGACGCGCTGGTCGACGTGCTGGCGGCCCGGCGCACGGCCGGCACGCAGATCGTGCTGGTGTCGTCCGGAGCGATCGCCGCCGGGCTCGGGCCGTTAGGGTTGCGCGCCCGGCCCAAGGACCTGGCCACCCAGCAGGCGGCCGCCTCGGTCGGGCAGGGCGTGCTGGTCGCCCGCTACACCTCGTCCTTCGCCAGGTACGGCCTGCGCGTGGGGCAGGTTCTGCTGACGGCCGACGACATGATGCGCCGCTCACACCACCGCAACGCCCAGCGGACGCTGGCCCGGCTGCTCGAACTCGGCATCGTCCCCGTGGTGAACGAGAACGACACGGTGGCCACCGACGAGATCCGGTTCGGCGACAACGACCGGCTCGCGGCGCTGGTGGCCCACCTCACCCACGCCGACGGCATGGTGCTGCTGTCGGACGTCGACGCGTTGTACGACGGCGACCCGCGCAAGGACGGCGCCCAGCGGATCGCCGAGGTCCGGGGGCCCGAGGACCTGGAGGGCGTCGAGCTGGGCACCTCCGGCCGGGTCGGGACCGGCGGCATGATCACCAAGGTGGAGGCGGCCCGCATCGCCACCGGGGCGGGCGTCCCGGTCGTGCTCACGGCGGCGGCGCACGCGGCGCAGGCGCTCGCGGGAGCCGACATCGGCACCTGCTTCCACCCGGGGGGCCGCCACCCTGGGACCCGGCTGCTGTGGCTGGCCCACGCGACGACCGGCCGGGGCCGCCTGCACCTGGACGCGGGCGCGGTCGAGGCCGTGGTCGACCGGCGCAAGTCGCTGCTGCCCGCGGGCGTCGTGAAGGTCGAGGGCGACTTCGCCGCGGGCGACCCGGTCGACCTGTGCGCGCCGTCGGGCGCCGTCGTCGCCCGCGGTCTGGTCAACTATGACGCGGGGGAGGTCCCCGACCTGCTCGGCCGTTCCACCCGGGAGCTGGCCAGCACACTCGGCCCGGAGTACGAGCGCGAGCTGATCCACCGGGACGACATCGTGATATTGGAGCCTGTTCACCACCACAAGTGACGGAGCGCGAGGCAATGTCTGAGGCAGAGGAATTTCTGAAGGTCGCGCAGGCGGCGAGGGACGCCGCGACGGTGCTCGCGCCGATGCCGCGCGCGCCGAAGGACGCGGCGCTGCGCGCCGTGGCCGACGCCCTGGAGGCGGCCACGGACGAGATCGTCGCGGCCAACGCCGTGGACGTGGACCGGGCCAGGGAGAACGGCACCTCCGAAGCGATGATCGACCGGCTGCGGCTCGACGCCGCCCGGATCGCAAAGATCGCGGCGGCCGTCCGCCAGGTGGCCGACCTGCCCGACCCGGTCGGCGAGGTCGTGCGCGGCAGCACGCTGCCCAACGGCCTGGAGCTGCGTCAGGTGCGGGTGCCTCTCGGCGTCATCGGCATCATCTACGAGGGCCGGCCCAACGTGACCGTGGACGCGGCCGCGCTGTGCCTCAAGAGCGGCAACGGCGTGCTCCTGCGCGGCTCGTCCAGCGCGTACTCCTCCAACACCGCGCTGGTGCGGGTGATGCAGGAGGCGCTGGCGGCGACCGAGGTGCCGGCGGACGCCGTGCAGCTCGTGCCGGGCCAGACCCGCGAGTCGGTCAAGCACCTGATGCGCGCCCGCGGGCTGGTGGACGTGCTGATCCCGCGCGGCGGCGCCTCGCTGATCAACAGCGTGGTCGAGGAGTCGACCGTGCCGGTGATCGAGACCGGAGTGGGCAACTGCCACGTGTACGTGGACGCCGACGCCGACATCGACACCGCCCTGAAGATCCTGGTGAACGCCAAGGCGCAGCGGCCCTCGGTGTGCAACACGGCCGAGACGCTCCTCGTGCACGCCGCCATCGCCGACGCGTTCGTCCCCAGGGCGCTGACGGCGCTGAAGGACGCCGGCGTGACCGTCCACGGGGACGAGCGGGTGCGGGCCTACGGCGCCGACGTCGTGGCCGCCACCGAGGAGGACTTCACCACCGAGTACCTCTCGCTCGACATCGCCGCCGCCGTCGTCGACTCGCTGGACGACGCGGTCGCGCACATCCGCAAGTATGGCTCGGCCCACACCGACGCCATCGTGACCCGCTCCCAGCAGGCCGCCCGCAGGTTCGTGGCGACCGTGGACTCGGCGGCGGTCGCGGTGAACGCCTCGACCCGGTTCACCGACGGCGGGGAGTTCGGCTTCGGGGCGGAGATCGGCATCTCCACCCAGAAGCTGCACGCCCGGGGCCCGATGGGGCTGCCGGAGCTCACCTCCACCAAGTGGATCTACACCGGCGAGGGCCACGTGCGGGTGTGACCGCCGGACGCGGGTGAGCACGGGACGCGCGCCGAGGCCCGCGTCCCCGGCCCGCAGGCCCGTGTCCACCGCGTGTGAGCCGGTCGGTATCGGCTCATACGCGCGTGGAACGGCGCGCCTCCGCCTATTCGGGCGGCCGGACCGCTATGGTTGGCGCTCCTATGGCTGGACGTCTCGGGCGGGTCGGCCCCTACGCGCTGCTGGAGCGGCTGGGCCGGGGTGGCATGGGTGAGGTGTACCTCGCCGTCGGCCGCCGGGGCGACCGCGTCGCGGTGAAGATGCTCCGCGACCCCATCGAGAACGATCCCGACGCCCGATTACGCCTCGAACGCGAGGTGCGGGCGCTGCGCCGGGTCGAGAGCCCGTACGTCGCCCAGGTGCTCGACGCCGACCTGTCCGGCGACCGGCCGTACCTCGTCATGGAGTACATCGAGGGGGAGAACCTCCTCGACGCCGTACGCCGCCACGGGCCGCTGGCGGAGTCCCGGCTCATCGAGCTGGCGCAGGGCCTCGCGGCGGCTCTGGCGATCATCCACGCGGGCGGAGTCGTGCACCGCGACGTCAAACCGGCCAACGTCCTGCTCGGCGAGGACGGGCCGGTGCTGATCGACTTCGGCATCGCCCAGGTGCTCGACGCGACGCGGGTCACGGTGACCGGCACGTTCCTCGGCACGCCCGGCTACTGCGCCCCCGAGGTCTTCGCCGACGAGACCGTGGGAGAGCCCGCCGACGTGCACGGCTGGGCCGCCACGGTGGCCTTCGCCGCCACCGGTCGGCCGACCTTCGGCCGGGGCACCGCAGAGTCGCAGATGTACGCGGTGCTGAACGGCAAGGCCGACCTGGTGGGGGTGCCGGCCGCCCTGCTTCCGCTCGTCCGCGCCGCCCTGCATCGCGACCCCGCCCGCCGCCCGACCGCCGCGTTGCTGGCCGACCGCCTGTCGCGGCTCGCGCGGGCCGCCGGGGAGTCCTCGCGCGCGCCGGGTGAGCCGACGGCCGCCGAGACCACTGCGCGTACGCCCGCGGAGGCGGCCCGGGCGCGTGCGGCGGCCGACGCGAAGCCGGCGGCGAAAGCTGTGCCGAAAGCTGTGCCGAAAGCTGTGCCGAAACCCGCGGCCAGGAAGGCCACCAAGACGGAGGACAAGCCGGTCAGGAAGGGCGCCGAGACCACGGCGCGGGAACCGGCGGCCGAGCGGGCCGCCCGGCGCGGCGACGGCCCCGGCTCGGCCGCACGCCCCCGGCGGGGGAAGGCGGCCACGGCCCTCGCCACCGCACCGGAGGCGGCGCCGGAAGGGGCCCTCGGCATCCCGACGGGGAACGCCGCCCTGGTCCTGGTCGCGCTGCTCGCCGTTCCGTGCGTGGTGACGTCCGTGGTCTATCCGCTCGCCACCTTCGCGATCACGGCGGCTCTCGCGGTGGTGATCAGGGCCGTGTGGACCAGTCACTGGCTCGTGCGGAGCCGCAAACCCGGCCGTGCCCGCGCCTGCCTGCGCACGCTGGCGTTCCCGCTCACGCTGACCGGCTCGCTGCTGTCGGCCGTCGCGTGGCCGGGGCTGCCCGCCGCGGCGGCGGCGTTCGCGGCGCTGTGGGTGGGCTCCGGGGGACGCCTGGAGCCCGAGTGGTGGTCCCAGCCGGTGCCCGTCACCATCGCCGGCGTCGCGTTCGGCGTCGTCGGCGGCGCGATCATCGGCCGGGAGATCGAGCGGGCGGGCGCGGCCATCCCCGGCCTGCGGCGGGAGGGCCTGCGCGCGCTCGCCGTTCTGGGCGGCTTCGTCGCGCTGTGCGCGGCGGCGGTGCGCGCCGTGGCCTTCTTCTTCTAACGGGTGCCTTTTCCAGCGGTTGCGGAAAGCCCGCCGCGGTGCACGTACGGCTCGTCCCGGCGGGCCTGCCCGGTGCCCGACTCTCGCGGCCCAGTTCTTGCGGCCCAGTCGCGCGACTCAGTTCTCGCGCCGGGCGAAACGGTTGAAGATACGCTCGCCGGCGTTGACCGCGCCCTCGGCGACGTCGCGCAGCACGCCGATGAACGGGTCCTGCGACTGCGCCCACGACTCGCGGTAGGAGTTGGCCGCCGCCTTGATCTCCTCGGTGATGCTGGCGTTGGCGTCGTCCTCGCGGCGCGGGTAGGCGCCGGCGATGATCCGTTCGTACTCTCCGCCGCGACGCCAGCGGTCGAGTTCGGCGACGCGGGTCACCGCGAACGGGTGGGTCGTGCCGAGCATGTTGAGGACCTTGAGCAGGCCGTCGCGCACGTCGCCCGCGGTGTCGTACTCCCTGGCCTGGTCGAGGAACGCCTCGATGTTCATCTCGTGCAGGCGGGAGCCGCCGGCGAGCTTCATCAGCGCCCGCAGCGCGGCGTCGGGGTCCTGTCCGGCGAGCAGGCCGCCGCGGTCGGCGGACATCTCCGCCTTGCGCTGCCATTCCTCCAGGGCGGCGACGATGACCCGCAGGCCGATGTAGCCGAGGGGAATCCAGGCCACCCGGGTGGCCAGGCGGGTCAGGATCGCGAGCATCGTGCCGTAGACGGCGTGGCCCGACAGGATGTGCGAGGTCTCGTGACCGATGACGAAGCGCAGCTCCTCCTCGTCCATGAGGTCGAGCAGCCCCGTCGAGACGATGATGAACGGCTCGTCGAAACCGATCGCCATCGCGTACGCCTTGGGGTCCTGCTGCACGTAGATCTCCGGGATCCGGTGCAGGTCGAGGATGTAGGCGCTGTCGCGGCCCATGTCGTGGAGGGCGCGGAACTGGGTGTCGGTCGTGCGCACCGCGGAGGCCAGGAACATCAGGCGGAGCCGGCGCTCGCTGAACAGGCCGGACGTGCGCTTGAGCACCGCGTCGAATCCGGAGAGCGAACGCATCGCGACGAGCGCGGAACGGTCGGCGGGGTGTTCGTAGGCTCGCGAGCTGATGCCGGGCAGCTGCACGCGATTGCGATCGGGAGTGGTCATGTTCCGCATGCTATGTCTCACGGGCCGGACGCGCGCGGACGCCGCGGGGAGCCCCGGACGCCACGGGAGGGCCGGTTTCACGTGTGGTCCGGTAGGGGCGTTATCGTCCGTTCCATGCGTAACGGGACGGCGATCCGGCGACTGGGCGTGATGGGCGGCACCTTCGACCCGATCCACCACGGTCACCTGGTGGCGGCCAGCGAGGTGGCCCACCACTTCAACCTGGACGAGGTGGTGTTCGTCCCGACCGGACGGCCGTGGCAGAAGGCCGAGCAGAACGTGTCCTCCTCCGAGGACCGCTACCTGATGACCGTGATCGCCACCGCGTCCAACCCCCGCTTCTCCGTCAGCCGGGTGGACATCGACCGGCCCGGCCCCACGTACACGATCGACACGCTGCGTGACATCGGCGCGGCGTACGGCCCGGACGTGGAGCTGTACTTCATCACCGGCGCCGACGCGCTCGCGCAGATCCTGAGCTGGCGCGACGTCGACGAGCTGTTCACCATCGCGCACTTCGTCGGCTGCACCCGGCCCGGCCACACGCTCCAGGACCCCGGCCTGCCGGCGGGCAAGGTCAGCCTGATCGAGATTCCGGCCCTGGCGATCTCCTCCTCCGAGTGCCGCGACCGGGTGGCCGCCGGGGAGCCCATCTGGTATCTGGTCCCCGACGGCATCGTGCAGTACATCAACAAGCGCGGCCTCTACCGCGACCCGGAAGGCTGACCCGCACGTAAAGGCACCGTGCAGGCCACGGCGAGCACGCCGGTGAACGCCGCCGCGTACAGCACCGGACGGTAGGAGGCCAGGGCGAGGAGCCCGGCGCCGAGCGCCATCCCCACAGCGGTCGGGACGAACAGCACGGTGTTGGCGGTCGCGGACACGGTGGCCAGCAGCTCGCGGGGTGCGATCCGCTGTACGGCGGTGAAGGCGGCGACCAGCACCCAGGGCAGCCCCAGCCCCGACAGCAGGCTCGCCGCCGTGACGACGGACTCCCAGGGGGCGGCGCGCAGTGCCACCGAGGCGGCGAACAGGAGCCCTCCGGCGGCGGACAGCCGCGCCTCGCCGGCCCGGCGCAGCAGCGGCCCCGCGAGCAGACCGCCGAGGACCGTGCCGCCGCCCTGGATCGCGGACAGGACGCCGGTGAAGCCCGGCTCCCGGTGCAGACCATGGTCGACCACGGCGAAGACGACCGCGCCGTTGACGCCGGAGACCAGCATCAGCGCCGCCCCGGGCAGCGTGAGGCGGCGCAGGAGCGGGTCGCGGAACAGGAAGCGCGCTCCCTCCGCCGTCCGGGCCGCCCAGCCGCGCGTCGCGCGGGCGCCCCGCGCGGAGGCGGCCGGCAGGCGCAGCGTGCCGAGCAGCCAGGCGCCGGCCGCGAAGGTGGCCGCGTCGAGCGCGACCACCGCGTCACCGCCCGCGGCGGCGAACAGCCCGGCGCCCAGCAGGGGCGCGGCGAGGCGGGTGCCCTCCGACGCGCTCATGCGCAGCCCGTTGACCTCGGCGAGCAGCGCCTCCGGCACGGCGGCGGGCAGGACGGCCGCCTCCGCCGCGTCGAGCACGACGAAGCTCACGCCGTAGAGCAGGAGCACCGCGAACAGCAGCCAGACCTGGGCGGGGGAGCGGACCAGGAAGAGCAGGCAGAGCGCCGCCCCCATCACGACGTTGGTCCAGACGAGCACGGGCCGGGCGCCGAGAACGTCGACCACCGCGCCGAGCGCGGGCCCGGCCGCCGTCGGCGCCCAGAAGCAGAACGCGGTGAGGCCGGCGAGGCTGTCGGAGCCGGTCAGCGACTTCACCCAGATGCCCGCGACGAGGGACATGGCCATCGTGCCGAAACCGGAGACCACGACGGCGCTCAGATAACGGCGGGCGTTGCGGTCGGCGAGGGCGGCTCTCATGCGGGCGATCATCGTCGCCACCTACCCCCAAGTCAATGCTTGGGGGTTGTGATGGTGTTAACTTTCCGCCATGGCGGAGGCGGATCCCAGGCTCAGAGCACTCGCGCATCCGGTGCGGCTGCGCATGCTCTCGCTGATGTGGGGCGCGCCCATGTCGGCGGCCGAGCTGTCCCGCGAACTGGGCATCTCCCACGCCCTCGCCAGCCACCACCTGCGCTGCCTGGACGACGCCGGGCTGGCCGAGCTGGCCGACGTACGGGTCCGGCGCGGCGGCCGGGAGCGCCGTTACCGGGCGGCGGGAGGCACGCCGCTGACCGAGCAGCGGGACGGCTTCCCGCTGCTCGCCGAGGCGCTGGCGCGGTCGCTGAGCGAGCGGGCCGGGCGACGGCGCGCGGGCGAGGAGGGGGTGACGGCCGACGCCGAGCTGTGGGTCGAGCCCGAGCTGTGGCACGACGTGCGCGGCAGGATCCTCGCCGCGATCGTCGACCTGCACGAGGGCGCCGCGGCCCCCCGGACGCCGGGGACGATCCGGGTCGGCGCCACCGTCGCCGCCTTCCCTTTGATGGAATCCTCGGGCCCGGAAGGACGTTGAACTCCTGATCCCGGGCATAACACCGGAATCGACAGGGTGTGCCGGTAGGGTCTCCCCGGGAAAGCCGGTTGTACGGGGCACGCGGAGTGTGCACCCTGGAAGAGCCCGTCAACGGAGGACAGAACCGAATCGTGACAGCATCCGAGAGATCGATCCAGCTCGTGCGGGTGGCGGCCGAGGCCGCCGCCGAGAAGCTGGCCGACGACATCATCGCCTACGACGTGAGCGAACAGCTCGTCATCACCGACGCCTTCCTTCTCTGCTCCGCGTCCAACGACCGCCAGGTCCGTGCGGTCGTCGACGAGATCGAGGAGCGCCTGCGCGTGGAGGCCGACGCCAAGCCCGTACGCCGTGAGGGCGAGCGGGAGGGCCGCTGGGTCCTGCTCGACTACCTCGACATCGTGGTGCACGTGCAGCACGAGGAGGACCGCAACTTCTACGCGCTGGAGCGCCTGTGGAAGGACTGCCCGTCCATCGAGCTGCCGGAGAGCGTCAAGCGGGTCGCCGCGCAGCGCGGGCACGGAGCGGCCCGGTGACGAAGGCCATCATCGGGGCGGCGCGATGAGCCGTCGCGTCGTCTGCCTGCGGCACGGGCAGACGCTGTGGAACGTCGAAAAGCGCTTCCAGGGGCACACCGACATCGCATTGGACGAGACCGGCATCGCGCAGGCGGCCCGGGCGGCCTCCCTGCTCGCGGCCCTGCGGCCGACCATGCTCGTCTCCTCGGACCTGCGGCGCGCCTACGACACCGCCTCGGCCCTCGGCCGGCTCACCGGCCTCGACGTGGCCGTGGACAAGGACCTGCGCGAGCGCGGCGGCGGCGAGTGGGAGGGCCTGACCCGCGACGAGATCAGGGCGGGCTGGCCGGTCGAGTACGAGGCGTGGGAGGCCCCAGGCGGCGAGGACGTGGCGCACGTCGCCGACCGCGTGGCCGACGCCGTCGGGCGCTGGGCGTCCCGTCTCGACGAGGGCGGCCTGCTGGTCGTCGCCTCGCACGGCGCCGCGCTGCGGCTCGGCATCTGCCGCCTGCTCGGGCTGCCGCAGGAGCTGTGGTCGGCGCTCGGCAGCCTGGGCAACTGCTCGTGGTCGGTGCTGGAGGAGGGCCGCCGCGGCTGGCGCCTGCTTGAGCACAACGCGGGGACGCTCCCCGAGCCGATCAGCAGCGACGACAGCCCTGCCGCCACCGCCGACGGCTGAGACGCATGTGGCTGGTGACGATTAGGTAAACGGACGGGCATACCTATATGCTCTCCGAGCGCCGCGCCGGGAACACCCGGAGCGGTGGCAAGGGGCTATAGCGCAGCTGGTAGCGCACTTCCATGGCATGGAAGGGGTCTGGGGTTCGAGTCCCCATAGCTCCACCTACCACGTCTCCGGGCCCGAGCGCATGCACCTGCCACCGGGCCCGGAACGTCTACGCCGGCCGCTTCCGCGCCTGACGCGGGTGTCGGAGGATCACAGACTCTTGAGGTAGGCGAGCGACGGCATGAAGAAGTACTCGCCGCCCTTCATCGTCACGGTCTGGGGGACCTGGTGCTGGGGGGTGCTGAGCTTCGTGCTGCCCCACGCCTTCGGATAGCGCACCTTGACGTCCCGCTTGCCCTGGCCGATCACGGGGTCGTGGCCGGTGCCCCCGGCCGGGAAATCGGCGTTGTCGGCCCAGGTCTGCTGGGTGAACTCGAACTGGTTCTGCAGGCTGGAGTTGAACGCCATGAACAGCAGGCCCACCCCGCCGGTCGGCCGGGTCGTCGGGGGCGCGTCGTCCCACGGCTTGTCGGTGCGCCTGCCGTAAGTCTGGCCGCGCCGGGCCATCATCACGCCGAGTGCGCGCTCCAGGCCGCCGTCCCGAGAGTCGCGGGGGTTGGCCTTGCGGATGTGCGCGCTGACCGGGCACTTGGACCCGGGGTCGTCGCGGTAGCTGAAGTCGTTCTGCACCGGATGGCCCTCGGAGCTCCGCTTGCCGTGCAGCCGCAGCGGGGTGCCGTTGCGGAACCGGCCCACCAGCATCGCGCCCGCGAGCGGCCGGTCGTCTCCCTTCAGACCGAGCGCGTCGGCGAGGGCCTCCTCGGCCTCGCGGAACGCGCGGACGTTCTGCTCCAGCTTGCGCAGGACGAGATAGCTGCCGAAGTGCCGGCTCGGGTGGGGAGCAAGGGGGTCGGGGACGAGCACGTGGCTCAGCGGGAAGAACGGGTTCCAGTTGGTGCCGGACTCGGCGGCCACCTGGTCGGCGAGGAACAGCGGCTGGCTGCGGCCGTCCACGTAGCCGAAGTGCTCGATGCCCCGGCCCTGGGCGTCGCGCAGGCCCTCGCCCTTCTCCTCGCCGACGATCTTCGCGGTCTTCGGCAGCAGCGCGAGGACGCGCTCGCGGGTGGCGGCGACCGGCTCGGGTGCGGCGTCGCCGATCAGCACGATCGCGTGGATCTCCTCCTGGTAGTGCTTCTCCCAGGCGCCGACCGCCGGGTCGCTCAACGTGTCCTTTCGCCGTTTCATCCCCGACTTGAACGCGTTGTCGGTGAATTCGGTTGTGGCGTGGCCCAGTTTCAGATAGCCGATTTTGCTGACGCCGACGCCCACGTACGGCGTGCCGGGTTTCTTCGAGCGGTTGAAGTCGCGGACCTCCTCCAGGTGCTTCCTGGCCGATTTCATGAGCGGCACGAGGGAGCGCAGGAAGCGCCTGCCGTCCGCGCCGTCGCCGAAGTGCACGAGCAGCAGGGACATGCTTTCGCGTACGTGCGCCTGCAGGATGTTCGGCTGCAGGTTGTCGAGCATCGCCTTGGTGTCGGCGTCGAGTTTCGCCGAATCCCATGCGAGCGGCTTGCCGTTGGACAGGTCGACCGGCATGTCGAATCCTTCCCCGTAGTGGAAATGTCGGGCCCCCACCGATAAGAGCCATCATCCACGGAAAAGGTTCGGCGTACAGGGAGAAATCAGCGGCGACGCCGGATACCCACCGGGGCGCCCTCGCCGGCCACCGCCTGCGACCCGGGATGCTCCGATCTCGTCCACTCCGTAGCCCGCGTCCACGTCGATGTCGCGCAGGTCGTCGAGGCTGATCGCGGCCGGCAGCGCGGACCGCGCCCCGTCCGTGTCCTCGTGACCGGGGCACACGACGGTGGCCACCGGGTCGCCGAACACGACGTGCGAGCCGAGCTGGACCTCCAGCACGATCTCGGCCTCGCCCGGGCAGGCCGCCACGGCCTCCTGGAGCAGATCGAGGTCGATGTCGACCACGTAACCGCTCTCGGTCGCGTGCACCGTCGTGCCGTCGGCGCCGAGCCGCGGTTCGCGTCGCGTACGGGCGAGCAGAGCCGAGAAGGCGGGGTTCTCGTCGGGGCGCAGGACGGCCGGCACGAGGAAGCAGCAGAAGGACCGAAAGCCTAGAAGACGCCTCCTACCCGGGGGTCGCGCCCCGACACCGGTCCATGCGTGATCGGCCAGGTCAGGCCTATTCCGCACCACCGGGGTAGTGATCGGTCATGACGAAGAGACGGCCTGTCGGCGTTGAAGAGGAGTTCCTTGTCGTCGATCTCGAGACCCGGCGGCTGACGCCGCTGGCGGAGTCGATGCTGGAGCGGCTGCCGGACGAGGGGTTCGCGGCCGAACTGCAGCGCTCGGTGGTGGAGACCAACAGCACCCCGATGGAGGACCTGGGCGACGTGCGGGCCGAGATCGTGCGGCTGCGCCAGGCGCTCGTGTCGGCCGGCGAGCCGCTGGGG
This sequence comes from Microbispora sp. NPDC046973, assembly GCF_040644495.1. Lineage (NCBI taxonomy): Bacteria > Bacillati > Actinomycetota > Actinomycetes > Streptosporangiales > Streptosporangiaceae > Microbispora > Microbispora sp. NPDC046973. The sequence continues at coordinate 270,410 of NZ_JBEYWQ010000008.1, read as the reverse complement.
GTGGGCGTGATCGCCTCCGGCACGACGCCGATCACCGGCATCGAGGGCTATACGTTCACTCCGGGGGAGCGTTACGAGTACCTGTCGGAGTCCTACCGGTTCCTCGCCCAGGAGCAGCTCATCTGCGGGGCGCAGGTGCACGTGGAGATCGACGACAGGGACGTGGCGGTGCTCGCCGCCCAGCGCGTGGAGGCGTGGCTGCCCCCGCTGCTCGCGCTCAGCGCCAGCTCGCCCTACTGGATGGACGAGGACAGCGGGTATGCCAGCAGCCGGGCGCTGACCTGGCAGCGCTGGCCGACGGCGGGCCCGCTCGGCCCGTTCGCCGACGCCGCCGAATATGACAGGACGGCCGAGGACCTCGTGGCGTCCGGCGTCATCGAGGACCGGGGCATGGTCTACTTCGACCTGCGGCTCAGCGCCCACGTGCCGACGGTGGAGATGCGCATCTGCGACTCCTGCCCGCTCGCGGACGACGTGGTGCTGCTCGCCGGTCTCTTCCGCGCCCTCATGACGAGGGAGACGGAGGCGGTGGAGCGGGGCGAGCCGCCGGTCGGCGAGCAGCGCCTCGCGCTGCTGCGGGCCGCCAACTGGCGTGCGGCCCGTGACGGGCTGGAGGGCGACCTGCTGTCGCCGGTGACGAGCCGGCCCGAGCCCGCCCCGCGGCTCATCACCTGGATGCTGGAGGAGCTGCGGCCGACGCTGGAGGAGCTGGGCGACTGGGAGATCGTCTCGGAGCTCGCCGACGCGGCGCTGCGCCGGGGCAGCTCCGCCTCGCGCCAGCGGGGCGCGTACGCGGTCAACGGGAAGCCGGAGGACGCGGTCGACCTGCTCCTCGCGGAGACCCGGCAGCGCTAGCGAGGCGTGTGACGGCGCCGGCAGGCCGCGCGGCAGCGATGGCAGGGCGTGCGGCAGGGCGGGGGTGCGGGCCGATACCCTACTGGCCATGTCTGCGATCCCCGCCCTGAGCGCGGCATGAACGGCGCCTATTCGGGCTGGCTGATCGGCGCCGCCCTGCTGCTGGCGCTCGCCGGCGTCGTCACCGCCGTACGGGACCGCCCGATGGGGCCGGTGCTGCTGGCCGGGCTGGGGCTGCTGGAGCTGGCCGTGCTCGCGCAGGCGGGCTTCGCGCTCGCCGATCTCGGCCACGTGGTGGAGAAGGCGACCTTCATCGGCTACCTGGCGGGCACCGTGGTGATCCCGCCCGCCGCCATGTGGTGGGGCCGGGCGGAGCGCACGCGCTGGGGCCCGGGGGTCATCGCCGTGGCCGCCTTCACCGTGGCCGTCATGACCGGGCGGCTGCTGCAGATCTGGAACGCCGGCGCATGAGCGAGCGTAGCGAGCGAATCAATAGACACAGTGCGATTCGCTCATGCGACTCCGAGCCGCAAGGCGAGGAGGTGGCATGAGCGAGCGTAGCGAGCGAATCAATAGACACAGTGCGATTCGCTCATGCGACTCCGAGCCGCAAGGCGAGGAGGTGGCATGAGCATCCCTTCCGGGCAGGACCGGGGCGGCGAGGCCGTACGCTCCGGGCCGGGACGGGTGCTCGTGGCCGTGTACGGGATCTTCGCGCTGGCCGCGACCTCCCGCGCCGCCGTGCAGATCGCCACGAGATTCGCCGAGGCGCCGCTGGCGTACGTGCTGTCGGCGTTCGCCGGAGTGGTCTACATCGTGCTCACGGTGGCGCTGGCCCGGGGCGCACGGCGGGTCGCGCTCGCCGCCTGCCTGGTCGAGCTGGCCGGGGTGCTGGTCGTCGGCACGCTGAGCCTGGCGGACCCCGCCGCGTTTCCGCAGGCCACCGTGTGGTCGGGGTACGGCAGCGGGTATGGCTTCGTGCCGCTCGCGCTGCCCGTGATCGGCCTCCTGTGGCTGCTGCGCGGCGTCCGGCGTTCGTAACGAGTTCTCCGAAGCTGGAACAAATGGGAGCGATGAGGGCTTTGGTATGGTGTCAATCGTAGGATGACCCGATGAGGGGAGATGTTGCGGCGATGAGTGCCGTCGTGACGCGGAGGGGCGTGCCGGGAGCACAAGGCGGATCGATGGCGTGGCTGATCGCCGGGGGCATCGCCCTCGCCGCGTTGAACCTGCGCACCGCGGTGACCAGCGTGGGGACCGTCCTCGACGAGGTGAGCGCGGGGCTGGGGCTGTCGGCGGCGATGACCGGGCTGCTCACCACGCTGCCGGTGATGAGCTTCGCCCTGTTCGGCGCACTGACGCCGGCCATGTCCCGCAGGATGGGGGAGCACCGGCTGCTGCTGGGCGCGATCGTCCTGCTCGCGGCGGGACAGGCCGCGCGCTCCCTCGTCGACTCCGCCGTGCCGTTCATGGCGGCCAGCGCGGTCGCGCTGGCGGGCGGCGCGGTCGGCAACGTCGTCATCCCCGCGCTGATCAAAAGGCACTTCCCCCGGCGGGCGGGGGCGATGACCACCGTCTACTCGACGGCCCTCGCGGCCGGGACGATGGTCGCCGCCGCCGCGACCGTTCCCGTGCAGCAGGCCGCGGGAGGCAACTGGCATGTGGCACTCGGGGTGTGGGCGGCCTTGGCCGCCGTGGCCGCGATTCCGTGGCTCGCGCTCAGGCGCGGTGAGCCGGAGCGGCGCGACACATCCGCGAGGGCCGGAGCCGACGGCCTCCTGCGCAGCAGGCTCGCCTGGGCCGTGGCCGGATACTTCGGCTCGCAGTCGCTCATCGCGTACGTGATGTTCGGCTGGCTGCCGCTGCTGCTGCGGGACAACGGCTACACCGCGGGCCAGGCCGGCCTGGTCCTCGCCGTGTTCACCGGGCTCGGGATCCCCGTCTCCATGGCGGTGCCCGCCCTGGCGGCCCGGCTGTCCGGCCAGCGTCCGCTGGTGATCGTCTTCGCCGCCCTGTACACGGCCGGCTTCGCGGGCCTGCTCACCGGGCAGGCGCTGTGGGCCTGGTCGATCCTCGTGGCCGTCGGCGGGGGCACCTTCCCGCTCGCGCTGGCGTTGCTGGCCATGCGGACCCGCACGGCGGCGGGCACCGCCGCGTTGTCGGCCTTCGGGCAGAGCGCCGGATATCTCATCGCGGGCGCAGGACCGATCACGTTCGGCCTGCTCCACCAGGTGAGCGGCGGGTGGGCGCTGCCGTTCGGGCTGCTGTTCGCCGCGCTCGCCGTACAGGTGGTCACCGGCTGGTACGCGGCGGCCGACCGCACCCTGGAAGACGAGACGTCGTCCGTGCCCACCGGCCGGCGGCACGACCACGTCTCGCGGGGCGTGCGCGACCTCGTCACGGGACGGGGGCGCCGGTCGGCCGAGAAGACGCGGCGTGCGCGGTCGGCCGACGGCGGCAACGGGGGCGACGCGGCCCGGCCGCGCCTGGCCCGTCCGGCCGGACGCCACGAGAAGCGCCGCAGGTCGGCCTCCCGCTGAGGCCGCGCACCCGGGTTTACGTCCATCTCTCAGGGCAGGCGTAGTGCAGAAATCCACGAGAGAAGGAGAAGGCATGAGCTCGATCGAACAGTCCGTCGACGTGAATGTCCCGATCCGCACCGCGTACAACCAGTGGACGCAGTTCGAGAGCTTCCCGGAGTTCATGGAGGGCGTGGAGTCGGTCAAGCAGATCGGTGACACGCGCACCGACTGGGTCGTCGAAATCGCGGGCGTCCGCCGCGAGTTCGAGGCGGAGATCACCGAGCAGCACCCCGACGAGAGGGTGGCCTGGCGCTCGGTGGACCCGCCGCGGCAGGCCGGCGTCGTCACCTTCCACCGGATCGACGACAACACGACCCGCGTCACGCTGCAGATGGAGTACGACCCCGAGGGCTTCCTGGAGAAGGCGGCGGACGCGCTGCAGATCGTCCGCATGCGGGTCAAGGGCGACCTGGAGCGTTTCAAGACCTTCATCGAGTCGCGCGGCGCCGAGACCGGCGCCTGGCGCGGCGAGGTTCCCGGCCCGCACCAGCAGGGCGGCACGGGCACCGGCGGCTCCGGCACGGGCTACGACATCGGTGAGCCGATGCCGCCCCAGACCGTGAACCCCGAGTATCCGCGCGAGACGCCGCTGCCGGCGCCCGGCTCCGGTCCGATCCCGCCCGCTCCCGGCACGGGTCCCGTCCCCGGCACCGGGCCGGTGCCGCCGCGTGACACGCCCGGTCCGGTGATCTGATTCGAACGCCGCCATGACAAGCCCATCTCCCCGATTCGGGGAGATGGGCTTGTTATATACCGGAGATCGGAAATTTATTTCGTCATGATATGATGCAAAAATCGTCTTATAGCCTCACGGGTGTACCTGCCGATTCCGATGAAAGGCGTATCGCCCGTGTGTTACGAGCCCGGCGCCGTGCCGCCCGTCCACGGTTCTCCGATCACGACCGCCACGACCGAGCGTCTCGTGCTGACCTCGGCCGACGGCGCGGACTTCGCGGCCTGTCTGTCCCGCCCCGGCCGCGCGTCCGGTCCTGCGGTGCTCGTCCTGCCGGACAACCGGGGGTTGTCGGGATTCTACGAGCGCCTCACAGAACGGCTCGCCGAGCGGGGGCACACCGCACTCGCCATCGACTATTTCGGGCGTACGGCCGGGACCGGCCCGCGGACCGGCGACTTCCCCTTCATGGAGCACCTGGGCAAGGCGCACAAGGACGGGCTGTTCGCCGACATCGCCGCCGGCGCCGCGCACCTGCGGACTGAGGGCGCCGAGGAGATCGTCTCCCTCGGCTTCTGCTTCGGTGGCAGGCTCGCGTTCATGACCGCCCGGCCCGCCTTCGGGCTCGCCGGCACCATCGGCCTGTACGGCTATCCGGACGTGCTGTTCGGCAAGCCCGGTCCCACCCAGATGGCGGGCGAGCTGCGCGGGCCGATCCTGGGACTGTTCGGAGGCGCGGACGAGGGCATCTCCCCCGAGGTGGTGAGCGCGTTCGGCGAGGCGCTGGAAGGCGCGGGGGTGGCGCACGAGTTCGTCACCTATCCGGGAGCGCCGCACAGCTTCTTCGAGCTGGGCCGTCCGGAGCTGGCCGAGGTCTGCGCCGACGCCTGGTCGCGCATCCTGGGCTTCCTTGAACGGACAGCCCGAGGCGACCTGACCTCGCCTCGGGCTGCCACGATGCAAGACTAAGCCTTCCGGCTCGCGCCGCGCGCACCGGCACCCCCGAAAGTGCCTAAATGGTGATGCGGCCGGCCGTGCGGACACGTTACGGTGCCCGCGTGACATTGATCGTCTCTCCGCCCCCCGCCCGCTAGCGGGCGGCGCCATCCGGTGAGCCGGGCCAGGGCGGCCCGGCCGGTGGTCCCTGCCCGCCTGCGGGAATCGGGCCCACCTCACTGGAGAGACGTCGATGAACCATGCTCCAGCCCTGTCCGTACGGCAGGGCCTCGTCTATGTGTCCACCGCCGCGGTCGCCTGGGGAACCGGGGGAGCGGCGGGAGCGCTGCTGCACGGCGCGGGACAGCTCAGTCCCGTCGCGGTGTCGTTCTGGCGCTTCGCCTGCGGCGCGGCGCTCCTGCTCGCCGTCGCCCGCAGCCGCCCCTCCTGGCGGGTGGTGCTGCTCGTCGGCCCGGCGATGGCGGTGTGCCAGGCGGCCTACTTCGCGGCGATCGCCGAGGCCGGTGTCGCGATCGCCACGATGATCACGATGGGCGCCGCCCCGCTCCTGGTGGCGGCCGGCGGCAGGGTCTTCCTGGGCGAGCCGCTGGGGCGCACCGGCCTCGGGAGCGCCGCGCTCGCCGTCGCCGGTCTTGCCATGCTCACAGGAGGCGCGCAGACGGTGACCCCCGCGGGCGCCGGCTACTCGCTGCTGTCGGCGGCGGCCTACTCCCTTGTCACCCTCACGACCCGCCGGATGCCCGCCGACGGCGTGGCCGTGTGGGGCTTCGCCGGGGGCGCGGCCTGCCTGCTCCCGCTCGCCGCCGCCGGAGGGCTGCTGCCCGCCGGGCACGCCGTGACCAACGTGCTGCTGCTCGGCTACCTGGCGGCCGTGCCGACGGCGCTCGCGTACGGGCTGTTCTTCGCGGGGCTGCGCGTCGTCGGCGGCACCACGGCGGCGGTCCTCTCCCTGCTCGAACCGCTGGTCGCCGCCGTCATCGGCGTCGTGCTGCTGGGCGAGCGCATGTCCGCCGTACAGGTGGGCGGGGCGATCGTGCTTCTGTGCGCCCTCGCCTGGCTCGCCAGGGGGGAACTTCGCGACGCCCGAAGGTAACTCCGGGGCCGGGGCACCTGTTAGCGATACCATGAGCTGGGGGCAGTGCGCGTGCGCGGTCACCGGGCGGAACGTTCCTCATCGGCGCGTGACGCAACAGTGATCATGACAATAGTGACACGGCTTGCTGTTATCGCAAACACTCGGGAACCTGATCAGAATGAGCGGGGCGCGGCGGATGACGAAGGTCCGGCCTGGTGAGAGCCCGACCGAACGCCCGAAGGCGGCGGTCATGGAGGACGTCGCGGAGCTGGCAGGAGTGTCGGCGATGACCGTGTCGAGAGTGCTGAACGCTCCGGAGAAGGTGCGCCCGGAGACCCGGGCGCGCGTTCTCGCGGCGGTCCGCGAACTCGACTACCGGCCCAATTCGGCCGCACGGGTCCTGGTGACCGGCCGCTCGGGAGTGCTCGGGGTCGTCAGTTTCGACACCACCCTGTACGGCCCGGCCTCCACGTTGTTCGGCATCGAGCAGGCGGCCAGGGACAGCGACTACCTGGTCAGCATCGCCAGCCTGCCCGCGCTCAACCGCAGCTGGATCACCAGGGGGATCGACCGCCTGCGGTCCCAGTCGGTGGACGGCGTCATCGTCGTCGCGCCGCACGAGTCGGCCGCCGAGGGGCTCCGGCACCTTCCCCCGGGGCTCCCGGTGGTCGACGTCGGCGGGGGAACGGACCTGCCGGTTCCGGTGGCGGCGGTGGACCAGTACGCCGGCGCCGCCCGCGCCACCCGCCACCTGCTCAGCCTCGGTCACCGCACCGTCTGGCACCTGTCGGGCCCGCCCAACTGGATCGACGCGAGCGGCCGGGTGGCCGGCTGGCGGTCGGCGCTGGAGGCGGAGGGCAGGGAGGTGCCCGAGCCGCTGGTCGGCGACTGGACCGCGTACTCCGGCTACGAGATCGGCAAGCGGCTCGCCCGCGAGCCCGACGTGACGGCGATCTTCGTGGCCAACGACCACATGGCGATGGGCGTGCTGCGGGCCCTGCGGGAGACGGGCCGGCGGGTCCCCGAGGACGTGAGCGTCGTCGGGTTCGACGACGTCCCCGAGTCGGCCTACTTCTGGCCGCCCCTGACCACCGTACGGCAGAACTTCGGCGAGGTCGGCCGGCAGGCGTTCCAGCTCCTGCTGGACCGCATCGCCGGGGTGGAAGGCAAGGCCAGGCGCATGGTGGAGCCCGAGCTCGTGGTCAGGGAGAGCACGGGCGTGCGCCCCTGAAAGGCTTCCGCCCGGCTCGCGAGCGCGCCGGGCGGAAAACCGCGTCCCGCCGGTCTAGGCCCCCGGCGGGGCGCGCGGAGGAGCCGTCCGGGGCGATGGCGCACCCCGGACGGCCGCTTGTTACGGCTTCACCTCCAGCGTCACCGTGGTGACGGACGGCCGGAAGCGGGCGTCGCCGGAGTAGGAGACGGTGAGTTCGTGCGTGCCGGCCGGCAGGTCGAGACCGAGCTCGGTCTTGCCCTGGCCGCCGGGGTTGAGCGTGCCCTCGCCGAGGATCGTCGCGCCCTCGGACACGGTCACCTCACCGGTCGCGCCCTCCGGGTCCACGCTGTAGTGGACCTGGACCTTCTTGCCCTGCTTCACCTGCGTGGGCGACGCGTGGGCGGTGACGGCGGTGTCGGTCCGGGTGTCCTTGCCGAGGCGGATGAACGTCACCGAGCGGGCCGGGAAGTCATAGGTGAAGGCGGAGGAGAATCCGCTCACCTCCCGCTCGACCGGGGAGACCTTCGTGGGCTCGGCGAGCGAGTTCACGGCGGCGGGGTCGCCGGTCAGCGAGGTGACGACGGCCTTCGGCGCGATCTTGGCGGCGCCGAGGTCGACGGTGCTGCGCACGGCGGTGTCCTGGACGTTCACGGCCTTGATCACCACGTCGCCGGTGTCGCTGTCCTTCGAGACCACCTGGTAGAGCGGCTCGACGGAGGCGTTGTCGGTGAAATCGTTGATCTTCTGGCCGTCCAGCCACGTGGTGATGCGGCGACCGGAGACCTGGATCTTGATCTTGTAGTCGCGGCCGGTCTGGACCGTGGTGCCCGACGTGGCGATCGACGACTTGGAGCCGTTCGTCGCCTTCTCGACGGCCGACTGGGTGTTGTTCCAGCCACCGATGTTCCACCAGTAGAAGTTGCCGGTGTCCTTCGCGCCGAACATCACCAGGAAGCCCTCGGCGCCGCCGGTCTTGCGGGCGGTGACCTCCAGTGTGTAGTCGGACCAGTCCGTCGAGCCGGCCGTGGACCGGGCGTCGGTCACGTTGGCCGTCTGGACGTACGCGCCGTCCTGCACCGCCCACGTGCCCTGGCCGGGGGTCCACTTGCCCGTGCCGTTCGAGAAGTCGTCGCTGAACAGGACCGTGCCGTCGGCGCCGGTCACCTTGACGTCGTCGTAGCGGACCTGGGTGCTCCAGGAACCGAGGCCGATGGCGCCCCTGATGGCGTCGACCGGCAGCGGGCTCGCCTTGTAGGTGCTCGGCAGCACGGTGTCGCCCACGTTGCGGGAGAACAGGCGCTGCACGTAGTAGCTGGGCGAGCCGTAGACCTGGTCGTTGTCGAACCAGATGAGGTCCGGCGTCCAGTTGACGTAGTCGACGTTGGACAGCAGCGGCGCGTACGACGCCAGCTCGACGACGTCGGAGTTGCGCTCGATGCCGGTCAGGTACGACGCCTCGGTCAGCGCGTTCCAGTACGTGTTGCCCTTCGAGGCGTACTCGCCGACGAACACGTGCGGGCCGCTGCGGTCGTAGGTGTCGTAACGGTGGTTGTTGGCCAGGAACCAGCTCGGGTCGTTGTAGTAGTGCTCGTCGACCAGGTCGGCCTTCTGGTCACGGGCGAACTGCCACATCCGGTCGAACCAGCTGCCCTGGGACGTCTGGCCGGCGTTCGAGAGGATCTTGATGTTCGGGTACTTCGCCCGGATCGCGCTCGCGAACTTGGGGAAGTTCGTGAAGAACTCGGTGTAGATCTCCTCGTTGCCGAGGCCGATGTACTTCAGGTCGAACGGCTTGGGGTGGCCCATGGCGGCCCGCTTGGCACCCCAGGTGGAGTCGGCGGGACCGTTGGCGAACTCGATCAGATCGAGCGTGTCCTGGACCCACCGCTGGAGCTTGGCCTCGTCGGTCAGCGGCCGGTTCTCGTTGCAGCCGTTGACGCCCACCGACAGCACCGGCAGCGGCTCGGCGCCGAGGTCCTCGGCGAACTGGAAGTACTCGTAGTAGCCGATGCCGTACGTCTGGTTGTAGCCCCAGAAGTTGAAGTTGGTCGGCCGCTCCTCGACCGGGCCGAGCGTCTCCTTCCACTGGTAGATGCGGCGCCGGTCCTGGTTGAGCGAGTACGGGTCGTAGGTGCCGACGTTGGTCACGCAGCCGCCGGGGAAGCGCAGGAACCGCGGCTTGAGCGCGGCGATCGTCTCGGCGATGTCCTTGCGCATGCCGTTCTGGCGGCCCTTGAAGGTGTCCTCGGGGAACAGCGAGATCATGTCGAGGTCGACCCGGCCGGTGCCGCCGGCCAGCACGACCAGGCGCGCGGCGTCGGTGGTCCCACTCGCGGTGATCGTCGCGGTGTACTTCTTCCAGTCGGCCGACTGGGCGTCGATCGTGGCGGTGCCGTACACCGTGGAGCCGTCCGCGCTCTCGATGGACGCGGTGATCGGGCCGCCGGCGGTGCGCCGGGCGAACAGCGACAGGTCGTAGGCCTTGCCGGCCTGGACCGCGATGCCCTTGTTGAAGCCGGCGTTGCTCACGCCGTAGCCGGCGCCCGGGTTCGTGAGGTCCAGCCGCAGGAAGTTGCGGTTGTCGCCGTTCAGCGGCTGGTCGCCGGACACCGCGGCCGTGCCGGTCGCGCCGCCGCGTCCGACCTTGGTCCACGCGGTCAGGCCGTTGTAGTTGCGGTTGTCCACCGAGTTGAACTCGAAGGAGCGGTTCTGCACGAGCTCGGCGTACAGGCCGCCGTCGGCCGCGTGGTTGATGTCCTCGTAGAAGATGCCGTACAGGTTGGGGCTGACCTTGGTGCCGTCGGCGGCGGTGTCCACCGTGAGCTCGCCGACGTCCTTGGCATACCCTTCGACCCGGAACTTCGTTCCCTGTGTCGTGTTCTGGCCGCCGGCGACGAGCCTGCCGTCGCTGACCACGACCTGCCTGTCCCCGGCCGACAGGTACACCTTGCCTCCGCCGGCGTCACGGAGCTGGAACGATCCAGCCGTCGAGCCGATGCGCAGCGTGGAGTCGTCGGCGACCCGCAGGTAGCCCTTGCCGTTCAGGTCCTTGAGCGCGACCGTGCCGTCGCCCTTGTCCTCGGCGGTGACCGCGAGGCTCGTCATCGCCTGCGCGTCGGAGACGAGCACCCGCCCGTCCTCGGCGGCCGACAGGTACGGCGCGGAGCCGGCCGCGCGCAGCGTGAACGGGCCGGACGGGACGATCGTCTTGCCCGCGGCGGCCTTGACGGCGAAGTAGTCGAAGTCGGCCGCGATCGGTGTGCCGTTCTGCGCGGACAGCGCGAACAGGCCGACCTGCCTGACGTCCAGCGCGGCGGTGACCTTGGACGCCTGCACCCAGGCGGAGCCGTCCCAGTAGGACGAGGTGAACTCGTTGCCCGACCTCGCCAGCTTGAGGATCTCGCCGGTGGATCCGGGGCGGCTCGCGAAGGCCGCGGTGAAGGCCGCCTTCACTTCGGTGTCGGTCTCGATGACGTTGCCCCCGGACGAGCCGACGTGCGCGAGACCGGCCCGCACGTAGTTGTCCCAGTCCTGCCAGGCGAAGATGCCGGCGCTCTGGTAGTCGAGCGCGACCGGGGCGCTGATCTTCGTGACGACCTCGAAGTCCCCGGCGGGGACGTCCATGAGGAAGATGTTCTTGGCCGAGTTGTCGCTCTGGTAGGTGTCGCCCTTGAGGGAGTGGATCCGCAGGCTGCCGGGCTGTTCGCCCAGGGACCACTGGGTGTCGTCGGGGTTGAGGACCTGCCAGTCGGGACCGAGCGCGGCGGTGTCGAACTGGTCGACGACCGCGCCGGCGGGAATCGGGTCGGCGGCTTCGGCCTGAACCGGCGTGGTGGAGAGCACGCCGCTCACCACACCGCTCATCATGGCCGCCGATAAGGCCAGTGACCAGGCCTTTCTGCTCATTTGGGGGGCTCCTCCGGGTTCTGTTAGCGCAAACATCACGGGATGGTCGCAAAGTGAGCGCTAACAAGCTGGATTCGGCCACCAGTTAAGGGCGATGCGGCATGTCCGTCAATAGGAGGTTAACGCGATGTTTCGGTGTGACCGGACCGTAATCGGCCACCACCTTGACGGGGGGTCGTGTTAACGCTCACAGTCTTCCCAAGCAGTTGAGAGGAGTGCCGGTGAGACCCAACGTCGAGCGTCGCCCGCCCGTCATGGCCGACGTGGCCAGGCTGGCCGGAGTGTCGCACCAGACGGTCTCGCGGGTGCTCAACGACCATCCGAACGTCCGCGCCGAGACCCGCACCCGGGTCATGCGGGCCATCGACCAGCTCGGTTACCGTCGCAACCTCGTCGCCCGGGCCCTGGTCACCAAGCACTCGCGCACGCTGGGCGTGGTCAGCTTCGACACGACGCTGTACGGCCCGGCCAGCACGGTATACGGAATCGAGCAGGCGGCGCGGGACGCGGGCTATTTCGTGAGCATCGTGAGCCTGCGGACCATCGACAGGGCCGGCGTGAACGACGCGATCGGCTACCTCGCCGAGCAGGGCGTGGACGGCATCGTCGTCGTCGCCCCGCAGCGATCGGCGGCCCGGGCGCTCGACGACCTGCCGGCGGGCATGCCCGCCGTGGCCGTCGAGGGCTGGCATCAGGGCGAGGTCTCCGTGGTGAGCGTCGACCAGGTCGAGGGCGCCAGGCTGGCGACCTCGCACCTGCTCGACCTCGGGCACGAGACCGTCTGGCATGTCAGCGGCCCGGCGGACTGGCTGGAGGCCGAGGGCCGGATCGAGGGCTGGCGCGCGGTGCTGACCGCCGCGGGGCGGCCCGTCCCCGGCATGCTGACCGGCGACTGGAGCCCGCGTTCCGGTTACCGCGCCGGCAAGGAGCTCGCCGCGATGGCCGGCGACGTCACCGCGGTGTTCGTCGCCAACGACCAGATGGCGCTCGGCCTGCTGCGCGCGTTCACGGAGGAGGGGGTGAAGGTCCCCGAGCAGATCAGCATCGTGGGCTTCGACGACATCCCTGAGTCGGAGTTCTTCTCCCCGCCGCTCACCACCATCAGACAGGACTTCGGGGCCGTCGGCAGGCGCAGCATCGACGTGCTGCTCCGGCAGATCGAGTCGGGCGAGGCGCTGCCCCATGAGCGTCTCGTCGTGCCTCCCCAGTTCGTGCTCAGGGGAAGCACAGCGGCGCGCTAGCCGTACGGAAACACATTGGATAACGAGCGCTGTGCCCTAGGTGTTAGCGCTAACAGTTAGAAAGGATCCCCCCAAGTGTTGAAGAGGATCTCGGCACTGATCCTGGCCGGTGCCACCGCGCTGACGATGGCCGGTTGCGGGAGCAACAGCGGCGGCGGCGACAGCGCGTCGGGCGGCGGCTCCGCCGACGACGGAAAGATCGTGATGGGCTTCGCCCAGGTCGGCGCGGAAAGTGGCTGGCGTACCGCCAACACCAAGGACATCCAGGAGTCCGCCAAGGCCGCGGGCGTCGAGCTGAAGTTCTCCGACGCGCAGCAGAAGCAGGAGAACCAGATCAAGGCGATCCGGTCCTACATCCAGCAGAAGGTCGACGTGATCGCCTTCTCGCCGGTCGTGGAGTCGGGCTGGGACACCGTCCTCAAGGAGGCGCAGAACGCGAAGATCCCGGTCATCCTCACCGACCGGGCCGTCGACTCCAAGGACACCAGCCTGTACAAGACCTTCCTCGGCTCCGACTTCGTCGAGGAGGGCAAGAAGGCCGGTCAGTGGCTGGTCGACCAGTACAAGGACAGCAAGGACGAGGTGAACATCGTCCAGCTGGAGGGCACCACCGGCTCCGCGCCCGCCAACGACCGCAAGGCCGGCTTCCAGCAGGTCATCTCCGCCGACCCGAAGTTCAAGGTCATCGCTTCGCAGAGCGGCGACTTCACCCGCGCCAAGGGCAAGGAGGTCATGGAGGCCTTCCTGAAGTCCAACCCCAAGATCGACGTGCTGTACGCGCACAACGACGACATGGGCCTCGGCGCCATCGAGGCGATCGAGGGCGCGGGCAAGGTCCCGGGCAAGGACATCAAGATCATCACGGTCGACGCGGTGCACGACGGCATGCAGGCCCTCGCCGACGGCAAGATCAACTACATCGTCGAGTGCTCCCCGCTGCTCGGCACCCAGCTCATGGACCTCGCCAAGAAGGTCGTCAAGGGCGAGCAGGTGCCCCAGCGGGTGGTCACCGAGGAGACCACCTTCACCCAGGAGCAGGCCAAGGAGGCCCTGCCCAACCGCAAGTACTGATCGGATTCAGGGCCGCCCCCGCCACGGGGGCGGCCCTGCCCGCGACGACGAGACACGAGAACCGAGCGATCCGGAGGAGTGCGCCGCCGATCTGGACTGAGGAGCGCACGGGAGCCGCGAAGGGCGCGGCCGTGTTCTGGACTGAGGAGCGCGCGGGAGCGAAGCGACCAAGCGCGACGAGGGAAGACGCGGCCTGAAGGCGCCCCGAGCAGCCGAGCGAAGCGAGGCACGGCAGGCACGGCGACCAGAGCGCGACGAGGGAGGCGTTTCCCGCGCCTCCGGCACGACCAGGCGGAAGTGAGCGCTCCGACGGTGAGCGGGAGACACAGAGAGGGGCGCCGCATGGCCGCACCCGCGCCGATCCTGCGGATGAGCGGGATCGGCAAGCAGTTCCCCGGCGTGAAGGCACTGGACGGCGTCGACTTCCGGCTGCTGCCGGGCGAGGTCCACGCGCTGATGGGGGAGAACGGCGCCGGCAAGTCCACCTTGATCAAGGTGCTGACCGGCGTCTACGACATCGACGCCGGCGAGATCGAGCTGGAGGGCCGGCCGGTCGCCTTCTCCAGCCCCCTGGCCGCGCAGCAGGCGGGCATCAGCACCGTCTACCAGGAGGTCAACCTCTGCGCGAACCTGTCGGTGGCGGAGAACATCTTCATCGGCCGTGAGCCTCGCCGGCTCGGCCGCATCCAGTGGCAGGCGATGCGCCGCCGGGCCGAGGAGATCCTCGCCCGGCTCGACCTCGACATCGACGTGTCGGCGCCCCTGTCGTCGTACTCGCTGGCGATCCAGCAGATGGTGGCGATCGCTCGGGCGGTCGACATCGACGCGAAGGTGCTCATCCTCGACGAGCCCACCTCCAGCCTGGACGCCGGGGAGGTCGCCCAGCTCTTCACGGTGATGCGCAGGCTCAAGGAGCAGGGCATCGCGATCCTGTTCGTCTCGCACTTCCTCGACCAGATCTACGAGATCTCCGACCGGATGACGGTCCTGCGCAACGGCGCGCTCGTGGGGGAGTACCTCACCAGCGAGCTGAGCCAGGTCGAGCTGATCGGCAAGATGATCGGCCGGGAGCTGGCCGACCTGGAGAAGCTGGAGGAGCGCCCGCCGGCCCGCGAGGGCGCCCCGCTGGTGGAGGCCGAGCACCTGGGCCGCGCCGGCGCCATCCAGCCGTTCACGCTCACGATTCACGAGGGCGAGGTCGTCGGCCTGGCCGGGTTGCTCGGCTCGGGCCGTACGGAGATCGCCCGGCTGCTGTTCGGGGCCGACCACGCCGGCACCGGATCGCTGAAGATCGGCGGTGAGCAGGTCAACCTGCGCACGCCCCGATCCGCGGTCTCCCGGAAGCTGGCCTTCTGTTCGGAGAACCGGCGGGCGGAGGGACTGATCCCCGACCTGACGGTCCGGGAGAACCTCATTCTCGCCCTGCAGGCCGCCCGCGGCTGGACCCGGCCGATCCCGCGGCGCAAGCAGGACGAGCTGGTCGACAAGTACATCACCGCGCTGAACATCCGCCCGGCCAACCCCGACCAGCTCATCAAGAACCTCAGCGGCGGCAACCAGCAGAAGGTGCTGCTGGCCCGCTGGCTCATCCTGGAGCCCCGCCTGCTCATCCTCGACGAGCCCACCCGCGGCATCGACGTCGGCGCCAAGGCCGAGATCCAGCGCCTCGTCGCCGAGCTGTCGGACGGCGGGATGGCCGTGCTGTTCATCTCCGCCGAGCTGGAGGAGGTGCTGCGGCTCAGCCACAAGGTCGGCGTGCTGCGCGACCGGCGGCTCGTCGCCGAACTGGACAACGACGAGCGCCTGACCACAGACACACTGACGGAGACGATCGCGAGCGGAGCCCGATCATGAGCCGGATCCTCAAGCACCGCCTGTTCTGGCCCCTGGTCATCCTGGTCGCGCTGCTGGCCCTGAACCTCTTCTTCACGGACAACTTCTTCAAGATCCAGATGAAGGAGGGGCACCTCTACGGCAGCCTCATCGACATCGTCCGGTTCGGCGCGCCGCTGATCCTGGTGTCGCTCGGCATGACGCTGGTCATCGCCACCAGCGGCATCGACCTGTCGGTCGGCTCGGTCGTGGCGATCGCCGGCGCGCTGGCCTGCCTGCGCATCAGCGGCCTGTCCGACCAGAACTCCGTGGGCGGCGTCCTCGGGGCCGTGGGCCTCGCGCTGGTGCTGTCGGTGGTCCTCGGCGCGTGGAACGGCTTCCTGGTCGCCGGCATCGGCATCCAGCCGATCATCGCGACGCTGATCCTGATGGTCGCCGGGCGCGGCCTGGCCCAGCTCATCACCGACGGGCAGATCACCACCGTCAACAGCTCGCCGTACAAGCTGATCGGCGGCGGCTACTGGTTGACGCTGCCGTTCGGGATCATCATCGTGGCGGTCGTGCTCGCGCTCACCGCGTTCCTCACCCGGCGCCTGGCGCTCGGCCTGCTCATCGAGTCGGTCGGCGGCAACGCCGAGGCGAGCCGCCTGGCCGGCATCAGCGCCCGCGGCGTGCTCATGACGGTGTACGCGTTCTGCGGGCTGTGCGCCGGCATCGCCGGCCTCATGATCAGCTCGAACGTCTCCAGCGCCGACGGCAACAACGCCGGCCTGTGGATCGAGCTGGACGCGATCCTCGCCGTCGTCATCGGCGGCACCCCGCTGTCCGGCGGCCGGTTCTCGCTGAGCGGCACGGTGCTGGGCGCCCTCATCATCCAGACGCTGACCACCACGATCTACTCGATCGGCGTTCCGCCGGAGACGACGCTGCTGTTCAAGGCGCTCGTGGTGACGATCGTCTGCCTGATCCAGTCCCCGGCCTTCCGCGCGAAGGTGTTCCACCGCCGCAGGCGCCCGATGACGGCGCGCCCGGCGGCCGAAGAGAAGGTGAGGGTCTCGGCATGACGAGCATCACCGGCCTGCGGGACCTCCGCCGTACGGTCCCGCCGAAGTACATCCCGGTCCTGGTGACCGCGGGCCTGTTCGTGGCGATGTTCGTGGCGGGCGGCATCCGCTACGAGAACTTCGCCACCGGGCAGATCATCCTCAACGTCTTCATCGACAACGCGTTCCTGCTGGTCGTCGCGGTCGGCATGACGTTCGTGATCCTCACCGGCGGCATCGACCTGTCGGTCGGTTCCGTGGTGGCGCTCGCCACGATGCTGAGCGCCAGCCTGCTGAAGGACGGCTGGCCGGCGTACGCGGTCATGGCCCTGGTGCTGGTGATCGGCGCGGTGCTGGGCCTGGCCATGGGCGCCATCATCCACTACTTCGAGATCCAGCCGTTCATCGTCACGCTGGCCGGGATGTTCCTCGCCCGCGGCCTGTGCTACACCATCAGCACGGAGTCGATCCCGATCGAGAACCCGACGTTCACCGACATCGCCCAGTCGCGGATCAACCTCGGCGGCGACCTGTCGGTCTCCCCGAGCGCGGTGATCGCGGTGGTGGTCGTGCTGATCGCGGCGTACGTGCTGCACTACACCCGGCTCGGCCGCAACGTCTACGCGACCGGCGGCAGCGAGCAGTCGGCCCTTCTCATGGGTCTCCCGGTGGCCCGTACGAAGATCGCTGTTTACACGATCAGCGGGTTCTGCTCGGCCCTCGGCGGACTGCTGTTCGCCTTCTACTCGCTGTCGGGCTACGGGCTGAGCGCCGTGGGCATGGAGCTGGACGCGATTGCCGCGGTCGTCATCGGCGGTACGCTGCTGACCGGCGGAAGCGGCTTCCTGCTCGGCACCGTGCTCGGCGTGCTCGTGCTGGGGCTGATCCAGACGATCATCAGCTTCGAGGGCACGCTCAGCTCCTGGTGGACCAAGATCTTCATTGGTCTGCTGCTGTTCGTCTTCATCCTCCTGCAGCGCGTGTTCTCGGGTGGATCGCGCCGCCGAACTCCTTGATACGTCCTATACCTTCTATCGGCCGCATCCAGATGTGCGGCGACCCCCAACAAGGAGATGCATATGAGGTTGCTACGAATCGGGGGCGTGGTGTCCGCCATCGCGCTCGCCGCGACCATGACGGCCTGCGGCTCCAGCCAGAAGACGGTGGACACCCAGGCGTCCGCGTCCTCCGCGGCGGGCAACGCCGGTGCCCTGATCGGCGTCACCATGCCGACCAAGTCGTCGGAGCGCTGGATCCACGACGGCGACAACGTCAAGCAGCAGCTCGAGGCCCTCGGCTACAAGGTGGACCTCCAGTACGCCGAGAACGACATCCCCACCCAGGTCAACCAGATCGAGAACCAGATCACCAAGGGCGCCAAGCTCCTGATCATCGCCTCGATCGACGGCACCGCGATCACCTCGCAGCTGCAGGAGGCCGCGGACAACAAGATCCCGGTCATCGCCTACGACCGGCTCATCCGCAACAGCCCGAACGTCGACTACTACGCCACCTTCGACAACTTCAAGGTCGGCGTGCAGCAGGCCACCTCGCTGCTGAAGGGCCTCGGCGTCGACAGCGGCAAGAAGGGCCCGTTCAACGTCGAGCTGTTCGGCGGCTCGCCCGACGACAACAACGCCACCTTCTTCTGGAACGGCGCGATGTCGGTGCTCAAGCCGAAGATCGACGACGGCACGCTGAAGGTCAAGAGCGGCCAGACCGACTTCAAGCAGGCCGCCATCCTGCGGTGGGACCCCGCCACGGCGCAAAAGCGCATGGAGGACATCCTCACCAAGACCTACACCGGCGACGCCAAGGTCGACGGTGTGCTCTCGCCGTACGACGGGCTGTCCATCGGCATCCTGTCGGCGCTCAAGAGCTCCGGCTATGGCACCAGCGGCCAGCCGTACCCGGTCGTGACCGGCCAGGACGCCGAGCTGGCGTCGGTGAAGTCGATCATCGCCGGTGAGCAGTACTCGACGATCTTCAAGGACACCCGCAAGCTCGCGGAGCAGACCGTGAAGATGGCCGACGCGGTGCTGAAGGGCCAGAAGCCCGAGGTGAACAACACCACGGACTACAACAACGGCAACAAGGTCGTCCCGTCGTACCTGCTCGACCCGGTGGTCGTCGACAAGGACAACTACAAGGACGTCATCGTCGGCAGCGGCTACTACACCGAGGACCAGCTCAAGTAGGGATCCGGGCCCGGGGAGGATTCCCCGGGCCCTCCCTGAGCGGGGGGCACATGACCGAGCACATCTTGCGGATGAGCGGGATCACCAAGACATTCCCCGGGGTGACGGCCCTGCAGGACGTCAACCTGGCGGTACGGCGGGGTGAGATCCACGCCATCTGCGGCGAGAACGGCGCCGGCAAGTCGACGCTGATGAAGGTGCTGTCCGGGGTCTATCCCCACGGCCAGTACGAAGGCGAGATCACCTTCGAGGGCAGACACTGCGAGTTCGGCGGCATCCGCGACAGCGAGCGCGCCGGCA
The DNA here is from genome assembly GCF_040644495.1 of Microbispora sp. NPDC046973. Taxonomy (NCBI): domain Bacteria; kingdom Bacillati; phylum Actinomycetota; class Actinomycetes; order Streptosporangiales; family Streptosporangiaceae; genus Microbispora; species Microbispora sp. NPDC046973. The sequence goes on along the minus strand of NZ_JBEYWQ010000008.1, from coordinate 251,463 downwards.
TCGTCATCATCCACCAGGAGCTGGCGCTGTGCCCGCAGCTGTCGATCGCGGAGAACATCTACCTCGGCAACGAGCGGGCGACGCGTGGCGTCATCGACTGGAACCGCACCAACTACGAGGCCGGCGAGCTGCTGAAGCGGGTCGGCCTGAGAGAGAACCCCACGACGACGGTCTCCGACATCGGCGTGGGCAAGCAGCAGCTCGTGGAGATCGCCAAGGCGCTGTCGAAGGAGGTCAAGCTCCTCATCCTCGACGAGCCGACCGCGGCGCTCAACGACGAGGACTCGGCCCACCTGCTCGACCTGCTGCGCGGGCTCAGGGACGAGGGCATCACGTGCGTGATCATCTCGCACAAGCTCAACGAGGTGACCGCGATCGCCGACTCCGTCACGATCCTCCGTGACGGGCGCACGATCGAGACCCTGGACATGGCCGCCGACCGCGTGACGGAGGACCGCATCATCTCCGGCATGGTCGGCCGGGCCCTCGACAATCGCTTCCCGCCGCGCACGCCGGCGATCGGCGAGGAGGCGTTCCGCATCGAGGACTGGACGGTCTACAGCCCCAGCCAGCCCGGGCGCAAGGTGGTCGACGGGGCCTCGCTCATGCTGCGGCGCGGTGAGATCGTGGGCCTGGCCGGGCTGATGGGCGCCGGCCGCACCGAGCTGGCGATGAGCGTGTTCGGGCGGACGTACGGGGTGCACATCTCCGGCAGGATCTTCAAGAACGGCGAGCCGATCGAGATCCGCACCGTGCAGGACGCGATCAAACACGGCGTGGCCTACGCCACCGAGGACCGCAAGAGGTACGGCCTCAACCTCATCGAGGACATCAAGCGCAACATCAGCGCCGCCTGGCTCAAGGGCCTGTCGCGGCGTGGCTGGGTCAACGAGTACGAGGAATACCGCGTCGCCCAGCAGTTCCGCACGAGCATGAACATCAAGGCGCCCGGCGTCGACAGCGTCGTCGGCAAGCTGAGCGGCGGCAACCAGCAGAAGGTCGTGCTCTCCAAGTGGATCCTGACCGAGCCGGACGTGCTGATTCTCGACGAGCCGACCCGGGGCATCGACGTCGGCGCCAAGTACGAGATATACATGATCATCAACCGTCTGGCGGAGCAGGGCAAGGCCGTGCTGGTGATCTCGTCTGAGCTGCCCGAGCTGCTGGGTCTCTGCGACCGCATCTACACGCTCTCGGAGGGGCGCGTCACCGGCGAGGTGCCGCGCGAGGAGGCCACGCAGGAACGCCTCATGTATCTCATGACCAAAGGACAGGAGTAGCTCGCATGAGCAGCATCACGCCCGCCGACGTGGAGGTCGGCGCCAAGGGCGGCGGGGGAGCGCCGGGGCGGCCGGGTCGGGTGTCGCTCGGCGGGCTGTCGCTCAACCTGCGCTCCAGCGGCATCTACATCGCGTTCGCGCTGATCATCGTGTTGTTCTCGGTGCTGACCGACGGCGCACTGCTGCAGCCGCAGAACATCTCCAACATCATCGTCCAGAACTCCTACATCCTGATCCTCGCGATCGGGATGATCCTGATCATCATCGCGGGGCACATCGACCTGTCGGTCGGCTCGGTGGTCGCGGTCACCGGCGCGCTGGCCGCGGTGCTCATGGTGAACATGGGCGTGCCCTGGCCGGCGGCCCTGCTGATCACGATCGTGGCGGGCGCGCTGATCGGAGCCTGGCAGGGGTACTGGATCGCGTACTTCGGCATCCCCGCGTTCATCGTCACGCTGGCCGGCATGCTGCTGTTCCGGGCGCTGACCCTCACCGTCCTGGGCAACCAGGGCATCGGCCCGTTCCCCGACCAGGTCCGCACGCTGGCCAACGGCTTCACCGACGGCTGGCTGGGCAACATCGGTCTCGGCCCTCTAGGGGGCGCCGACCTGTTCAGCCTGCTGGTCGGCATCGTCGCGATCGCCGGCATGGTCTTCGCGCAGTGGCGCACCCGCAGCGCCCGCAAGGGTTACGGCCAGGCGGTCGACTCCCTGGCGCTGTTCGCGCTGAAGATGGCGGCCGGAGCCGCGCTGATCCTCTTCCTCGTCGTGCAGCTCGCCCGCTTCAAGAACCTGCCGTGGGTGCTCGTGCTGCTGGCGGTGCTCGTGCTGGCGTACTCGCTGATGGCCAACCGCACCGTGTTCGGGCGGCAGGTCTACGCGATCGGCGGAAACCTCCAGGCGGCCGTGATGTCCGGCGTGAAGGTCAAGTCGGTGGTCTTCTGGATCTTCGTCAACATGGGGGTGCTGTCGGCGATCGCCGGCGTCATCTTCGCCGGCCGGCTCAACCAGGCGGGTCCCACCGCGGGCAACAGCTTCGAGCTTGACGCGATCGCCGCGGCCTTCATCGGCGGCGCCGCCGTGCAGGGCGGCGTCGGCAAGGTGGTCGGCGCGATCACCGGTGGTCTGATCATGGCGGTGATCAACAACGGCATGTCGCTGATCGGCTCACCCAGCGAGCGGGTCATGCTCGTCAAGGGCGCCGTGCTGCTCGCCGCGGTGGCGTTCGACGTGTGGACCAAGCGCAGGGCCGGCACCGCACGCTGATGTATATCGATGGAAACCGGTTTCCGGGCCGCCGGCCGCATTGCCGGCCGGCGGCCCCCGCTCCGGGCGTGGTCGGCGCAAGAGCCTCTGGAGGTTGAGTGTGAGCGTTAACAGTGACCGTTATGTGGTCGGTGTGGATTACGGCACGTTGTCCGGCCGTGCCGTCGTGGTGCGGGTGAGCGACGGTGCGGAGCTGGGCAGCGCCGTGCACGAGTACGCCCACCGGGTGATCGAGGACGCGTTACCGGGCTCCGGCGTCCGCCTCGGACCGGACTGGGCGCTGCAGTCGCCGGCCGACTGGATCGACGTGCTGCGGAACGCCGTGCCGAAGGCCCTGGCCGACGCGCAGGTCCCCGCGGAGCAGGTGGTCGGCATCGGCACGGACTTCACGGCCTGCACCATCCTGCCCGCCACGGCCGACGGCCATCCGCTGTGCGAGGAGTTCCCCGAGCGGCCGCACGCCTGGCCGAAGCTCTGGAAGCACCACGCGGCGCAGCCGCACGCCGACCGGATCAACGCGCTGGCCGCCGAGCGCGGCGAGGCCTGGCTGCCGCGCTACGGCGGCAAGATCTCCTCCGAGTGGGCCTTCGCCAAGGGCCTGCAGCTGCTGGAGGAGGACCCGGAGATGTACGACCGGGCCGACCGCTGGATCGAGGCCGCCGACTGGATCATCTGGCAGCTCACCGGGGTGGAGACCCGCAACGTCTGCACCGCCGGGTACAAGGCCGTCTACCAGGACGGCGCCTATCCGTCCGAGGACTTCCTGGCCGCGCTCAATCCCGCCTTCTCCGGTTTCACCCGGAAGCTCGGCCAGGAGCTCGCTCCGCTCGGCGGCCTCGCCGGTCGCCTGACCGCGCGGGCCGCCGAGTGGACGGGACTGCCCGAGGGGATCGCGGTCGCGGTCGGCAACGTCGACGCCCACGTCACCGCGGCCGCGGCCGACGCCGTGCGGCCGGGCCAGATGGTCGCCATCATGGGCACCTCCACCTGCCACGTCATGTGCTCCGACCAGCTCGCCGAGGTCCCCGGCATGTGCGGGGTCGTGCGCGACGGCATCGTCCCGGGCCTGTGGGGCTACGAGGCCGGCCAGTCCGCCGTCGGCGACATCTTCGGCTGGTACGTCGACAACTGCGTGCCCGCGTCGTACGCCGAGCGGGCGGCGGAGGCGGGAACCGGCCTGCACGACTACCTGACCACGCTCGCGGCCGAGCAGAAGGTCGGGCAGCACGGGCTGGTCGCGCTCGACTGGCACGGCGGCAACCGCTCGGTCCTGGTCGACCACACCCTGTCCGGCGTCATCGTCGGGCAGACGCTCGCCACCCGCCCGGAGGACGTCTACCGCGCGCTCATCGAGGCCACCGCGTTCGGCGCCCGCACGATCGTGGAGACGTTCGAGGCGTCGGGGGTGCCGGTCGAGGAGTTCGTGGTCGCCGGCGGCCTGCTCAAGAACCGCTTCCTCATGCAGACGTACGCCGACGTGCTGCGCCGCCCGCTGTCGGTGATCGGCTCCGACCAGGGGCCGGCCCTCGGCTCGGCGATCCACGCGGCCGTCGCCGCGGGCGCCTACCCCGACATCACCGCCGCCGCGGCGGCCATGGGCAAGCGCGAGGCGGCGGCGTACGTGCCCGACGCCGAGCGGGCCGACGCCTACGACCGGCTGTACGCCGAATACCGCAGGTTGCACGACCACTTCGCGGACGGCGAGATGCTCCACCGGCTCCGCGCGATCAGGAACGAGGCCAGCGCATGATCGATGAACTTCGCAGGGAAGTCTGCCGGCTCCACGCCGAGCTGGTGCGATACAACCTCGTCGCATGGACGGCCGGCAACGTGTCGGGCCGGGTGCCGGGCGAGGACCTGTTCGTCATCAAGCCCAGCGGGGTGTCGTACGACGACCTGACCCCCGAGTCGATCGTGGTCTGCGACCTCGACGGCAATCTGGTCGAGGGCGACCTGGCCCCCTCCAGCGACACGGCCGCGCACGCCTACGTCTATCGGCACATGCCGGAGGTCAACGGGGTCGTGCACACCCACTCCACGTACGCCTCGGCGTGGGCGGCCCGCGGTGAGGCCATCCCGTGCGTGCTCACCGCGATGGCCGACGAGTTCGGCGGCGAGATCCCCCTCGGGCCGTTCGCACTCATCGGCAACGACGACATCGGCAAGGGGATCGTCGCGACCCTGACCGGTCACCGCTCCCGCGCCGTGCTGATGCAGAACCACGGCGTGTTCACCATCGGCGAGTCGCCGAAGGCGGCCGTCAAGGCCGCCGTGATGTGCGAGGACGTCGCCCGAACCGTGCATGTCTCCCGGCAGCTCGGTGAGCCTCTGCCGATCGCGCAGGGCGACATCGACCGCTTGTACGACCGGTATCAGAACGTCTATGGACAGAGGAGTCACCTGTGAAGCTATGGTTCCTGACCGGTAGCCAGGGCCTGTACGGCGAGGACACGCTGCGGCAGGTGGCCGAGCAGTCCCAGCGCATCGCCGAGCAGCTGGGCGATGCGCTGCCGTTCGAGCTCGAGTGGCGGCCCGTGCTCACCGACGCGGCGGCCATCCGCCGCGTGTGCCTTGAGGCCAACGGTGACGACGATTGCATCGGCCTGATCGCGTGGATGCACACGTTCTCCCCGGCCAAGATGTGGATCGCCGGCCTGGACGCGTTGCGCAAGCCGCTGCTGCACCTGCACACGCAGGCCAACGTGGAGCTGCCGTGGAGCTCCATCGACATGGACTTCATGAACCTCAACCAGGCCGCCCACGGCGACCGCGAGTTCGGCTACATCCAGACGCGCCTCGGCGTGCCGCGCAAGACCGTCGCGGGCCACGTGAGCGACCCGTCGGTGGCGGCGCGCATCGCCACCTGGGCCCGCGCCGCGGCCGGCCGGGCCGAGGTCGGCTCGCTGCGCCTGGCCCGCTTCGGCGACAACATGCGCGACGTCGCCGTGACCGAGGGCGACAAGGTCGAAGCGCAGCTGCGGTTCGGGGTGTCGGTGAACACCTACGGCGTCAACGAGCTGGTCGAGGCCGTGGACGCCGCCGCGGACGCCGACGTGTCCGCGCTCGTCAAGGAGTACGAGGACCTCTACCGGATGGCCCCCGAGCTGCGCGCGGGCGGGGAGCGGCACGAGTCGCTGCGTTACGCGGCCCGCGTCGAGCTGGGCCTGCGGCACTTCCTGGAGGGTGGCGGGTTCAAGGCGTTCACCACGAACTTCGAGGACCTGGGTGGGCTGCGCCAGCTTCCCGGCCTGGCCGTGCAGCGGCTCATGGCCGAGGGCTACGGCTTCGGCGGCGAGGGCGACTGGAAGACCTCGGTGCTGCTGCGCACGCTCAAGGTCATGTCGGCGGGCCTGCCCGGCGGCACCTCCTTCATGGAGGACTACACCTACCACCTCACCCCGGGCGAGGAGCTCATCCTCGGCGCGCACATGCTGGAGGTCTGCCCGACGATCGCGGCGGACACCCCCGCGTGCGAGATCCACCCGCTGAGCATCGGCGGCCGGGAGGACCCGGTGCGGCTGGTGTTCGACGCCGCCCCCGGCCCCGCCGTGGTGGTCGGCCTGTCCGACATGGGCGAGCGGTTCCGGCTGGTGGCCAACGAGATCGACGTGGTCGCGCCGCCCGAGCCGCTGCCCGCCCTGCCGGTCGCCCGCGCCGTGTGGCGGCCCCGGCCCGACATGCGCACCTCCGCCGAGTCGTGGATCACGGCGGGCGCCCCGCACCACACGGTGCTCTCCTCGGCCGTCGGGTCGGAGGAGCTGACCGACTTCGCCGACATGCTCGGCGTCGAGCTGCTCGTCATCGACGAGGCGACCACCTCCCGCCAGTTCACGAAGGAACTGCGGTGGAACCAGGCCTACTACCGGCTCGCGCAAGGATTTTGATGGGGCAGAGGTGGGTGGTGGGCGGCCTGGCCGCCCTCACACTCGGAGCCGGAGCCCTCGCTCCGTCCGCCGCCTCGGCGGCGGACGAGGGCCTCGCTCTCTGGTGATCGACGAGACCTCCGGCACCGTGGCCGCCGAAGACCGCTCGCGGGCCCTTCCTCTCCGGGGGAAGGGCCCGTTTGCCGTGCGTCAGGCCGCCCGCCGGGACAGCGGCCGGGCGGCGAGGGCGGCCCGGGCCGCCGCGAGCGCGCTGTTGACCGACACCTCGGCGAGCAGGCCGGGCGCCGCCACCTGGTCGCCGGTCAGCCAGACGCCGTCGCCGCGCTCGACCGCCGGACGGTCGCGCCACGACGTGCCGGGCAGGTCGAGCGCGCCGGTGCGCCCCGCGGCCACGGCGTCGCGGCGCCAGGTCGTCCGCTCGCGCCAGTCCGGCAGGGCCAGGTCGGCGATCCGCTCCAGCCGCGCGAGCGCCGCAGCCTTCGGCTCGCCGGGGCGCATCGGCATCTCCAACTGGACGAGACTCTCCCCGCGCGGGGCGAGGGACGGGTCGGGCAGCGAGTAACGCTCCAGGAAGCCGCCCTCGTCCAGGTCGCTGACGAGGAACAGGTCCCGCGGGTCGGCGCGCACCGCGAGGTCGAGCAGGACCGCCCGGCCGCTCTCCCAGCGCAGCGAGTCGTCGCCCAGCAGGCCGCGGGCGGCGTCGAGGGAGGTGGCGACGATCACCCGGCCCTCCGGCAGCCGGTCTGCCCTCGACCCGGTCTCGATGCGGACGCCGAGGTCGCGCGCCCGCGCGGCCATCCGGTCGATCACCCGTCCCCAGCCGCCGACCACATAGCGGACGGACGGGTACCGCGGGGCGAACGCCCGCCGGAGCCGCTCCCAGGCGAAGGCCGCCGACAGCCGGCCGGGGTCCGACTCGTAGGTGACGACTCCCAGCAGGCCCGCGGCGGCCCGCGCGGCGTCGGCGCCGAAGCGCCGGGTGGCCCAGGATCCGAAGTCCTCGTCCACCGGCGCCTCGAGACCGCGTCGGGCGAGCATCCGCAGCAGCCGTGCCGGGGGCCGCCCGGTCAGCCTCCCGTCCCGGCGCAACCGCGCCCGGACCAGGTGGCCCGGCCGTATCGGCACGTGCGGCCGGACCAGTCCCCGCTCGTCCAGCCACCGCCAGGGCAGGCCGTCGGAGTAGAAGACGTGGGTGCCGTCGTTGGCGACGTACGGCGTGGCGGTGGAGCGGGCGCGCCCGCCGAGGGTGTGGTGCGCCTCGTGCAGGACGACGGCCGCGCCGCCCTCGGCGCAGGCGATGGCGGCGGTCAGCCCGGCGAGCCCGCCGCCCACGATCGTGATGTTTTCTCTCATGCACTTCCGGACGCGTCCCGGGCCCCGATCCGTGACATCTTCTCCGGGTTGGCGATGAGATAGATCGTGTCCACCAGACCATCGGTGATCACCAGCGAGATGACCGTCACGGGACGGCCGTCCAGCCGGGCGACGATCGCGGGCCCGCCGTTGACCTCGGTGATCTCCAGGTCCATCTCCACGCCCAGGGGAGCGCCGATGGATGTCAGGAAGCGCCGGCGGCCCTCCGCGCTCGCGATCGCGACGAGGAAGCGGGCGACGGGAACGGCGCCGGCCAGCTCCCGCAGCGGCGCCCTGGCCTTGCCGCCGCCGTCGCCGACCATGCGGACGTCCGCGGCGAGCAGCGCCGTCAGGCCCTCGACGTCCCCTTCCGCACAGGCCGCGGTGAAGCGCTCGGTGATCCTGCGCCGCTCGCGCCGGTCCACCTCGAAGCGCGGCCTGCGCTCGCGCACGTGGTCGCGGGCGCGTCTGGCGAGCTGCCGTACGGCGGGCTCGCCCCGGCCGAGGATTTCGGCGATCTCGGCATGGGAGAAGCCGAACGCCTCCCTGAGGACGAACACCGCCCGTTCCAGAGGGGACAGCGTCTCCAGCACGACGAGGAGGGCCAGTTCGACGCTGTCGGCGCGTTCCGCGGCCTCCCCGGAGTCCGGCGCGGTGACGACCGGCTCGGGCAGCCAGGGCCCGACGTACGCCTCCCGCCTGGCCCGCACCCGGCGCAGCCGGTCGATGGCGAGGTTGGTGGTGACACGCACGAGGTAGGCCTTCGGGTCGGCCACCGACGTGGCGTCCACCTCCGCCCAGCGCAGCCACGCCTCCTGGACCACGTCCTCCGCGTCCGCGGCGCTGCCGAGGATGCGGTACGCCACACCGGCGAGCAGGCTCCGGTGCGCGGTGAAGACTTCGATGGTCATGTCACGCAGACGTATCATGCCCGCCGTTGTGTGACATCGGCTCGTCCGGTTACCGTCCCCGCGCGGACTCCTATACACTGACTGCGTCGCAAGGGGCTATAGCGCAGCTGGTAGCGCACTTCCATGGCATGGAAGGGGTCTGGGGTTCGAGTCCCCATAGCTCCACAGCGGGCCGTTCTTGAATCGGCTGGACTGAAGTTGACGAGATCCCGTCTGATCATCGCGATCAGGCGGGTCTTGTCGTTTCGGGGCCCGGTGCGCGCCGCGCGCCTACCGGGCGGGCCTGGCCGGCGCCGGGCGTACGATCGGCCGCTGTTCGTCCGCATCGCCAAGGGCGGCCACCTCGCCCCGCACTCGGGTTCGGTGTGGACCGCCGCGACCCCACCTCCACGTGCGTGGAGAGCACTCCGCGTCGATCCCGCGTCGCGGCTCGCAGCCGCTCTCGCTTGATCGGCAAGACCGGCTCTACCCGGCGGGGCGTTGGCCGGACGTCGACGACGGAGAGGCGTCCGACCGCGGACAGCCGAGGTTCCCGATGATCAGGGTGGTCAGCATGCTCCGCAGTGTGCTGGTGAAGTCGAGCCGCTGCTCAGCCAGTGATGGGACGAGCTCATAGGCGGCGAGCATGCTCGGCGACGGCACCGAGTGCGTCCAGATGGCGCCGATCACCAGGATGGCTTGGGCTGCCAGTTGGCCGGCGCGGTCGCCGAGTTCGGGCAGCGGGCCGCGAATCAGCCCGGCGAGAGTGACCACGTTGTCGATGGCCGCGTGCTTGTACCGAATGGCGACTTCCGGCGAGACGTTGTGCTCCAGAACCCCGGCCTGGGCCGAGAGCAGGTCGCACAGCGTGCGCTGGTGGTCGAGCGAGCGGGTGAGGGTGTCGACGAGCTGCGCGCAGCGCTGCTGGGGGGTGTCGTCGATGTCGATGTCGACGGCGAGTTCTTCGGAAAGCTGGCCGAGCCACAGTTTCCAGGTGCGGTCCAACAGTTCGAGCAGGATCGCCTCGCGGGACTCGAAGTAGCGCAGCAGGGGTGACTTGGCCAGTCCCACCCGGCGGCTCAGCTCGTTGAGGCTGACCTTGCTCACGGGCATCTCGTCGAGCATGGCGGCGGCGGTGTCGAGGATCGCCTGCCGACGGATCTCCCGCTGTTCCTCGCTGCGCGCCCGACGGAATGTCGTCATGTTCGCCATGATAGGCCGCCGGCACATTGACATGATACCGCCGGTCTATTATCTTGCGAAGGTAATAGACCGGCGGTACATAAGGAGTTCGATCATGTCGAAGGTGTGGTTCGTCACCGGAAGTTCTCGCGGCCTGGGCCGGGCTCTGGTCGAGGTGGCGCTGGAGGGCGGCGACCGCGTCGTCGCTACCGCACGTAAGCCCGCTCAGCTGGACGACATGGTCGAGCGCTACGGCGAGCACGTGCTTCCCGTGCCGCTCGACGTCACCGACAACGACCAGGTCCACTCTGCTGTGCAGCGGGCAGTGTCGACGTTCGGCCGCCTCGACGTCGTGGTCAACAACGCCGGGTACGCCGACCTGGCCGCGATCGAGGATGTCGACCTCGCCGACTTCCGGGCCCAGATGGACACCGACTTCTACGGCGTCGTGCAGGTCACCAAGGCGGTGCTGCCGTTCCTGCGGACACAGGGCTCGGGGCACATCTTCCAGGTCTCCTCCATCGGCGGCCGGGTGGGGTCGCCCGGCTTGGCCGCGTACCAGAGCGCGAAGTGGGCGATCGGAGGATTCTCCACCGTTCTCGCGCAGGAGGTCGCTCCTCTCGGGATCAAGGTCACGGTCCTGGAACCGGGTGGCATGCGCACCGACTGGGCCGGCTCCTCCATGACTGTCCCTCCGATCAGTGAGCCCTACCGGTCCACCGTTGGTGCGTTCGCTGACATGCTTCGCGACGCGGCTGCGGTGAGCGCGGCCACTGGGGTAAAGGCCGCTGAGCCAGCGAAAATCGCTCGGATCGTGCGTGATCTCGCCGGTCGAGACGACGCGCCGCTCCGGCTCCTGCTCGGCGCCGACGCCTACGGCTACGCCCAGCAAGCGGCCCAGGTCCTGGCCGAGTCCGACGAGAAATGGCGTCACGTCACCGATTCCGTCTCGGCCTGAACCGCGCCCACGGGCACCCGACAGCATGTGTGAACAGGAGAACCCTGTGCCGGAACAGGCCCACTTCGACTTCGCGCCGGACGGGCGGCCGGACCTCGCCGATCCGCGCCAGGTCCTGGCTCAGCTGGGCATCAGCGCCCGCAGCACCGACTGTCTGGTCACCACGGTGCGCATCGGTATGCGTGACGGTGTCGAACTGGCGGCGGAACACTACGCGCCCCACACCGACCGGCCGGCGCCCACCATTCTCGTGCGCTCGCCGTACGGGCGTGGTTTCCCATACGACCTACTACTCGGGCGGCTGTTCGCCGGCGCCGGTTACCACGTGCTGCTCCAGAGCTGCCGGGGCACCGCTGACTCCGACGGTCAGCTGCGACCGATGGTCCAGGAGGCGGCGGACGGTCACGACACGGTCGCCTGGCTTCGTGGGCAGGACTGGTTCGACGGTCGTCTGGGCCTGTTCGGCATGTCCTACCTTGCCCACTGCGCCTACGCACTGCTCCAGGACCCGCCGCCCGAGGTGAGGACCGCGGTGATCGTGGTCGGGCCGTACGACTTCGGTTCGGCGTTCTATCGCACCGGCGCGTTCACCGTGCAGGAGTGTCAGAGCTGGAGCAACCTGGTGCGCCGGCCGTGTCCCGGCGTTGACGACGAGCTGCCGGCCGACGCCGCGCAGCGGATTCCGCTGCTGGCCGGCGCCGAGCTACTCGGCGCGACAGCGCCCTGGTATCGAGACTGGGTGAGCCGACCGGATCTGGACGATCCGTACTGGCGGCCCTATGACCAGCGTGCGGCGTTGGAGCGATTCGCGGGGCCGACGCTGCTGATCGGCGGCAGCTACGACGTGTTCTTGCCGCAGAGCATCGAGGCTTTCCAGGCGCTGCGCGGTCGAGGTGTCCAAGTCGCCCTGACGCTCGGTCCCTGGGTGCACACCGATGTCGTCGCGGTAGCCGCCGCAACGATGGTGGACGAGACGCAGGCGTGGTTCGACGACCATCTGCGCGACGGCGTCGCCACTCTCGCACGACCCGCCGTCCGGCTGCACGTCGCCGGTGTCGACGAGTGGCGCGAACTGGACGGCCTGCCGAGGGCTTCCGGGCGCCTCACGTTGCGGCTTGGAGCCGGTGGAACGCTGAACACCCGCGGCGATACCGAGTTCTCGACGTTCACCTATGATCCAAACGATCCGACGCCCGCTCTCGGTGGCCGCCGTGTCGGTCCGAACAGCGGGCCGCAGGACAATGCCGCACGCGAGCAGCGGCGAGATGTACTCACCTTCACCACCGCAGCGTTCGACCGGCCGATCGAGATACACGGCAATCCCACGCTGAGCGTCGGTTTGACATCTGACAACCCACACGCCGACCTGCATGCGCGGCTGTGTGTGGTGGACGCGGACGGCATCTCCGTCAACTTCTCCGACGCGATGCTGCGGCTGCCGTTCGCGGCCGATCCGACCGTCGCTCGAACGGTCGAGCTGACGCTCGATTTCTGCGCTCGCCGGATCGGCGTCGGGCAGCGGATCCGGCTACAACTGTCAGGCGGATCGTTCCCCGAGTACGACCGGAACCTGGGTACCGGTGAGTCGCCGGCGACGGGTGTCGCGATGAAGACGGCGACGCACTTGATCGACCACGCCACCACCATCCTGTCGCTGCCGGTCGACGAGCCGGCCTGACCACAACACATCACCGGCCTTGGGGAACAGCCGAGCAGCCAGTAGCGATAAACGCTGTGATGCGATCGGGCGCTTGCCCGTCAGGGCACGCCGAGGAGGCGGAGGACCGCTGTCGTGGCGGCGGCGAGGACGACGATCAGGGGGAACGGCGCTTTCCGCAGCGTGAGGATCCCGGCGACCAGCACCCCGGCGGGCCTGGCCCATCCGGCGAAGCCGTGCCCCTCGGTGAGGGCCGAGGTGGCGACCAGGCCGATCAGCAGCACGGTCGCGGCGACGGACAGCAGGTGGCGCAGGCGGCCGGGCAGCCGGAGGCGGTGCCGCAGCACCGGTCCGGCCAGGCGGAACGCGTAGGTGCCGGCGGCCAGGGCGACGACGGCGAGCAGGGGCATCAGCGGGCCTCCCGGTCGGGCAGTGGGGCCGGTGCGCGCACGGCGAGCACCAGTCCGGTCAGGGCGAGCAGCACCGGCAGGCCGGCGGGCAGGAACGGCGTGGCCGCCACAGCGACCACCGCACCCACGACGCAGGCCCGGCGCAGGGGGGCGTTCTGCACGTTCCGTTCGGTGAGCGAGGGCAGCACGAGGGCGAGCAGCACCGCGGGGAAGGCCGCGTCCAGCCCCAGGGCGGCGGTGTCGCCGATGCCGCCTCCGGCCAGCGCGCCGAGCACGACGGCGGCGTTCCAGCTGACGAACAGACCGAGCCCGCAGGCCCAGAACGCGGCGTGACGCCGGCGGGGATCGCCGTCGCGAAGCACGAAGGCCACCGCCTCGTCCGTCATGACGTGCGCGCCGACGAGGCGGGTCCACCACCGGCCGCCGAGGACGTCGCCGATCGCGAAGCCGAACGGCAGCAGGCGCGCGTTGAGCACCAGACCGGCCGCGACGGCGGCGATCGGGGCGCCGCCGGCCAGCACCACGCCGACCGCGGCGAACTGCGCCCCTCCGGCGAACACCAGCAGGGACATGACGACCGGCACCCACGGAGGCAGGCCGCCGGACACGGCGATCGCGCCGAACGCGGCGCCCACCATGGCGTCGGCGAGGCACACCAGGGCGATGTCGCGGAGCGTGCCGCGGTCGAGTGTTCGCCAGACCGAATGCATGTCCAGTAGAGTGAACAATACCGATGCGGTTCGTCAAGTCGAACAAACGGAAGTGTGGAGCGAACACGTGGCTGAGAGGCCGTCCTTCGACCTGATCACGCTCATCGCGGCGTCGATCCGCAGGGAGCGCGAGCGTGCCGGTCTGTCGCTGACCGAGCTGGCCAAGCGCGCGGGCATCGCCAAGTCCACGCTCTCTCAGCTGGAGTCGGGCGTCGGCAATCCGAGCGTGGAGACGCTGTGGGCGCTCGGGGTCGCACTCGGCGTGCCGTTCAGCCGCCTGGTGGACCCGCCCCGGCCGGCCGTACGGGTGATCCGGGCGGGGGAGGGGCCCGCGACCTATTCCGAGCAGGCCAGCTACTCGGCCACCCTGCTGGCCTCGTGCCCGCCGCACGCGCGGCGCGACCTGTATCGCATCTCGGCGCAGCCGGGCCGGCCGCGCACCTCCGACCCGCACATGGCCGGCACGGTCGAGCATCTCCTGATCGGCGCGGGACGGGCGCTGGCCGGGCCCGCGGAGGAACCGGTCGAGCTCGGGCCGGGCGACTACATCGCCTATCCCGGCGACGCCCCCCATGTCTTCGAGGCCCTCGAGCCCGACACGACCGCGGTCATCGTCATGGAGCACATCTAGCCCTCCCGCGGCTCCCCACGGCGGGTGACGGCCGTACGGACGGCGACGCCCGCCACGGTCGCGGTGGCGCAGGCCGCGAGCGCCAGGGGCGGCACCAGCGGCGTGAGGGCCCCGAGGGCGGCGAGGACGAGCACGCCCGCGAGATGCGACCTCGGGGCGCGTCCCCACACGGCCCGCTTGAACAGCGCGTGCCCGGTGAGGAAGAGCGCGGGGCCGCCCAGCACGGCGATCGCCGTCCCGGGCGCGGTGTGCCCGCCCGGGTGGCGGATCACGAGTTCGTCGGCCACGGCCGACACGACGACGCCGGCGACCATCGGCAGGTGGAGGAAGGTGTAGGCCGAGCGGGCCAGCCGCCCCGGGTCGTCCGCCGCGGCGATCACCCGGCTGCCCGCCTCGGCGCTGCTGCCGAAGTAGGTCCACCACAGGCCGACGCTCGCGCCGAACGCGGTGAGAAGGGCCGCGCCCGCGGCGGGCGACGGGTGCGCGGCGAACGTCGTCCCGGTGACCAGGATCGACTCGCCGAACGCGATGATCAGGAAGAGCTGGCAGCGCTCGGCCAGGTGGGCGCCGTCGATCGACCAGTCCGTGGTCGCCGACCTGCCGAGGCCCGGCGTGACGAATCCCACCCAGGGCGCCAGCAGGTCGGCTCCCACCGCCGCCGCCCACAGCAGCTCCCTGGAGGGGCCGTGTGTGAGGCTGCCCGCGATCCAGAACGCTCCCGACAGCACCGCCCAGGCGAGCACGCGCGCCAGGTTGCGCCGCAGCGGGCCCCGCGGCGCCGCGGCCACCGAGCACGCCGTACGGACGACCTGGACGGCCACGTACGCCGCGGCGAACATCAGGCCGTGCTCGCCGAAGGCCCGGGGCAGCGCCGCCGACATGACCAGGCTCGCCAGCATGACGGCGACCAGCACGATCCGCACGGAGGGGCGGTCGGGGTCGAACCAGTTCGTGTGCCAGGCGGTGTAGATCCAGGCCCACCAGACGGCGAGCAGCAGCAACAGGGTCTGCGCCGCGCCGTGCCACGACAGGTGGCCGAGCAGCAGGTGGGAGAGCTGGGTGACCGCGAACACGTACACGAGGTCGAAGAACAGCTCGGTGAACGTGACCCGCTGCTCTCCGCCGCGCGGGCGGAGCGTGCCCGTGTGCATCGTCACGGCGGCCCACGCTAGGGATCTTTCCGCGCAAAGGGAAGAAGATATCTTGATATACCAGGATTCGCTGGCGTACGTTCGAGCGGATGAGAGCGGAAGAGCTGCGCAGCCATCGCTGGTACGGCACCGGCAGCCTCAGGTCGTTCAGCCACCGGGCGCGCACCCGGCAGCTCGGCATCGCGGCCGAGGAGCACCTCGGCAAGCCGGTCGTCGGCATCCTCAACACCTGGAGCCAGCTCAACCCCTGCCACATCCATCTGCGCGAGCGGGCCGAGGACGTCCGGCGCGGCGTCTGGCAGGCCGGGGGCTACCCGGTGGAGCTGCCGGTCATGGCCGTGGGGGAGACCTTCCAGAAGCCGACCGCCATGCTCTACCGGAACCTGCTCGCGATGGAGACCGAGGAGGTGCTGCGCTCCTATCCCGTCGACGCGGCCGTGCTCATGGGCGGGTGCGACAAGACCACCCCGGCGCTCGTCATGGGCGCGATCAGCGCGGACCTGCCGGTCGTCTTCGTGCCGTGCGGGCCGATGCTGCCCGGCGACTGGCGGGGGCAGCGGCTCGGCAGCGGCAGCGACATGTGGAAGTACTGGGCAGAACGACGGGCGGGTCAGCTCGGCGACGAGCAGTGGGCGGAGATCGAGGAGGGCATCGCGCGCTCGCCCGGCCACTGCATGACGATGGGCACGGCGTCCACGATGACCTCGGTCGCCGAGGTGCTCGGACTCACGCTGCCGGGCGCCGCCTCGATCCCGGCCGTGCTGTCGGCGCACACCAGGATGGCCGCCGCGAGCGGCCGGCTCGCGGTGGACCTGGCCTGGCACGGTCCCCGCCCGTCGCAGGTGCTGGACGAGAGGGCCTACCACGACGCGGTGACCGCCGTGCTGGCCCTGGGCGGCTCGACCAACGCGGTGATCCACCTGATCGCGATGGCCCGCCGCAGCGGGGTGCGCCTCACGCTCGACGACTTCGACGCCGCCTCCCGCCGGGTGCCCGTCCTCGCGGACGTGCGGCCGGGCGGGGCGTTCCTCATGGAGGACTTCCACCGGGCGGGCGGCGTCCCCGCGCTGCTGCACAGGATCGCGGACCTGCTCCACCTCGACCGGCCCACGGTCGGCGGCTCTGGCGTCATGACGCGGGAGCCGTACGACGACGCGGTCATCAGGCGCAGGGACGACCCGGTGTCGCCGGAGGGCGGGCTGGCCGTGCTGCGCGGCAACCTCGCGCCGGGCGGTGCGGTGATCAAGCATGTGGCCGCGGAGCCGCGGCTGCTGCGCCACACGGGCCCCGCCGTGGTGTTCGAGGGCCACCAGGACCTGCTGCGCCGCATCGACGAGGTGGACGTCACGCCCGGCAGCGTTCTGGTGCTGCGCGGCGCAGGCCCGAAGGGCGGCCCCGGCATGCCCGAGCACGGCATGCTGCCGATCCCGGAGCGGCTGCTGAAGCAGGGCGTGCGCGACATGGTGCGGATCTCCGACGCGCGGATGAGCGGCACCAGTTACGGCGCCTGTGTGCTGCACGTCGCCCCGGAGTCCCACGTCGGCGGGCCGCTGGCACTGGTGCGCGACGGCGACCCGATCACGCTGGACGTCGGGGCGCGGCGCCTCACGCTGGAGGTTGCGGACGAGGAGCTCGACCGCAGGCGGCGCTCCTGGACGCCGCCGCCCCCGCGCTACACGCGAGGGTACGGCGCGTTGCACGAGGCGCACATCCTCCAGGCCGACGAGGGATGCGACCTCGACTTCATGCGGGGGTCCGGCGGGGCGCCCGAGCCGGACGTCGACTGATCGGGATTGGTATACCGGTACGCATGACCGCTGAGCACGTGCTGAGTCCGGTGGCCAGGTCGACCACCCGCACCGACCTGGTCGCCGACGCGATCCGCACCGCGATCCTGTCCGGACGGCTCGCGCAGGGAGAGACGCTGGTGGAGCGCCGCCTGGCCGAGCGGCTCGGGGTCTCCAAGACGCCCGTGAGGGAGGCACTCATCGGACTGGCCGCCACCGGGCTGGTCGTGATCGGGCCGAACCGGGGGGTGACGGTGCGCGTGGTGGGCCGCGCCGACCTCCGGAAGGCGTACGAGGTCAGGCTGCTGCTCGAACCATGGGCGATCGGCCGGACGGCGGCCTCCGGACACGCGACGGACGGCGCGCGGGCGGCCCTCGCCGAGGCGCGGGCGCTGCTCGCGGGCACCGACACGGCGGCCCTCAGCCTGGCCAACCGGCGTTTCCACCGTGAGCTGTACGGCCGGTGCGGCAACGAACTGGTGGTCGCCCAGCTCGACACCCTCCAGGATCTCGCCGCGCTCGGCAGCGTCACCGTGCTGTGGCGGGACCGGCCCACCTGGCCCGAGGAGCACGAGGAGCACGAGGCGGTCCTCGCCGCCGTCGAGGCGGGCGACGCCGCCCTCGCCGAGCGGCTGACCCGCCGCCACATCGAGCGCTCGGTCGCCCGCCTCGCCCAGTAACCGGCTTCAGGCGAGCGTGCGCAGGATGTCCGAAACCCGCTGCCGGTCGGGGCCGTCCAGTTCGGTCATCGGCGGGCGTACGGCCCTGCCGCACACGCCGAGTTGGGCGAGCGCCTCCTTGACCGCCGAGACGTTGTGCTCGCTGCCGTTTCTCGCGCGCAGATCCTCGATGGGCTTGAGCAGCCTCCACACCTTCGCGGCGCCCGTCCGGTCGCCCGCCCTGAGCAGGGCGTGCAGTTCGAGCGACAGCTCGGGGGCGATGACCGCCAGGCCGGAGGTGAAGCCCTCCGCGCCGCCGGGCCAGAAGAAGGGCGCCCAGGTCTCGGCGAGCCCGCACAGCCAGACCGGCCCCTCGACGGCGGCGGCGAGGACGGCCATGGCCACCGGGTCGGGCACCGCGTACTTGACTCCGACCACGTTGGGGCATTCGCGCAGCAGGTCCCGAAGGGCGCGCTCGGTCACGGCGGGGGAGCGCACGTAGCAGACCACTCCGAGGTCGGGCACCGCCTGGGCGATCTCGCGGTGGTAGGCCGTCCAGCCGGCCTCCGACTGGTAGGGGTGCACCGGCTGGTGGACCATGACGGCCTGGCAGCCCTGCCGGGCGGCGTCCCCGGCCAGCCGTACGGCCCGGCGCACCTCGTGGCCCACGCCCGCGATCACGACGGCGTCCGGCGCGGCCCTCCGGGTGACGGCGACGGCCCGGGACAGCTCGTCGTCGTCCAGCGAGTAGAACTCGCCGGTGTTGCCGTTGGGGGTGAGCGCGCGCACTCCGCCTCCCGCCAGCCGCTCGACGACGGCCGCGAGCGCCGGCTCGTCGATCCGGTCGCCGTCGTCGAACGGGGTGACGGTGACGGCGACCACGCCGCGCAGCGCCTCGCGGACCTCGTCGATCATGGGAACCTCCCGCGTCTGATATCTGATATATCAGTATGCCGACCAAGTGAAGTTGACAACGATCTTTGACACACTTGATGGCCGAAATGCCCATTTAGCGACGCAGTGTCTTGACTTATTCGGGTGTGGTCCCCTATCTAGAAGAAGGCAAAAGACGGCTGATCAATAACGGCGGCGACCATGACAATCGAATCAGGACCGGGCAATCCGCGTCGGGAGTACCGCGCCATCCAGGCCGAGGCGTTCAACCGCATCGGCGGGCGGTACGACGAGGCCTTCCCGCACAAGGAAGGCCAGGTGGCCGCCGGTGAATGGATGATCAAGCAGCTCAAGCCGGGGGCGCGCGTCCTCGACGTCGGCTGTGGCACGGGCGCGCCCACGGCGCAGCAGTTCGCCGAGGCGGGCTGCGAGGTGACCGGCATCGACATCTCCCCGGTCATGCTGGACCTGGCGCGGAAGAACGTGCCGACCGGGACGTTCCTCGAACGCGACGTGCTCGACCTCGACGACTCGCTCGGCGTGTTCGACGCCGTGACGGCCTTCTTCAGCCTGCTCATGCTGCCGCGGGCCGAGATCGAGCAGGCGCTCCGCAAGATCCACGCCGTGCTCGCTCCCGGCGGCCTGTTCTCGCTGAGCATGGTGGAAATCGACCTCGACGACGTTCCTTTCCAGTTTCTCGGCGCTCCGGTGCGGGTGACCGGATATCTGCGCGACGAGTTGCGCGAGGTCATCGAAGCCGCCGGTTTCACCGTGCTGTCGGAGAATCACCTTTCGTACGCGCCGGCGACCACGCAGGCGCCGCCGGAAATCCAGCTCTTCGTCAACTGCCGGCATGACCAATTCTGAGCGGCCACGCCCGTGTCAGGAGACGGGGAACCGTTCTCTGTGCTGAATCACGTCAGCGGGATCGTCCGGGCCATGGGCGAGAGCCCGGGCCCGGAGGAGGCGACGAGGACCCTCTGCGAGGCGGTGGTGCCGAAGCTGGCCGACGCCGCCGCGGTCTACGTGGACGGCGCCGTCTGGCACCGGGTCGATCCCGACGGACGGCTGCCGCCACGCTGGGCCGGCGACGGGATCCGTGCGGCGGTCCTGCTCGACGGGCACCTGCTCGCCGTGCCGCTGAGGGCGTACGGCGAACACGTCGGCTGCGCGCTGCTGGCGCGCGACGCCCGGCGGCCGCCGTTCGGCGAGGCCCACGTGCTCGCCGCGGAACAGTTCGCCGTGCCCGCCGCGCTCACGATCTTCCACGGGCGACGGGACCGCAAGCAGGACGAGATTCTGGAGACCCTCCAGCGCGGCATGCGGCCGGGCGACCCGCCCGACCTGCCGGGGCTGGAGATCGCCTACCGCTACAAGCCCGCCGCCGAGCGGGTGGGCGGAGACTGGTACGACGTCATCCCGCTGCCGGGCAGCAGGGTGGCCCTGGTCGTCGGCGACGTGATGGGACACGGGCTGGCCGCCGCGGCCGTGATGGGCCAGCTCCGCACGGCCGTGCAGACCCTGGCCTCGCTCGACCTGCCGGCCGAGCAGGTGCTCCACTCGCTCGACGAGATGGCCCAGCGGCTGGCCGCGCAGACGCTCACCACCTGCGTCTACTGCGTGTACGACCCGGTGCTGCGCAGGTGCACGATCGCGAGCGCCGGGCACCTGCCGCCGATCCTGCTGGGACCGGACGGCAAGGCGGAGGTGCTGTCACCGCCCCGGTGCCCGCCGATCGGGCTGGGCCGCACGCCGTTCGAGACGATGGAGATCGCGGCGGAGGACGGCAGCATGCTCGTCCTCTACACCGACGGGCTCGTGGAGGAGCGCGGGCAGGACATCGGGCTCAGCGTGGAGTCGCTGCGCCGCAGGCTCGCGAACGGCACCTCGATCGAGGCGCTGAGCGACGACGTGCTGTCCGCCGAGAGGACCGACGACGTCACCGTGCTGGCCATCCGGTTCCGCGGCATCCCCAGCGAGCATGTCGCCCAGTGGCTGCTGGAGCCCCAGCCGACGACGCCGTGGCGCGTACGCGGCCTGGTCCGCAGGACGCTCGGCTCATGGGGCCTCACGTCCATGATCCCCGTGGCCGAGCTGCTCGCCGGGGAGCTCGTCACCAACGCCGTGCGGCACACCCAGCGGCCCATCACCATCAGGCTGCTGCGCACCGATCACCTGCTGTGCGAGGTCAGCGACGACGACCACCGGCTGCCGATGGTGCGCGAGCCCGGCCTGCTCGACGAGGACGGCAGGGGCCTCTATCTGGTCAGCCAGCTCGCCGAGCACTGGGGGACCAGCCGGGTCGCCGGAGGCAAGACCGTGTGGTTCTCCCTGGCGATCCCCTAACGCCGGAACGCCTTGCGGTACGCCGACGGCGACGTGCGCATCGAACGGCCGAAGTGGTGGCGGAACGTCACCGGGCTCTCGAACCCGACGGCGGCCGCGATCTCCTCCACCGGAGCCGCCGTCGTCTCCAGGAGCGGCAGACTGGCCGCGATCCGCTGCGCGATCACCCATCGCAGGGGGCTCGTCCCGGTGCGGCGACCGAAATGCCGGATGAATCCGCGTTCCGACATCCCGGCGACCTGGGCCAGCGCGGCCACCGTGACCGGCCGGGTGAGATCGGCGAGCACCCAGTCCATCGCCCTGCCCACCGGGTCGCCGTCGTCCACCGGCGCGACCGGCGCCTCGACGAACTGCGCCTGCCCGCCCTCGCGGTGCGGCGGCACCACCAGCCTGCGGGCCACCGCGTTGGCCACGCTCGGCCCGTGGTCGCGCCGCACCAGGTGGACGAGCAGGTCGAGGCCCGCCGCGCTGCCCGCGCTGGTCAGCACGTCGCCCTCGTCCACGTACAAAACTCCGGGATCCACTCTGACCTCGGGAAAGCGCCTCTGGAGCAGCGCGGCGTACCTCCAGTGGGTCGTCGCGGCCCGCCCGTCGAGCAGTCCGGCGGCGGCGAGCGCGAAGGCGCCCGAGCAGATCGACACGATTCTGGCCCCGCCCTCGTGCGCCCGGCGCAGCGCCGCCGTGAGCGCGGGAGAGATCTCCGCTTTCACGTCCGGGACGCCCGGCACGATCACGGTCCCCGCTTCGGCGAAGACGTCCAGCCCGTGCGCCGCCTCGATCGTGAACCCGCCGACCGCACGCAGCGGGCCCGGCGTCTCGGCGCACACCGCCAGCTCGTACCACGGGACGTCCAGCTCCGGGCGGGGCAGCCCGAAGACCTCGACGACACAGCCCAGTTCGAAGGGGCTCATGCCGTCGAAGGCCAGCACCGACACGGTACGGCTCCGATCGGGAAGCGGGAGCATGGCGGGATATTAGCGATATCGGGCGTTCACGCCCCTTCTGAGGTGGCAGGCCGGCCGGGCACCCTGGTCGCATGTCCGCCGTAACGCACACGCCCGCCGCCGAGCCGGCCGCCGCCGTCGCCCACTTCTCCGCCCGCCTGGCCTTCGAGACCGACGTGTCCGACGTACGCGCCGACCTGCTCTCGGGGGAGCCGGGGATCGCGGTGGTCGACTCCCGCAGCGCGGAGAGCTGGCGGCAGGGCCACATCGAGGGCGCCGTCCACCTGCCCACGGCGGAGATCGCCGCCCGGGCGCCCGCGCTGATCCCCCGTGACGTGACGGTGGTCACGTACTGCTGGGGGCCGGGCTGCAACGGCGCGACC
This sequence comes from Microbispora sp. NPDC046973, assembly GCF_040644495.1. Taxonomy (NCBI): domain Bacteria; kingdom Bacillati; phylum Actinomycetota; class Actinomycetes; order Streptosporangiales; family Streptosporangiaceae; genus Microbispora; species Microbispora sp. NPDC046973. The sequence continues at coordinate 229,079 of NZ_JBEYWQ010000008.1, read as the reverse complement.
CGCGCCGCGCTGGAGTTCGCCCGGCTGGGCTATCGGGTCAAGGAGATGATCGGCGGCTTCGAATACTGGGTGCGCGAGGGCTTCCCGGTCGTGGAGCCGTCCGGAGTGCGCGCGCGACCGGCCGACCCGCTCACCGCGCCCGCGGGTGCCGCCTGCGCCTGCTGAAGCCTGCACGGTTACACCCACGCCGCGGAAGTCCTATACACTGACGGGGCACCGCCGACGCGGCGTGGCAAGGGGCTATAGCGCAGCTGGTAGCGCACTTCCATGGCATGGAAGGGGTCTGGGGTTCGAGTCCCCATAGCTCCACCATGGCTGAATCATCGGCTGAATCACCCCAGGAGCCGTCCTCCGTCCGGAGGGCGGCTCTCGGTGTTCCGATGGACGGTGAAACGGTCTCGGGCATCTACGGATACCTCGCCGAACGCGGAGTGAGGATCTGGATCGACGGCGGCTGGTGCGTCGACGCCCTGTTGGGAAAGCAGACGAGAGACCACCCCGACCTCGATCTGGCGGTCGACCACAAGGACGAAGAAGAGTTCGTCGGACACATGAAGGACCTGGGGTTCACGAAAAGCCGCGACGGCGACGGCACCGCGTGGAACTACGTCCTGACCGACGGCCGGGGCCGCAGCGTCGACGTGCACGTCTTCGAATACGACGAGTCAGGGACGAATGTCTACGGGATCGAATATCCCCACGGCTCGCTCACCGGGCGGGGCACGATCCATGATCATGCCGTGGACTGCGTCGCCCCGGAGTGGATGTTCGCCTTCAAAACGGCCTACAGCCCGGCGGAGAAGGACCGCGAGGACGTCCACGCGCTGAGTGAGGCGTTCGGCTTCGAGGTCCCGCCCACTCATCGACGGTAGTCGCTCGCGAGGTCCGGGGTGACCGCGCGGCAGCCCCACCGCTACGCGGCAGGCGACCCCGCCGGTGAGTGCCCGGTGCGTACGAAGGCGACCGCGTCCAGCGGGACGGCGTGCCCCTCGGGGTCGGTGAAGGACACGTCCAGCCGCGCCCCGGTCCGCCGATCGCGGCGCTCGACGGTCGGTCCCGCCAGCAGGGGCACGTGGCGGTCCCCCCACTGCTGCAGTGCTCCGAGGATCACGAGCGCGTCGCGGCCCGAATCGGTCAGGTGGTACTCGTACCGGGTGCGCGCCCCCGTGTCGCGGTAGGGCCGCTTCTCGACGACGCCCGCACCGGTGAGCGTCGCCAGCCGCGTGGTCAGCAAGTTCGTGGCGATCCCCAGGCGCTGCTGGATGTCGGCGAAGCGCACGACTCCCGTGTGCAGCTCCCGCAGTATCAGCGGCGTCCACCGCTCTCCGAGGAGGGTCACCGCCCGCTCGATGGAACACGTCATCGAGTCGGGGAGTTCGGTGGTCGTCATCGCACGCCTCGCTCGCTCGTCGCCGGTGGGATCCAGGCTAGCCCGAGGAAGCTGGCTTGCAATATTAAAGTCAGACCTCTAGCGTGGACGCGAAGCCGTCGAGGAATGGAGGCCACAATGAGGATCGAGGGATCGGTCGCGCTGGTCACGGGCGCGAACCGCGGGCTGGGACGGTGTTTCGCGGCCGCACTGCTGGACCGTGGCGCCGCCAAGGTGTACGCGGCGGCGCGCAGGCCGGAGACGGTCGACCTGCCGGGCGTGGTGCCGCTCGCCCTGGACATCACCGACCCCGTGTCCGTCCGAGCCGCCGTCGAGCGGGCCCGCGACGTGAACCTGCTGATCAACAACGCCGGGATCTCCACGGGCTCGTCGTTCCTCGCGGGTGCGCTCGACGACATCCGCCTGGAGATGGAGACGCACTACTTCGGCACGCTCGCCATGGCTCGTGAGTTCGCCCCGGTCCTGGGCCGCAACGGGGGCGGCGCGATCCTCAACGTGCTGTCGGTGCTGTCGTGGTTCACCGCCCCGCAGGTGGCCGGGTACTCCGCGGCCAAGGCGGCCGCGCTGCAGCTCACCAACAGCCTCCGCCTCGAACTGAAGGAGCAGGGCACGCTCGTCACGGCGCTGCACGTCGGATACATGGACACCGACATGGCCGCCCACGTCGACGGTCCGAAGATCGACCCGGCGGAGGTCGCCGCCCAGGCCCTGCAGGGGATCGAGCAGGGGAGCTTCGAGGTGGTCGCCGACGACACGAGCCGCCAGGTGCGGGCCAAGCTGTCCGGCGACGTGGCCGGCCTCTATCCGCAGCTGGCATCCTGAACGGCGGGCACATGATCACATGCGTGCCGGGTAGAGGCGGGTGTCATGAAGAGGATCCTGCAACTCGTCGTCACCCGCTGGCTGGCGCGCACGCCGATCGGGATGGTCCTGCTCGGCCTCGGCTGGCTGTTCATGCGCAGGCGGCGGGCCCGCAAGCAGCAGCCCGCGGACTCCCCGGCGCTCCGCCGGCCCGGACGCCGGTCGGGCACCCCGTACGCCTGGCGCGGCCCCACCACGGGCGACCGCCGCTGACACCGGCCGGCCGAAGACACTGATCAGTAGAAGACACTGATCAGCCGAGGACGGCGGGAGTGCGGAACGTCTGGCGGTAGGCCAGAGGGGACACCCCGACGGCGGCGTGGAGGTGCTGGCGGAGCGAGACCGCGCTGCCGAACCCGGCCTTCCTGGCGATCGCGTCGACCGGCAGGTCGGTGGTCTCCAGCAGGTGCCGGGCGTGCGCGATCCGCTGCCCGGCGAGCCACCTGGCCGGGCTGAGGCCGGTCTCCTCACGGAACCTGCGGGTGAACGTCCGGACGCTCATCCGGGCGTGCGCGGCCAGGGCCGCCAGGTTGACCGGTTCCTCCAGGTGTTCGAGCATCCACGCCCGCGTGGGCGCGGTGGTGGTCCCGGCGGGATCGGGCAGCGGCCGCTCGATGTACTGGGCCTGCCCGCCCTCCCGGAACGGCGGGGTGACGCACCGGCGGGCGGTGCGGTTGGCCACCTCGCTGCCGTGGTCGCGCCGGATCACGTGCAGGCACAGATCGATGCCCGCCGCCACGCCGGCCGAGGTCAGCACGTCGCCGTCGTCGATGAACAGCACGTCGGGATCGAGCCGTACGCGCGGGAACAGCGCACGGAAGTCCGCGACGTTGCGCCAATGGGTCGTCGCCGGGCGCCCGTCCAGCAGTCCCGCGGAGGCCAGCACGAAGGCGCCGGTGCAGATCGAGATGAGCCGGCCGCGTCCCGCGACGCGCCACAGCGCCGCGCGCACCTCCTCGTCGAGCGTGCCGTTCTCCAGTGGCGTCCCGCTGTGGATGCCCGGCACCACCACCGTGTCGGCCGTCGCGAGCACGCTCAGGTCGTGGTCGGGGACGACGCTGTAGCCCGCCGGGCCGCGCACCGGGCGGCCTCCCGGGGTGCAGGTGACGACCTCGTACAGCGGGCCGGGGTCGCGGGCGGCCCAGAACACCTGCCCGGGGATCCCCAGATCGAGCGTGGAGAAGTCGTCCAGGGCCAGTACGGCGACGCGGTGCATGGCCGGATTCTTTCACATGTTGACCTCCCGGCCACTGTTCCCGGAAGGCGAGCACGATGAAGGATGCTCGCCATGAAGTCGCTGCATCGTGCGTGGATCGTCGCCGCCGTCGCCTTCGTCGCGATCATCGGGGCGGCCGGGTTCCGCGCCACGCCGGGCGTGCTGATCACGCCACTGGAGGACGCTTTCGGCTGGTCGAGGGGCACGATCTCGCTCGCCGTCTCGGTGAACCTCATGCTCTACGGGCTGTGCGCGCCGTTCGCGGCGGCGCTCATGGACCGCTTCGGCATGCGCCGCGTCGTCGCCTGCGCCCTGCTGCTGGTGGCGGCCGGCAGCGGCCTGACCGTGTTCATGACCGCGAGCTGGCAGCTCATCGCGCTGTGGGGCGTCCTGGTCGGGCTCGGCACCGGCTCGATGGCGCTCGTCTTCGCCGCCACGCTGACCGACCGCTGGTTCGTACGGCACCGCGGGCTGGTCACCGGCGTCCTGACGGCCGGCGGCGCGACCGGGCAGCTGATCTTCCTGCCGGTGCTAGCGCACCTGACCGAGATGCAGGGCTGGCGGTGGGCCTCGGTCACGGTGGCGGGAGGCGCCCTCGCCGTCGTGCCCCTCGTGTGGTTCCTGCTCAGGGACACTCCCGAGGAGATCGGCCTGACCGCGCTGGGCGCGACCGAGCCGGTCGTGCGCACGCCGGCCAAGGGCGCCGCGGCGCGGGCCGTCCGCGTGCTGCGCGAGGCCGCCCGCACCCGGCGCTTCTGGTATCTCGCCGCCGGCTTCGCCATCTGCGGCGCGAGCACGAACGGTCTGGTCGGCACCCACTTCATCCCGGCCGCGCACGACCACGGCATGGCGGAGACCACCGCCGCCTCGCTGCTCGCCGTGATCGGGGTCTTCGACATCGCCGGCACCGTCTTCTCCGGCTGGCTGAGCGACCGGGTGGACCCGCGGCTCCTGCTCGCCGTCTACTACGGGCTGCGCGGGCTGTCGCTGCTGGTCCTGCCGCAGTTGTTCGCCGCCACGGCCGAGCCGAGCATGCTGGTCTTCATCGTCTTCTACGGCCTCGACTGGGTGGCCACCGTGCCGCCGACCGTCGCGCTGTGCCGCAGGATCTTCGGCACGGACGGCGCGGTGGTGTTCGGCTGGGTCTTCGCCTCCCACCAGGTCGGCGCGGCCGTCGTCGCGACCGTGGCCGGGGTCACCCGCGACCACCTGGGGAACTACGACCTGGCGTGGTACGGCGCGGGCGTGCTGTGCCTGCTCGCCGCACTCATGTCGTCCCGTATCGTCACGCGTGTCCGGGATCGCCGTGAAGCTGCGATCCTTGTCGGGTGACCGAACGCGTTCTTCCCCTGGTCGTACGCATCGAGCGGGCAGCGCCGCCGCAGCGGACCGACGCGCTGGAGGCGGCGGCGACGGCCGTGGTGTGCCTGCTCGACCGTGCTGAGAAGCGTGCTGAGAAGCGTGCCGAGAACCGTCCAGAGAACCCTGCCGAGAACCGTGCCGAGGACGGAGGCGAGTGGTCCGGCGAGGTCGCCGAGTGGCAGGACGGCCGGATCAGGAAGGTGGTCAGGCGGGCACGCGGCGCCGAGTGGCGGCGGGCGCTCGCCCTGCCCGGCATCACCGTCACCGTGCGCACGGCCGAGGTGCGGGTGCATCCTCCCGTGCCGCTTGACGACTGGCCGCGTGACCTCGCCCGGCTCCAGGTGTCGGGCACCGACTTGTCCGACGACGTCGCCCCGCCGGAGGCGGATCCCGGCGACGTGGTGCTCTGGATCAACCCCCGGCTGGAGATGACGGCGGGCAAGGCGATGGCCCAGGCGGGCCACGGCGCCCAGTTCGCCTGGTGGGGCGCGGGCGAGGCGGACAGGGCGGCCTGGCGCGAGCGAGGCTTCGCCCTACGCGTCAGGACGGCCGGCGACGCCGAGTGGGACGCGCTGGCCGGGAGCGGGCTGCCGGTGGTCAGGGACGCCGGATTCACGGAGATCGAACCGGGCTCCGCGACGGTCGTGGCCGACGCGCCGTGGCTCCGGGTCGGCGTTCCCGAAGTGTGATAGGGAAGGCACCCGAAATAGCGGGATATGCCGTACGCTCCCGATCGTGTCACCTGGGGACTATGGGACGAAGGCCGTTCCCTCTTACATAGCGGCCGAGGCCGAGACCACTCCGCTACCGAAGATCACGGTCCCTGTGGCGACGCCACCGGCGAGCTCGTCCAAGGGCCTGTGGGACCTGCCGATGCGGGTGGTCTACCGGGGGATCGCGGTCGCCGCGGGAGTCGTCGTCCTGGGGGCGGGCGCGACCGTCGTGCTGCTCAACCGGGGCGACTCCGCCACCGCGACCGCCGCGCCGCGGCACTCCGCGGCCGTCGCCGTCCCCTCGGTCGTACCGGCCTCGTCCGCGTCGGGCGCGGCCGCACCGGCCGCGGGCGCGGCGGCCACGCCCGGCCTCAGCCCCCTCTCCAGCACCGGGGCGAGCGTGACGCCCAGCGCGGCCGCCAGCGCCGTCGCCAGCCCCGGGACCAGCGCGGACGCGGTCGATCCCGCCCTCGCGGCGGCCCTCAAGGACCCCCGCGTGCCCGCGCTGCCGAAGGACGGCCGCAGGCTCCGCAGCCTGCCCGGCCGGGCGGCCGCCACGCACGGCCTGATCAAGGATCGGCGCTCCGGCGTCGCCCTGCCCCGCTTCACCAAGACGTGGGCGTCGGCCAAGCCCGCGCCGTTCGCCTCCCGTCAGCTGCTGCCCAAGGTCAAGGGCGCGTCGTACCGCGGGATGCTGGTCTCCTGCCCCGTGCCGACCCCCGAGCAGAAGACGCTGCGCGACACCGCCTTCCTGGCCGCCCGCTGGACGCTGAACCACCACCCGTCGGGCGCGACGATCACCTGGACGGCCTCCCAGCCCATCAAGGCGGGCAAGCGGAAGGGCTGGCTGCTCGGCTACACGGTGCACTACACGCTCAAGGGCAAAAAGCGGGTCTCCTCGGCGGCGTTGGCCCTCGTGGACGTACCGGAGAAGAAGCCCGCCGTCGTGTTCGTCACGATCCCCGACAGCCAGAAGAAGCGCTGGCACGACATCAACAAGGTGATGTCCTCGGTCAAGGCGCTCTAGCGCCACAGCCAGGGTTCGCGGGCCACGTTCCGGATCACCCCGCCGCCGTCGGGTTCCGGCGTTCGCCGGAGCTCCTGACTAGCGTTCGTCGGCGGGGTAGTCGGCCGAGCGGCTCACGTCGGCCCATTTCTCGGTCTCCGCGGCACGGATCTCGGCGGCTTTCCGGGCGGAGGCGACGGCGTCGCTGCCGAGGAGGAGTCGCCGGGGTGGGTCGTCGTCGCGGACGACGTCGATGATGATCCTGGCCGCGCGGGCCGGGTCGCCGGGCTGGGTGCCGTCGGTGTCGCGCCGGTAGCGGTGGATGGCGCCCACGGTCTGCTCGTAGTCGGGCCCGACGGGGTGGATCTCCATGGAGGAGCCTTGCCAGTCGGTGCGGAAGGCGCCCGGCTCGACGATGACGACCTTGATGCCGAAGGGCGCGACTTCGCTGGCGAGGACTTCGGAGAAGCCTTCGACGGCGAACTTCGCGGTCTGATAGGCGCCCATTCCGGGAGTGCCGCCGACGCGTCCTCCGATGGAGGAGAACTGCACGAAGACTCCTGAGCGCTGGGTGCGCAGGACGGGCAGGGCGGCCCGCGTCACGTTCACGACACCGAAGAGGTTGGTCTCGATCTGAGCGCGGAAGTCGTCTTCGGCCATCTCTTCGATCGGCGCGCTGTTGCCGTAGCCGGCGTTGTTGACGACCACGTCGAGGCTGCCGAAGGCGTCGGTGGCCGCCTTGACCGCCCGGGACGCCGCGGCGGCGTCGGTGACGTCGAGTGCGACCGCTCGCATCCGGTCGCCGTGGCGGGCCACCAGATCGTCGAGTTGCCTGGGGCTGCGCGCGGTGGCGACGACCTGGTCGCCTCCTTCGAGTACGGCTTCGGTGAGGCGGCGTCCGATGCCGCGTGATGCTCCGGTGATGAGCCATGTCTTGGCCATGAACGGTTCCTATGTGATCGATATCCAGGTAACTGTCTCATGAATGTAGCACTTACAGGGTTAATTTCCGCGCTAATGTGACATGAGTCTCTCCATGCTGCGACCGGCTGATCTCCTGCAGGCACCAGCGGTTCCCCGTCGGGGTCGGCGAACGAGGCGAAGGAGCCGTAGCCGGCACGCTGCGGGTGCAGGCCCATGACGCGGCCGGTCTCGCCGGCCTGATGGAAGGGGCCGGTCGCGTCGTGGAACGGGTGACGTCGACGCCGCGGCCGGCCGGTCCTCGTGGGCCTGCCGATCATGGACACGTCATCGGCTGGCGCTGTAACTACCTCAAAGCTGTAACACTTAATGGCGTAATCGCCCCATGACGGTGACATTAAGTTCCGCCAGGTGCTACGTGCAGGGGTATCTTGGGCGGGTGAGAGCAGACGCGACGCGCAACCTGGAACGCGTCCTGAGCACGGGCGCCCGCATGCTCGCCGACGACCCCTCGGTGACCGTCGCCGCCATCGCCGCCGCGGCAGGAGTGGACCGCCGCACCGTCTACCGCCGCTTCGCCTCCCGTGAAGACCTCATGGCCGCCGTCTACGCGGCGCGCTACGACGCGGTGGAGGAGGTCATCAAGGCCGCCAGGCTGCACGAGGCCCCGGTCGCGGTCGCACTGCATCTCTACGTCGAGGGCATCATCGCCGTCAACCGCAAATGGCCCGTGGAAACGAGCCGTATGCTCCGCGAAGTGACGCTCCGCGAGCGCCGCCGCCGCCTGATCGACGACGTCGACGCCTTCCTGCGGCGCGCGACCGACGAGGGCCTGCTGCGCTCCGACCTGCCGCCCGGCTGGGTGGCCACCGTCCTGCCGCCGCTGCTGGAACAGGCCGCCGAGGAGTTGTCCGAGCTGAGCGCCGCGCAGGCCGCCGACGTCGTGGTCGACACGCTGCTGCGAGGCGTCGGCGTCCCACCGGCGCGCTGACCCCCCGCGGTGGTGGCGTGCGGGTCATCCGGACGTGGGGGACAGGCTGCCGCTCGGTCGCCCGGGCGCCCACGAGGTCAGGATGCGCAGCGCGTCATCCGATGGCGAACCGGACTCGGCCGTGAGGACCATGAGGCGCTGTCCCGAGCCGTCGGGACTGCTCCACGTGTCGCAGTCGAGGGTGAGATCGCCGACCAGCCGATGCCGGTAGCGCTTGGTGCCGTAGGCGGCGTTGTTGACGCGCTGCTCCGCCCACCAGGTGCGGAAGTCGGCGTCCCGCACGGACAACTCGCCGACGAGCCGGGCGAGCTCCGGGTCGCGGGGATCGGCCGCGGACTCCATGCGCAGGGCGGCGACGGCGTCGCGGGCGTCGTGCTCCCACTCCAGGTGCATGCTCCGCATGATCGGGTCGCAGAACAGCAGATAGAGGTAGTTGCGCCGGTCCACCGGGAGCTGCGAGAAGTCGATGTACAAGGCGGCGGCGCAGGCGTTCCACTCGAGGATGTCCAGCCGTTTGCCCAAAACGACGGCGGGGGTCGCGGTGAGCTGGTCGAGCAGGCGCCGCATGGCAGGGCGCACGCGTTGCGGGGGCCGGCGCCTGCGAGGCCGATCGTCGGCCTTGCCGGCCAGTTGATACAGATACCGCTGCTGGTCGTCGTCGAGGCGCAGTGCGCGGGCCAGCGTGGCGAGCACGGAAGCGGACGCCCGGACACGGCCCTGCTCCAGCCGTGTGTAGTAGTCGACGCTGATCGCGGCCAGCTGGGCGACCTCCTCACGGCGGAGCCCCGCGACCTTGCGCCGGGAGTCCTGCTCGGGCAGGCCGAGGTCCTGCGGGGCCAGTTGTGCCCGGCGGGCCTTGAGGAAGGCGCCGAGTTCGCCGGGGCCGGATGCGCTGGTCATGTCCTCCATTGTGCGGACCTGCGGTGGCGGGGATGAGGGGCAGGTTTTTTCCCAGGCAGAAACTCGCCGCTTTTGCCTGTCCGGGGTCGCGACGACTGTGGACACGTGCCCGGCATCGTGCCGGGCCGGCCGACCACTCGGAGAGTTCCATGGCGAAGATCGACATCACCTTCCACAGCGCCGGCATCCCGCTCGCCGGCCATCTCCACCTTCCCGGCACCCCGGCCGAGGGGCCGCGTCCGGCGATCGTCGTCGGACATCCCGGCACCGGTGTGAAGGAGCAGGCCGCCGGCCTCTACGCCCGCCACCTGGCCGAAAGAGGGTTCGTCGCGCTCGCCTACGATGCGGCCTTCCAGGGCGAGAGCGGCGGCGAACCGCGCGGCCTGGAGGACCCCGCGCAGCGGGTCGAGGACCTCAAGGCCGCCGTCTCCTTCCTGACCGGCCGCGATGAGGTCGATCCGGACCGCATCGGTGTGCTCGGCATCTGCGCCTCCGGCGGCTACGCCCTCGCGGCCACCGCGGGCGATCGCCGCGTCAAGGCCGTCGCCACCGTCAGCGCCGTCGACGTCGCCCGTCAGTTCCGCCTGGGTGCCGACGGCGCCCAGGACCCGGCCGTGTTCCCCGGCATGCTGGACGCCGCGGCCCACGCCCGCACGGTGGAGGCCCGGGGCGAGGAACCGCCGGTGCTGACCCTCTTCCCTGACACCGTCGAGGAGGCCTACGCGCTCGGCGGAGAGCACGGTGCCGAGGGCTTCGAGTACTACCGCACCGAACGTGGCCGGCACCCCCGCTCAGCGGGCTTCCTCACCTGGAACAGCATCGACAGGATGGCGTCCTTCGACGCCTTCGCGCCGATCCCGCTGATCGGGGGCCGGCCGCTGCTCATGATCGTCGGCACCCGAGCCGTCACGTCCTGGATGAGCATCGACGCCTTCCAGCGCGCCACCGGCCCCAAGGAGATCCACTGGATCGACGGCGCCAGCCACGTCGACCTCTATGACAAGAAGAACTACGTGGATCGCGCCGTCGAGAGGATCGCCGGGTTCTTCGGCGAGAACCTGAGCCGGACGGCCTAGCTAGCGGGACGAGCGGGGGCGCCGCCACAGGCGGTGGGTCAGGAGCACGGCCACGGCCAGCCCCGCGGTGGTGAGGGCGCCGCCCTCGCCGACCATCCAGGCCGATCTGTCGTGCGCCGACGTCATCGCCTCGGCCACGAAGTACAGCGACGCGTTCATCGTGGCGTGGAGCACCAGGACCGGCCAGATGCTCCGCGTGCGCAGGCGCAGCCACACGAGCGGGAAGGCCAGCGTGACGGTCTGGAGCGTGAACATCAGCAGCGCGTACGACACCGGCACGCCCTCCTCCACCGCCCCCGGCACGAACAGCATCAGGGGGTAGTGGAACGAGGCCCAGGCCAGGCCGAGGATCACCGCGGTCGCGGCCGGGCCCCTGCGCTCGGCGAGCCTCGTGACGAGCAGGGAACTCCACCCCAGCTGCTCGCCGAGCGCCAGGACGACGAACGGCGCCACCCCGGGAACGAGGCCGAGCACCACGCCGAGCGCCGGATTCAGCCCGGTGGACGCGGCGAGGTTGCCCGGATCGAAGCGCGCGGCCCCGGTCAGCCAGGCCGTGCCGTACGCGAGGCCGGTGCCGAGGACGGGCACGGCCCACGCGGTGCCGAGCGTGCGCCAGGGCACCCGGTGGAAACCCCAGTCGACAGCGCGGACGCCTCCACCGGCCAGGCACGCGGCGAGCGCGGCGAGCGCCGGCATGAACGCCTGGCTGTAGACGGCGATCTGAGTGCCGATCGGGGCGTCGCCGATCCGGTCGAGGTCGGCGCCCTGTGAGACGGCGAGGGCCACGACGGGCAGCACGAGGGCGGCCAGGGTGACGCCGTACACGGCGAGCCGCGGCCGGCGGGCGGCGGGAGCGGTGGCCTCGTTGACGATGGCGGGTGACGTGGTCGTTCGCATGGGCCGATTCCAGCGGCCCGGCGGTCCCGTCCGCCTGAGGACCGGGTCCCGTTCGCGCCCCGGCGTCCCGGCGCGAGGGGGTCCCGGGTGGGACGGGACCCGGGTCCCATTCCCGTCGAGGTGAGGAATGTCCAATGATGTCCTGATGCGAACTGGTGCGTGGCCCCGACGGCTCTGGGCGATCCCCGTCCTGTGCGGGGCAGCCGTCGTCGTCGGCATCGCGCTCACCGCGGCCGTGTCCGTGCCCGACACCACCTATCTGGTGCTCGACGCGGTCGTCGGCCTGACCTGCCCCGCGGTCGGCGTGCTGATCCTGTCGCGATGGCCGCGCCACCCCATCGGGTGGCTGTTCTGCCTGAGTGGCGCCGGGCTGGCGCTCCAGGCGCTGTCCGGGGGATACGCCGCGTACGCCCAGTGGTGCGGGCTGCCCGGCGCCCTGCTCGCCGCGTGGGTCACGAACTGGGTGTTCTTCACCGGTTTCGGGCCGCTCCTGCTGCTGCCGCTGCTGCTGCCCGACGGACGGCTGCCGTCGGCACGGTGGCGACCGGTGCTGGTCGCGGCCGTCGCCGCGATGGCGGTGCTGCAGGTCATGCTCATGCTCCGCGACCGCGTCTGGGTCTGGGGACACGAGGTGCCCAGCTCCTTCGGGTTCGTCCCCACGGATCCCGTCGCGGAGGCCGCCTTCGGCGTGGTGGTGACCGGGCTGGCCCTGTCGGGGGTCGCGGCGCTGGCCACCCGGGTCACGCGCTCGGACAACCGGCGCCGCCTCCTGCCGGTGTTCGCGGCGGTCGTCGCGGTGGGGCTCTCGGTCGTCGCCGACACCCTGCTGCCGCCCGACCCGCCGGTGGGGGTGTGGCTGCAGGCCGCGGTGCTGCCGCTGTTCCCCGCGGCCACGGCGGTCTCGATCTTCCGCTACCGGTTGTTCGAGATCGAGGTGCTGATCCGGCGCACCGTCGTGTACACGCTGGTCACGGTCGTGCTGCTGGGGGCCTACCTGGTCACTGTGGCCACGATCGGCGCGCTCCTGCGAACCGGGAGCGGACTGATCGAGCCGCTCGCCGCCACCGCCGTCGTCGCGGTGGCGTTCGCGCCCGCCCGCGACGCCGCGCAGCGGGCCGTCGGCCGTCTGCTGTTCGGCAACCGGGGCGACCCGGCCGCCGCGCTGTCCCTGCTCGGCCAGCGCCTGGAGTCGTCGGCCGACCCGACGCGGCTGCTCGACCGCGCGGCGGAGACCGTGGCGCACACGCTGCGGCTGCCCGCGGTCGCCGTGCTCGCCGCCGACGGCACGCCGGTCTGCGCCGAGGGCGGTGTCCCCGCCGACGGCGTACGGCTCCCGCTCATGGTGGGCGGACGCGTGGAGGGGGAGCTGCGCGCGGCCCCCCGGTCGCCGGGCGAGGCGCTGTCGGCGGCCGACCTGGCCGTGCTCGACGACCTCGCCCGCCAGCTCGCCGTCGCCCTCGCCGCCGTACGTCTCGCCAGGGAGGTGCAGACGTCGAGGGAGCGGCTGGTCATCGCCAGGGAGGAGGAACGGCGCAGGCTCCGCCGTGACCTCCACGACGGTCTCGGGCCCGGCCTGGCCGCCATCGGCGTACGGCTCGACGTGATCGAGGCCACCGCCGCGGACATGTCGCCGGCAATGCGGTCGTCGCTGTCGGAGGTCAGGCAGCTCGTGCAGGGCCTCTTCGGCGACGTGCGGAGGATCGTCCACGACCTGCGCCCGCCGGCGCTGGACGAGCTCGGGCTGGCCGGCGCCCTGGAGGACCTGGCCCTGGACACGGAGGAGGCGGTGGAGGGCGGCCCGGCCGTCACGGTCCGGGTGCCGGAGCCGCTGCCCGAGTTGCCCGCCGCCGTCGAGGTGGCGGCCTACCGCATCACCCAGGAGGCCCTGGCCAACGCCCTGCGTCACGCGCGGGCCCGGACCATCGAGATCGTCGCCCGGATCGAGCGGGACGGGCTGGTCCTGCGGGTCGGCGACGACGGCAGGGGACTGCCCGAGCCGCTCGTCGAGGGCGTGGGATCGGGCAGCATGAGAGAGCGCGCCGCGGAACTCGGCGGCGTGTTGCGCAGGACGTCCGCCCCAGGGGCGGGCACGACGGTGGAGGCGGTGCTGCCGCTGTGATCGACCCCAAGGCCGACCCCGAAGCAGGTTCCAAGGCCGACCCCACGGCCGATTCCCCGGCCGATTCCCTGGCCGATTCCCTGGCCGAGTCCGAGGCCGCCGAGCCGGTGCGCGTCCTGCTTGTGGACGACCACCCGCTGCTGCGGCACGGCCTGCGGGCGCTGCTCGAACAGGTCGGCGGCGCCCAGGTGGTGGGCGAGGCGGGAGACGGCGACGAGGCCGTCGCCCTCGCCCTGTCGCTGCGGCCCGACGTGGTCGTGATGGACCTGGTGATGCCGGGCACCTCGGGGATCGAGGCCACCCGCCGGCTGATCGACCGCGATCCCGGCCTCGGCGTGCTCGTGCTGACGATGAGCGAGGACGACGCGTCGGTGTTCGCCGCACTGCGGGCGGGCGCGCGCGGCTACGTCCTCAAGGGCACGGGCGGGGCGGAGTTCATCGCCGCCGTCCGGGCCGTCGCCCGGGGCGAGGCCGTGTACGGCCCCGCGGTGGCCCGGCGCATCCGCAGGTTCCTGGCGCCGGCCCCGGACGTCACGCCGTTCCCCGAGCTGACCGCCAGGGAGCGGGAGATCCTCGACCTGCTCGCGTCCGGCAGGTCGAACGCGGAGATCGCCCGCGCCCTGTTTCTCAGCCAGAAGACCGTGAAGAACCATCTGACGTCCGTCTTCGCCAAGCTCCAGGTGGCCGACCGGGCGCAGGCCGTGGTGCGCGCCCGCCGCGCCGGCCTCGGCGAGTGAGCGGCGGGGACGACCGGGCTCAGCGCTCGGCGAGGACGATCACGGAGTCGCCGGGCGTGAACGTCACCGCCCGGGACCGGTCCGGGTTGAGCACGACGCCGTAGTGGGGCGGCTCCTCGGACTTCGCCGCCACGCGGTAACCGATCGCGGTCTCGCCACGCCGCAGGGCCGACTCCACGATCGTGCGGAAGGCGACGGGCCCGCCGGTCGTCACGTAGTTCTCCACCGGCCGGGGATAGACCTCCGAGCCCGCGGAGTCGAAGAGGTAGCCGAAGACCTCGGCGAGGTGCGGGTTCTCGGCGAGCTGCGCGAGCAGCAGGCCGATGACGGTGTCGCTGATCACGATGTCGTCGGCCTCGGTGACCTCGGCGAGCGAGCGGTTGTTCTCGTCGTGCATCTCGCTGACGATCGAGTATTTCTCGCCGAGGGTCGCCTGCATGTCGCGAAGCTGCAGCAGCGTCATCAGCGTCCGGGTGTCGGCGTGATGCGGGTCGTACCGGTCGTCGGAGAGCACGATGACGTGCTGGTAGACACCGACGCCGAGGGACTCCAGGGCGTACCTGTCGGTGCCGTCGCACTCCTTGACGTTCACCGTCAGGTTGGCGAGGTCGGCCAGGCCGATCCCGGCGGCGGGATGGTCGCTCGCGACGTCGAGCACCGAGCCGGGGGTCACGTAGCCGTCCAGGTAGCGGATGATCCGCGCGGCCCTGCCGTTCCAGCCGAGCATCAGCGTCCGCTCTGCGGCCCTCTCCGGGGCGTTCGCGGGCACGATGTGCCGTTCGTCGGCGGGCTGGGTGCCGTTGGCCAGGCGGATGAGCGAGTCGTCCTGGGCGAGCACGACGAGCTCGTCGGAGGTCCCGATCGCCGTGTCGGCCGGCGGGTTGAGCACCACGCCGCCGGACGTGCGCAGACCGAGGACGGTCGCGGTCGCGTACGCATCGAGGGCCTGGCCGTACGTCCGGCCGGACAGGGAGGGGTCGCGGCGCAGGTAGATCTCGCCGCCGTCGAAGTTCAGCAGGTCCATGCAGACGACGGACATGCCGGACTGGCGGGACGACTGCACGATCAGCCGGGCGGCGATGTCGTCGCTGTCGACCAGGTGGACGCCGGGCCCGCCGGCCAGCCGGGCGGCGGCCATGTTGCGCGAGGACGCGATGGCGGCGACCACGGGAGGATGGTCGCCGGCACGCTTCGCCAGCGCGAGCAGGGTTTTGATCACGTGCGCGTCCGGGTCGTCCTTCTCTGGGGACAGCACCACGATCGTGCGCGCCGTGCTCAGGCTCAGCAGGGCGAGGTCCGTCGGCTCGGTGGGGCGTCCGGTGCGGCAGACCAGCCGCGTCTTGCCGGTGTCGCCCACCCGTGTCCGGATGGCGTCCTCCATGGCCGGCTTGTCCCTGTCGGCCAGGATCGCGATGACCGAGCCGTGCTGGCTGGCGTGCGCCTTCACCAGCTCGGAGACGATCGTGTAGAGCTGCTCGGACCAGCCGAGGATGACGGTGTGGCCGCTTTCGATGACGCGCGAGCGGCCCTTGCGCAGCTCCTCGATCTTGCCGCGCAGGCCGGCGGAGAGCACGCCGACGAGGATGCTGACGATGAAGATGCCGCCGAGGGACGCGCCGAGCATGATGGCGAGGAAGGGCGCCGTCCCGGCGTCCCCGGCGATCTTCCCCGGGCTGAGGGCGTGCATGAGCGACAGCCACAGCACGCCCGGCCAGCCGTGGTACTTGAGCGCCTCGTCCGGGGTCAGCCACATCGTCAGCGCGCCGGCCACCACGATGAGCCCCAGCGACACCAGGGCCAGCCAGCCGATCAGCGCGGCCGTGCCCTTCGCCATGGTGTTGTCGAACCAGTAACGCGCACGCTCTTTGACCGTGGCTTTTGACACCGGCACCCCCGTATGTGATCGGTAAACGCCAGACATAGTAGAAGCGACTAGGCTTCACCGTGTGACGGACCTGATACTCGCCTCCGCTTCGCCCGCCCGCCTCGGCGTGCTGCGGGCGGCCGGACTCGATCCGAAGGTGATCGTCAGCGGGGTCGACGAGGACGCGATCACGGCCGCGACGCCCGAGGAGCTGTGTCTGAAACTGGCCGTGGCCAAGGCGGACGCCGTCTCCCGGACGCTCGGCGGCGGCATCGTGATCGGCTGCGACTCCGTGCTCGAGCTCGACGGCGTCGCGTACGGCAAGCCGGGGACGCCGGAGAACGCGGTGGACCGCTGGCACATGATGCGGGGCAGGACCGGCAGGCTGCTGACCGGGCACTGCGTGGTCGACGTGTCCGCGGGCCGCAGGGTGTCGGAGGTGGCGGCGACCGTGGTGCGGTTCGGCACGCCGTCGGAGGAGGAGATCGAGGCGTACGTCGCCAGCGGGGAGCCGCTGCGCGTGGCGGGAGCGTTCACGCTCGACGGCCTGGGCGGCTGGTTCGTGGAGGGCATCGAAGGCGACCACGGCAACGTGCTCGGCATCTCGCTGCCCCTGCTCCGCCGCCTTTTCGCCGATCTGGGCGTGCCTGTGACGACCTTGTGGCGCTAGCCTGCCCGCCATGAGTGGCATCGGGCGGCCCGCCGGACGGCGCGGCGTCGGCGGTCTCGCCGAGGGAATCGGGTTCTGCTTCCGGGGTCTCGGGTGGGCCGCCCGGCACCCCCGCTGGTGGTTGTTCGGACTGATCCCGGCCCTGATCGCACTGGTGCTCTACGCCCTGGCGCTGGTCTGGCTGGGCACGCACGCGACCGACGTGGCGGCCTGGGCGACGCCGTTCGCGGACGACTGGGGCTGGCGCGACGGGTTCCGCACGCTGGTCGGCGTGATGATCTTCGTGGTGGGCCTCGCGCTCGCCGTGCTGACGTTCACCGCCGTCACGCTCGTGATCGGCGACCCGTTCTACGAGAAGCTGTCGGAGCGGGTCGAGGAGGACCTCGGCGGGCTTCCCGGTGGCGGTGACCTGCCCTTCTGGGCGTCCCTGTTCCGGTCGATCCGCGACAGCCTCGTCACGCTCTGGTGGGTCGTGCTGTTCTCCGTGCCGTTGTTCGTGCTGGGCTTCGTGCCGGTCGTCGGGCAGACCGTGGTGCCCGTGGTGGGGGCGTTCGTCTCCGGGTTCTTCCTCACGGTCGAACTGACCGCGCTGGCGATGGAACGGCGGGGTCTGCGGCGCAAGGAGCGCTTCGCCCTGCTCCGGTCGAACATGTCCGTCTCGCTCGGGTTCGGCGTGCCGCTCTTCCTCGCGTTCCTGGTGCCGCTCGTCAGCGTCGTCGCGATGCCCGGCGCGGTCGCCGGCGCCGCCATGCTCGTCCGCACGCGGCTCGCGCCGGCGCCCGCACCGGGAGGTCGGGCGCCAGGAGATCAGGCACCGGGAGGTCAGGCACCGGGAGATCAGGCCAGGGACACGAGACCGGCGTAACCGGAGTTCCACATGTCCTCGACCCCGTCCGGCAGCAGCAGGACGCGGTCGGGGCGCAGGGCCCTCACGGCCTTCTCGTCGTGGGTGACCATCACGACGGCGCCCTGGTAGGAGGCGAGCGCCGCCAGCACCTCGTCCCGTGACGCCGGGTCGAGGTTGTTGGTGGGCTCGTCGAGCAGCAGCACGTTGGCCTGCGAGCTGACCAGGGTGGCCAGCGCCAGCCGGGTCTTCTCGCCGCCCGACAGCACGCCCGCGGGCTTGCCCGCGTCGTCGCCGCCGAACAGGAACGAGCCGAGGATCCGCCGCACCTCGCCGTCGGCCAGGTGCGGCGCGGCGGCGGCGAGGTTCTGGGCGACGGTGCGCGCCGGGTCGAGGGTGTCGTGCTCCTGCGCGAAGTAGCCCAGTCGCAGGCCGGGCCCGTGCACCACGCGGCCCGAGTCGGGGCGTTCCCGCCCGGCCAGGATCCGCAGCAGCGTGGTCTTGCCCGCGCCGTTGAGACCGAGCACGACGAGCCGGCTGCCCCGGTCCACGGCCAGGTCCACCCCGGTGAGGACCCGCAGGCCGCCGTACGCCTTGGTCAGGCGGATCGCGCCGAGCGGGGTGCGCCCGCAGGGGGCGGGCTCGGGCAGCCGGATGCGGGCGACCTTCTCGGCGCGGCGGACAGGCTCCACCGCGGCCAGCATGCGGTCGGCCCGGCGCGCCATCTCCTTGGCCCGTACGGCCGTCGCCTTGCCGGCGCGCATCCTGTCGGCCTGGGCGTGCAGCGCGGCGGCCTTGCGTTCGGCGACCGCCCGCTGCCGGGCGCGTCCGCGCTCGGCGGCGTCGCGGTCGGCCAGGTAGGTGCGCCAGCCGGTGTTGTGCACGTCCAGCGCGGCTCGGTCGGCGTCGAGGCGCCAGATCCTGTTCACGGTGTCGTCCAGCAGCGCGGTGTCGTGGCTGATCAGGACCAGCCCGCCGGTGCGGCTCGCGAGGAACGACCGGAGCCAGGCCACCGAGTCGGCGTCCAGGTGGTTGGTGGGCTCGTCGAGCAGCAGGGTGGCCTGCCCGGCGAACAGGATGCGGGCGAGTTCGACCCGGCGGCGCTGCCCGCCGGACAGGGTGCCGACCGGCTGGGTCATAACCCGGTCGGGCAGGCCGAGTCCGGCGGCGATGCGGGCGGCCTCGGCCTGCGCGGCGTACCCGCCGCGGGCCTCGAACTCCGCCTCGGCCCGGACGTACCGCCGCATCGCCCGCTCCTGCAGGGCGGGGTCGCTCATGGCCGCCTCGGCGGCGCGCAGCGCGCGCTCGGCCTCGTCGAGGCCGCGGGCCGACAGGATGCGGGCGGCGACGGACAGGGACGGATCGGCCGCCGCGGGATCCTGCGGGAGATAGCCGACCTCGCCGGTCCGGGTGATGGCGCCCGCGGCCGGCTGCAGTTCGCCGGCCAGGGTCTTCAGCAGGGTGGTCTTGCCCGCGCCGTTGCGGCCGACCAGGCCGACGCGGTCGCCGGGGGCGACGTGGGCGGTGACGTCCGACAGCAGGAGACGGGCGCCGACGCGCACGTCGACACCGCGAAGGGTGATCATTTGTTGACGCTCCGGATAAGCTCAAGGACACACGGGTGGCGTGGAAGCGGGTGTCCGAGCTAGGAGATCCGGGGCGTAGACATGGCGCCGAGTGTAGGCCGAGCGCCCGGCCCGGTGCCAACGGTTTTCCGGCCGCCCGCGCTGCTTGGTCATCCCGGTGATTGACCGCCCGGCCGTCCGGCTGCCCGGCGTCCCGGTGACCGGCCGTCCGGCTGCCCGTCCGGCCGGTTGTCCACAGGAGGACGGCTGTCCCCAGAACGCGCTTCGGCCGTCGTGGGGGCGCGGCCGTCCGGCGAGGCTTGCGGCCATGACGATCCCGAAGCTCGTGCTCTCCTCGCCGGCCGACATCCTGGCCGCCGTGCCCTACCTCGTCGGGTTCCATCCCGCCGACAGCCTCGTCGTGACCGGCGTCGCCGGCGCGGAGGTGCGGCTGACGACGCGCTGGGACCTGCCGGTCGCCTCCGGGGACCTCGACCGGCTGGTCGCGCTGCTGCGCCGCGAGGCGGTGACCGCCGCCTTCGTCGTCGGGTACGGCCCCGGTGCCCTGGTGACCCCCGCCGTCGACACGGTGACCCGGCTGCTGCGCGCCGGAGGCATTCCCGTGGCCGAGAGCCTCCGGGCCGAAGGCGGGCGCTACTGGTCCTACTCCTGCGGCAGCGCGAGCTGCTGTCCCGCGGAGGGCACGCCGTACGACACCGAGCGCAGCCACGTCGCCGCCGAGGCCGTGATGCACGGGCTGGTCGCCCTGCCCGACCGGGGCAGCCTGCGGCGCTCGGTCGAGCGGTGCGCCGGAGCGGCGATGCGGCAGGTCACCTCCCGCGTCGTGGCCGATCTGCGGGCGCTGCCCGAGCCCGGGGGACCGGTCGCCGACGAAGCGGCCGCGCGGTTCGTCGCCGAGGGGCTGGCGCGGGTGCGCAGGGCCATCGGCCTGTACGACTCGGGAGGCCGCCTTGACGACGAGGGCGCCGCCCGGCTCGGGCTCGACCTCGCCGTGGTCAGGGTGCGCGACGAGGCGTGGGCGTTGATCGACGACCGTGACGCGCACATCGCGTTGTGGCGCGACCTCACCCGCCGGCTGGAGCCGGGGCACGTCGCGCCCGCGGCCTCACTGCTGGCGGCCGCCGCCTGGCACCGGGGGGAGTGCGCGCTGGCCGGGATAGCGCTGGAGCGGGCGCTCGACGCCGACCCCGGCTATTCCATGGCGCTCCTTCTCCGGCAGGCACTGGTGCACATGATGTCCCCCGCTCTGCTCCGCGACCGCATGCCGACGCCGGAGGAACTCGACGACGAGATGGGCGCTCCCCGGGCGATCTGGCTCGCGCCGCTGCGCGCACTGCTGGCCCGGGACCTGCCCGGTCCGGCCTCCGCATCGGCTCTGCGACGACCCTGAGCGGCCGTCAGATCGGGTCGCCGCCCTGAGCCTGACGCCGGCGCTCGTTGTAGGCCCGCATCCGGGCGGGATAACCGGTGAGCTGCACGTCGTACACCGGAAGGGCGAGATCCCTGGCGACCTTGGCGATCACCTGGGGAGCACCGACGCGGCGGCGGGTCCACTCCCCGTCGTGGGCCACGGCCACCGCGGTGGTGTCGGTCGCGAAGGTCTCGGGTTCGACGTAGAACTCGACTCCACGCCGGGTCTTGGCGAACTCGATGAGGGCCTCGATGTCGGCGTCGGTCGCCTCGCGGTCGAATTTGGCCACGCGGGCGCCCCGGCGCCGCCGGAGCCCGTAGCGATCTCGCCATCTCATAGTGCTTGTATACATCGCCGTGGATCACGATGGCGTTAAGGGAAAGGTCTCGGGGCGATGTCGGGGTTGTCCCTGATGCCGTGGGACGCATACGCGGCACAAGATGGAGGCAGACTCGAAGAGAGCCGAGCAGTCGATCGACGGAAGGCGATGCTGTGATGCCCGCGGCAGCGACACCACCGTGGCCGGGCCGTGCCCCGATGCCACACCCTCAGTTGCGCGTTACCAACCAGGACCGCGAGCAGGTGGTCGACCACGTCAAAGCGGCCTACGCCGAGGGCAGGCTCGACAAGCACGAGATGGACGAGCGGCTGCACCTGGCGATGACCGCGCGGACGCACGCCGATCTCGTGCCCATCATGAACGAC
Organism: Microbispora sp. NPDC046973; assembly: GCF_040644495.1. Lineage (NCBI taxonomy): Bacteria > Bacillati > Actinomycetota > Actinomycetes > Streptosporangiales > Streptosporangiaceae > Microbispora > Microbispora sp. NPDC046973. The sequence continues at coordinate 207,810 of NZ_JBEYWQ010000008.1, read as the reverse complement.
CTGTACGGCACCCGCCCGGCGTACGTCCCCCGGCCGCCCTCCTACCAGGCCACGGTCGTGGACGGGGGAGACCGGGTCGGGGCGGCGGCCTCGCACCTGTTCGCGCTGCTGGGGTTGTTCATCATCGGCCCGCTGCTGATGATGGTGACGGCGGGGCGGACGTCCCCCTACATAAGGAAGCACGCGGTGGAGTCGCTCAACTTCCACCTCACCGTGCTGGGAGCGACGGTGCTGCTGCCGTTCACCGTCGTCGGCGTCGTCCTGCTGCCGGTCATCTGGGTCGTCGGACTGGTCCTGTGCGTCGTCGGCGGGGTGTCGGCGCTCGCCGCCACCGAGTTCCGCTACCCGCTGACCATCCGCCTGGTCAAGTAACCGTGAAGCGGCTTCCGGTCAGGGCATGAGCCCGCGGACCGCGGCCACGGTGTCGGCCTCCTCCGGCCGCTTGTCGGGCCGGTAGCGCAGCACCCGGGCGAACCGCAGCGCCATGCCGCCGGGATAACGGCTCGACCGCTGCACGCCGTCGAAGGCGATCTCCACGACCAGTGCGGGCTTGAGCGTGACGACGTAGCCGTCCGTCGGCCCCTCCGCCAGCCGCAGGAACTGCTCGGTCTGCCAGGTCAGCAGTTCGTCGGTGAGGCCCTTGAACGTCTTGCCGAGCATCACGAAACCGCCGGTGTCGGGGTCGTAGGCGCCGAGGTGCAGGTTGGACAGCCAGCCGTGGCGCCGTCCGCTGCCCCACTCGGCGGCCAGCACGACCAGGTCGAGCGTGTGCCGCGGCTTCACCTTGATCCAGCCTGCCCCCCGCCGGCCGGCGGCGTACGGCGTGCGCAGCGACTTCACCACGACGCCCTCGTGGCCCCGGCGCACGGCGTCGCCGAAGAACGCCTCGGCCTCCTCGGCGTCGGCCGTGACGAGCCGAGGGGTGATCAGCTCGGCCGGGACCGCGGCCTCCAGCGCGGCGTGCCGCTCCTCGTCCGGCAGGTCGAGCAGGTCGGCGCCGCCCACGCGCAGGGCGTCGAAGAAGAAGACGGTCAGGGGCACGGTCGCGCGCAGCGACGCGACGTCGGTCCTGCTGGCCACCCGGCCCGAGGTGACCTGGAACGGCTCGGGGCGGCCGTCCGGGCGCAGCGCGATGACCTCGCCGTCGAGCACGAGGTCGGTCCCTGGCAGGCCGAGCACGGCCTCGACCAGCTCGGGGACCTGCGCGGTGATGTCGTCGAGCGTGCGGGTGAAGACGGCGACCCGGTCGCCCGACCGGTGGGCCTGGACCCGGACGCCGTCGAGCTTCCACTCGACGGCGGCGGGGGCGCCGGCCTTCTCCAGAGCGGTGGTCACGCTGGGGGCGCTCTGCGCGAGCATCGGCGCCACCGCCCGCCCGACCTCCAGGTGGAACGCCTTCAGCTCCGCGACGCCGCCGCGCAGCGCGGCCGCGCCGACGGCGGGCAGCGAGCCACGCAGGGTCAGGGCCCGGCGCACCTCGGCCGCGGGCACGTTCGCGGCCATGGCGACGGCCTCGATCATCACCCCGTTGAGCGCTCCCTGGCGCAGCTCGCCCGTCAGCAGCCGGTGCAGGAACGACTGCTCCTGCCGGGTGAGGGCGCCGAACAGCTCGCCGAGCAGCTCACGGCGCGCGGCCTGCGAACCGGCGCCGGACTGGGACTTGATCCGTTCGAGCAGCGCGTCGGCCTGCGTCAGGGTCGCCGTGGCGATCTGACGCGGCTCGGGGAGGTCGGACAGGCTCCGCCAGCCCACCCCGATCTGGCGCTGCGGCAGCTCACCCGACAGATAGGCGATGGCGATCTCCGCCTCGTCCGGTCCCACCCTGCCGAGCAGCTCGGCGAGGTGCCTGATCTTGGCGAGCCGCGCCGAGTCCGCGGCGACCGCCGCGGACGTCCTGGCAAGGTCGATCAGCAACACACCGTAATCCTGCCTCACCACAGCGGCAGGTGCCCAGGCCGGGGGCCAAGCGGCGCTGCCACCGGATTCGAAAGATCTCCGGCGGCCGACGACGGCCGCTCGTGGGGACCTGGTCCAGCCGAGGTGTTGGGGAGACAGCGACGGCGTTCCTGAGAAAAAGGGTGCCGGAGATTGACAGTAGATCGATCGGTCTATCTAATAGAGCTGCACGAGAGATAGACCAAACGTTCTACCTCCTCTTGAATGGAGCAGCGAACATGGGAACCCTGGACGGCAAGATCGCGATCATCACCGGCGCCACGAGCGGCATCGGGGCGCGTACGGCCGGACTCTTCGCGGCCGAGGGCGCGAACGTGGTGATCGCCGGGCGGCGCAAGGACGAGGGCGAAGCGCTCGCCGAACGGCTGGGCGGCGGCTTCGTCCGCACCGACGTCGCCGTGGAAGCCGATGTCGAGGCCCTCGTCGCGCACGCCGTCGAGCGCTACGGCCGGCTGGACGTGCTGGTCAACAGCGCCGGCGACCCCGGGCCCGGCGGCAGCATCGCCGACGTCGACCTGACGGCGTTCGAGCAGACCTTCGCCGTGCACCTCGGCGGCGTGCTGTCCGGGATGAAGCACGCGGCCCGGGTCATGCTGCGGCAGGGATCCGGCAGCATCGTCAACATCGCCAGCACCACCGGACGCCTCGCCGGCTGGTCCGGGCTGGGCTACTCGGCGGCCAAGGCCGCGGTCATCCACCTCACTCGCGGCGCGGCGGTCGAACTCGGTGAGAAGGGCATCCGGGTCAACAGCATCTCTCCCGGGCCGATCCTCACCGGCATCTTCGCCAAGGGCGCCGGAATGGACCCGGCCGAAGCCGACCGCACCGCCGTACGCCTGGGCGAGGCCTTCGCCGCCGCACTCGAGAACTACCAGCCCATTCACCGGCCCGGCACCCCCGATGACGTGGCCCAGGCCGCGCTGTGGCTGGCGAGCGACGCTTCGGCCTTCGTCAACGGCCACGACCTGGTCGTGGACGGCGGTATCTCCGCCGGCCGCCCGGCCTCGGTCGCCCTCGCCGAGCGTGCGGGTCTGGCCAAAGCCTTCGCCCAGCTGCGGAACTGAAGCAGCCCCCAACAGCCGCAAAGTCCCGGCACCGTGACCGACAAGGTTCGCCTGGACGGAGCGGTGTCCGGTGTGGTGCATCGCAAGGCGGAGGAGGTCGTAGGGGACTCTACGGCCGACGACGACAACGCCGCGAGGTGCCGTTCTGGAGACGCGACGGGGCACAGATCGGCGGGAGGGGCACTAGCTGTAGTGGCGCGTGTCCGGCCACAGCTCCCGCCAGGGGCGGACGGGGTCGCGGCAGACCGTGATCGGCACACCCTGCTCCTCGCCCGGCATCCCGCTGAGCCTCCCCGCCGGCGTGCAGCGGGCGAAGACGGTGGCGAGGTGGGCGGGCGGATAGCCCACGGACACGACCACGCGCGTCCCCTCCGGCGGCGGACCCCACCACCACAGCTCGTTGTGGCCGCTGTAGACCGCGGGCAGCCCGAACTCGCCCGCCCAGCGACGCAGCGCGCCGGCCTCGCCGTAGTTCGCCGCGAGCAGCACCGCCCCGGCGCGCTCGCCTGTGGGCAGGCCGTTCACCACCCGGGCCGTCTGCGCCGCCACATCGCGCATGCCGACCGACTCACGGGCCACCTCGTTGATGGCGGCGACCGGTGTTCCCCCGAGCGACGCCGCAGGGACGACCGGCAGCGCCACGACCACCGCGACCACGGCGTCGACCGCCAGCGCCGCGACCAACGCGCCTCTCCACCGCCACCCGGCCGCCGTGACGCAGCCTGCCGCGAACAGGTAGAGCAGGAAGCCGCCGGTGTAGTCGGGGCGGCCCCCCGAATAGAGGACCAGCGCGCAGGCAACGGGGTAGGCGATGGCGAGGGAGCGGACCCGCCGGTCGCGCCACAGCCGCAGCCAGCCGGCCACGCAGACCACCGCCTGCGCGGGCCCGAGCAGCACGATCTGAAGGGGGAGGAAGGCGGCGCGGTTGTCCGCCCCCTCGTCGATCTTCAAGGCCTCGGCCATCTGGAACTGCGGCCAGTCGTGTGTCGCCTGGTAGAGCAGGTCGGGTGAGGCGATGGCCAGGGCCAGGAGGGCGCCGGCCCACAGTCGCCTGTCGCGCAGCACCTCGCGCGGCCCGGCCACGAGGACGCCCAGGCCGACGCAGCCCAGCAACACCACGATCAGATCGCGGTTGTACGCCGAGATCCCGCACAGCGCTCCCACCCAGAGCCAGTAGCGCCCGTCCCCCCTGAGCAGCACCCGGAGCAGGCACAGCGTGACCGCACTCCACAGCACGAGGTCGGGGGTGAGGGTGAGCAGCGCGTGACCGGCCACGAGAGGCAGCACGGAGGTCGCCGTCCCCGCCGCGGCGAGGATCTGGGCGGTATGGCCGCCACCCAGCTCCCGGGCGGCCAGCGCGACGAGCACGACCAGAGCCCCGGTGCACAGAGCGGGGACGATCCGCAGTGCGACGACCGTGTCCCCGAAGATCGTCGTGGACAGCCGGGCGATCATCGGCGTCAGCGGCGGAGTGTCGAAGTATCCGAGCCGCGGCCGCTCGCCCAGCATCCGGAAGTACAGCTCGTCGCGGTGGTAGTCGTACCACGGGCTCACCGCGAGCAGCACGGCCACGGTCGCGGCGGCGATCGCGACCACGGCCCGGGGCGGCCCGGTGAGCGGCGTCGCCGCCCGGACCGCCGCACCGTCGGCGGCTGTGACGTCGGCTCCGGTCACGCCGGCCTCCCGGAAGCCGGCGTCCGCGGGGGGCCGTCCTGGGGGCGGCCGTGATCGGAGGGACTCCGATCGAGGGGGGTCATGAGGCGGCGGTTCGGGAGGGCATCGTCCACGCGGCCATCATCCTCGAACCGCTCCCGCCCTCCTACCCCCGATTTCCGAGCGCCGCCGTCGCCGCACCGACGTCCCGGTCAGCCGACGCCGAGCAGGTCGACGACGAAGATGAGCGTCTCACCGGGCTTGATGAGGGCGCCCGCGCCGCGGTTGCCGTATCCGAGGTGCGGAGGGATCGTCAGACGGCGCCGTCCGCCGACCTTCATGCCGGCCACGCCGCGGTCCCAGCCGGCGATGACCCGGCCGCCGCCGAGCGGGAACTGGAACGGCTGGCCGCGGTTCCAGGAGGCGTCGAACTCCTCACCGGTGGAGAACGCCACTCCGACGTAGTGCACGGTCACGTTCTGCCCGGGCTTGGCCTCCGGCCCGTCCCCCTCGACGAGATCGACGATCTCCAGGTCAGCGGGCGGCGCGCCCTCGGGAAAGTCGATCTCCGGCTTCTCCAGTGCCACGTGGGCCTCCTGTTCTGTCTGTGCCCCAAGCGCTTCGAGCGCCGGAAGTTCCGGCAGGCTGACGACTCTACCGGGGACGGCCGACACGAGAACGCCTTCCCCACGCGGGGTGGGGAAGGCGTCGGAACTCCGGAGAGCGGCGAGGGTTACAGGCGACGGCCCCTCGACAGGCCCGCCCGGTCGTCGTCGCGCGCCTCCTCGGCACGGGCCTCGTCCGCACGCGCCTCGTCCGCACGGGCCTCCACCCGGTCCTCGGTCACCGGGTAGCCACCGGTCTGCGGAGCGGTGTCACCCGCGGAGACCGGTGACGTCGTGACGGGCCCGGCCGACGGCGGACGCTGGACGACGACGGTGTCGGCCGGCTGCACGCCGCCCTGCAGCAGCGCCTGGGCCTGGTCGAGCACGGAAGAGGCCACCAGCACGTCGTAGCGCCCGGCGACGATCGAGCTCCTGGAGGAGAAGTCGCGCGTCCCGCCGGTGAAGGCGTGGCTGGTGAAGCCGAAGGCGGCGCCGGCGATGGCGCCCCAGAGGATCGACCACAGCACGAGCCCGAAGAACGAGGTCGTGGCCGAGGTGAACAGCCCGAGGAACAGGCCGACGATGAGTCCGAACACCGCTCCGGTGATCAGGCCGGACAGCGCCGCCCTGCCGTTGGTGAGCCGCCCGGTGACGGTCTCCTCCAGGCGCAGGTCGCTGCCCACGATCGCGGTGTTCTCCACTGGGAATCCGGCGTCGGACAGGGTGTCGACGGCGCGCTGCGCCGCGGCGTAGTTGTCGTAACTGACCAGCAGTCGTCTGTCGACCGCCGGACTGACCGGCCCTCCGGCCGGGGAGTACTGCATGATCGCCTCCGCGGGGTAGTGCGGTCGGTACACGAACGCACTACCCCCGGAGAGCCCGATATTCCTCCGTGGAATAGGAGGAGTCACCAGCTTTGGTGCAGCGGCATGCCCTCGCTGTAGCCGGAGGCGCTCTGCACGCCGACCACCGCCCGCTCGTGGAACTCCTCCAGGGTGGCGGCGCCGGCGTATGTGCAGGAGGAGCGCAGACCGGCCACGATGGCGTCGATCTGGTCCTCCACGCTGGGCCGCGCCGGGTCGAGGTACATCCGGGAGGTCGAGATGCCCTCCTCGAACAGCGCCTTGCGGGCCCGCTCGAACGCCGAGTCCTCCGCGGTGCGCAGCCGTACGGCACGGGCCGAGGCCATGCCGAAGTTCTCCTTGTACTTGCGCCCGTCGGGGGCGGTGCGGGTGTCGCCGGGCGACTCGTACGTGCCGGCGAACCACGAGCCGATCATGACGTTGGAGGCGCCCGCGGCGAGCGCCAGCGCGACGTCGCGGGGGTGGCGCACGCCGCCGTCGGCCCATACGTGCCGGCCCAGACGGCGGGCCTCGGCCGCGCACTCCAGCACGGCGGAGAACTGCGGCCGCCCCACGCCGGTCATCATCCGGGTCGTGCACATGGCGCCCGGGCCCACGCCGACCTTCACTATGTCGGCGCCGGCCTCGACGAGGTCGCGTACGCCCTCCGCGGTGACGACGTTGCCCGCCGCGATCGGCACGGAGGGCTCCAGCGCCCGCACGGCCCGCAGCGCCGAGATCATCTTCTCCTGGTGGCCGTGCGCCGTGTCGACCACGAGCACGTCGACGCCGGCGTCGAGCAGCTCCTTGGACTTGGCGGCCACGTCGCCGTTCACCCCGACCGCCGCCGCGATGCGCAGCCGGCCGCGCGTGTCCACGGCCGGCTGGTAGAGCGTGGAGCGCAGGGCCCCGGTGCGGGTGAGGATGCCGACCAGGCGGCCGTCCTCGTCCACCACGGGCGCCAGCCGGTGGCGGCCCTCGTGCAGCGCGTCGAACGCGGTCTGCGGATCGACGCCGTGCGGCAGCGTCTGCGGCGACGCCGTCATGACCTGGGAGAGCTGGGTGAACATGTCGACGCCGTGGCAGTCGGCCTCGGTCACCACGCCGACCGGGCGGTTGTCCCAGTCGACGACGATGACCGCGCCGTGCGCCCGCTTGGGCAGCAGGGTGAGCGCCTCACCCACGGTGTCGTGGGGGGTGAGGGTGAGGGCCGTGTCGTGGACGAGGTCGCGGCTCTTCACCCATTCGATGACGTCGGCAACCACGTCGATCGGGATGTCCTGGGGGATGACGGCGATGCCGCCGCGCCGGGCGACGGTCTCGGCCATGCGGCGGCCCGCGACGGCCGTCATGTTGGCGACGACGACGGGGATCGTGGTGCCGGTTCCGTCGCCGGTGGACAGGTCCACGGCCAGGCGCGACCCGACCGAGGAACGGGACGGCACCATGAACACATCGCTGTACGTGAGATCGTAGGGCGGCGTCACATCATTGAGGAATCGCACGTTTGTCCAGCCTACGTTGTGAGCGGGTCATATCCGGCATTCCCGGCCGACGCCGGAGCAGACCCGGACACGGGATACATTGACCTCGCCTGAAAGGAGAGCATGTGATCATCGTTGACCGTCCGGAGACGCTCGTCGTCGGCTATGCCGTACGGACGACCAACGCGGCGGAGGCGGACCCGGCCCGCGCCCAGTTGCCGGGCCTGTGGGCCCGAGCCGGAGCGCCCGGAGCCTTCGCGCACGTGCCCGGCCGGATCGACGAGAACCTGTACGCCGTGCTGACCGACTACGAGAGCGACCACAACGGCGCCTACACCCAGATCGTCGGCGTGGCCGTGCGCACGGCGGCGCGACTGCCCGAGGGCATGGTCGCCGTGCGGGTGCCCGGCGTGCCCGCGCTGCTGTTCGAGGCGCGGGGGCCGATGCCCGGGGCGCTCGTCGAGGCCTGGCAGCAGGTGTGGAAGCACACCGAGTCGGGCGGCGTCCCCGCGCGCGCCTTCACCACGGACCTGGAAATCCACCACCCCGGCGGCGCCGACGTCTACGTGGCCACGCTGCCGTCGTTCGGCGACTCCTACACCGAGCCCGTGCCCTCGCCCGTGTCCTGAGGGCCGTCCGGCTCGTCCGGCTCGTCCGGCGGCGGGTCGGGCAGCCGCCACCCGGCGACCAGCAGCGGCAGCACCAGATGCGTCAGCCACACCGCGATGAGGCCGAGGGCGACGGCGGCGCCCGGCACCCCGGCCGCGGGGCCGTCTCCCCACATCGCGGCGAGGACCAGGGCCGCGACGACCGTGAGGATCAGCCGCATCAGCGTGTTGGCCCCCGTGTAGGCGCGCAGCCGTTCCACGACCTGCCGCTCGTCCAGGTGGCGTTCCGGCAGTGAGGCCAGTCCGCGTGTGGCGGCGTTCAGGGTCGTCACGGCGGGCAGGTAGCACACGAGTGCGACGGCCAGCAGCACGAAGTTGACCGTCACGGCCGTCTCGCTCGGCGCGATGTACCAGGACACGACCGCGTCGGCCCACATCACCAGCAGGCCGGTCGCGCCTGTGGCGACCAGCAGGCGGCGCCGGGCCCGGGTGCGGTAGAGCGGCACGAACAGCTCGTGTTCCATGCTCGCGGCCATGTGCGCATGCCATCTCTCACGCCAGTTCATGACGTGCTCCCCAGCTTGGGAAAGGGCTTGAGCGAGAACACGACCTCCACCGGCACCTCGAAGAACTCCGCGATCCGCAGGGCCAGATGGAGGCTGGGGCTGTATTCGCCCCGCTCCAGGTAGCCCACCGTCTGATAGTGCACGCCGAGTGCCGCCGCGAGGTCCCGCCGCGAGATCCCGCGGTCGGCCCTCAGCACCGCGATCCGGTTGAACACCGTCTCGTCGGCCACGCCTCACCTCCGTCGGGGCGTCGGGTCCGCTCATCGCCCGCGGATCCGGCGCAGCAGCCAGGGGGCTAGCACCATACCGCCGCCCGCCCACACACCCAGCACCACGGCCGCCTGGCCCAGCCGCCAGGCGTGCCCGACCTCGGTGGCGAGGATCGAGTCGGGCAGGAGCGCCGCGCGGAGCCCGAGCGCCTGCCAATAGAGCGGGAACACCTCGGCGATGCGGCGCACCAGGTCGGGCAGCGTCTCCAGCGGCAGCATGACCCCGGAGAGGACCATCAGGAGCATCGCCGGCAGGGCGAGCATGGCGCCGGCCTTCGGGCCGGGCAACAGGCTGCCGATGACCGCGCCCACCGGGACGACGGCCAGCGTGCCGAGCACCACGACCCAGGCGAGGGTGAACCATCGCGCGGGCGTCGCCGGCGCCGGGAGTCCGGCCAGTGGGATCGCGAACGCCAGGACCAGAGCGATGTTGACGAGGATCGTCAGCAGCACCATGGTGGCGCGGCCGACGAGGTAGACCCGGACGCCCTTGGGCAGCGTGCGCGCCCGCAGCAGCGTGCCCTCCTCCCGGTCCGCTGCGATCAGCATGGGCAGCGCCATCAGCCCGGTCGAGAAGATCGCGAACGCGATGAAGCCCGGGGTCATGAACGCCCCCTGGGTCACGGTCGTGCCCTCGACCGGTTTGTCGCCGATCCAGAGGGTGAGCAGCCCGTAGGTGACGACGCTCCCCGCGAGGGCGTTGAACAGCTCCTTGCGGTCGCTCCACTGGTTGAGCTGCTCGATCCAGCCCCGCCGCATCCCCAGCGTCGTCGCGTTCATCGGGTCCTCGCCTCCTCGATGAGGTCCAGGTAGCTCTCCTCCAGCGTCGGCCGCAGGATCTCCAGCCCGGGAACCGGGCCGCCGTACCGCTGGTGCAGTTCCCAGGCCACGCCGGAGGGGTCGGCGGTCTCCAGCTCGCCCTCCTCCCAGCGCACCCGCGACGGCGCCTGTACGGCTCTCGCCAGCTCGGCGGGGCTGCCGCAGGTGAGCACCCGCCCGGCGACGAGGACGGCGATGCGGCCCGACAGCCGTTCGGCCTCGGCCAGGTCGTGGGTGGTGAGCAGCACGGTCAGACCCTCCTCGGCGGCCAGCCGCTCGACGAGCAGGTGGAACTCCCGCCGGCCCTCCGGGTCGAAGCCGGTGGTCGGCTCGTCCAGGAACAGCACCTCCGGCCGCCCGACGATGCCGAGCGCGACGTCGAGCCGCCGTCGCCGGCCCCCGGACAGCACACCGGCCCGGACGCCCGCGGACTCGGTGAGGCCGAGCACGGCCAGCAGGTCGTCGACGTCGCGCGGGTCGTCGTAGTGCGCGGCGACGTGCCGGAGCAGGTCGCGCACCCGCCAGCGCGGGTGGTCGCGCCACGACTGCATCACCACGCCGAGCCGCGCCCGCCAGGCGTCGCCGGCCCGTGCGGGGTTCTCGCCGAGCACCTCGACCTCGCCGGACCAGCCGGTCCTGAACCCCTCCAGGATCTCCACGAGCGTGGTCTTGCCGGCGCCGTTCGGGCCCAGCAGCGTGAACACCTCGCCGCGCCGCAGGTCGAGGTCCACGCCGTCCAGCACCGGGACCGGCCCGTACGCCATGCGCAGCCCGCGTACGCGGATGACGACATCATCCATGCGCCCTCCAATGAAGCAGCCTTGCTAAGGAATGTAGTAGGAGTACTACATCTGAGACAAGAGCCGCTGCATCGGAGGGCGCTCAAGTGATCGCTCAGGGCGTCCAGAGGGGCTCGGGGATCTCGAAGCCGACCGGCTCGCCCCACTGGTTGCGGTAGGCGACCTCATGGGCGGGCCTGCGCGGGGCCACGCCCCAGCGGCCGGTCGGATAGCCGAAGGTGACCATGCACGCCACCTGCCAGCCCTTGTCCTCGGGCACGCCGAGGATCCGCATCGTCTCCTCGCCGTGGAACAGCCCCAGCACGGACGTCAGCGCGCTGCCCACGCCGAAGGCGCGGGCGGCCAGCTGGGCGGTCCACACCGACGGGTAGATGGAGCCGCCGCTCGGGTCGTTGCGGGTGAAGGCGAACATCAGCAGGGGATAGGACTCGAAGTGGTCGGCGAGGTGCTGCGCCGACCGCAGCACGCTGAGCGTGCGGGTGTCGCCGGTCGCCTCGGCCTGCTCGCGCATCGGCTTGTAGTGCCCCTCGAACAGCCTGCCGAGCGCGTCCCGGTACAGCGGCCCCAGCTGGGACTTCACCCCGGGGTCGTCGACCAGCAGGAACCGCCAGCCCTGGGTGTTGCCGGCGCTGGGGGCGCGGACGGCGGCGTCCAGGATGCGCTCCTGGACCTCCATCGGGATCGGGTCGGGCTTGACCCGCCGCATGGCGCGGGTCGTGTAGAGGGCCTCGAAAAGGTCCATGTGCGGGGAACTCCTCAGTCGTCGCGGGGGAAGGGGGAGCCGGGGTCAGGCCGGCATGGTCGGAGAGCACACCCAGAAAGCACACCCAGGGCGGCACGGTCGAAGCGGCACGGTCAGGCCAGCACCCCGGCGGCGCGCAGGGCCTTCGCCTCGTCGTCGGGCAGGCCCCAGGCGCTCAGGTCGTGCAGCCGGGTGGCCGGGGACAGGTCGCCGCGCGGCACACCGGCCAGCCGGGGCGCCGGCGCGGCCTGCGGCAGCCCGTCCACCTCCACGAACGTGCCGCGCGCCTGGTTGTGCGGATGCCGGACGGCCTCGCGTGGGTCGAGCACGGGGGACACGCAGGCGTCGGAGCCCTCGAAGACCGCCTCCCACTCGGCCCGGGTGCGCGACCGGAACGCCTCGGCCAGCCGCTCCCTGATGGCCGGCCAGTTCGCCCGGTCGTCCCGGTCGGGCATGTCGTCGATGCCCATCCGGGCGAGCAGCTCCGCCCAGAACTGCGGCTCGAGCGCGCCCACGGCGAGGTGGCCGCCGTCGGCCGTCTCGTACGTGTCGTACATGGGGGCGCCGGTGTCGAGGAGGTTGGTGCCGCGCGGGCCCCAGTGGCCGGAGTGCACCGCGCCGTAGAACATCGAGAACAGCAGCGCCGCGCCGTCCACCATCGCGGCGTCGACCACCCGGCCGCGCCCGGTGCGCTCGCGCTCCAGGAGGGCCAGCAGCACGCCGTACGCCAGCATGAGCCCGCCGCCGGCGAAGTCGCCGAGGATGTTGATCGGCGGGGTGGGCCTGCCGCCCTCGCGGCCCAGCATCGACAGCACCCCGGCGATCGCGATGTAGTCGATGTCGTGGCCGGCCGTGGAGGCGAGCGGGCCGTCCTGGCCCCAGCCGGTCATGCGGCCGTAGACCAGCCGCTCGTTCACCGCGTGGAGGTCGGCGGGTCCGATGCCGAGCCGTTCCGCGACCCCGGGCCGGAACACCTCGATCACCACGTCCGCCCGCTCGGCCAGCCGCTTGAAGGCGGCGACGCCCTCGGGCGACTTCAGGTCGAGGCCGATCGTGCGCTTGCCGCGGTCCATCACGTCGCGGCGCGGGGTGTCGTTCACGGCCTTCACCCGGTCGATCCGCAGCACCTCGGCGCCATGGTCGGAGAGCATCATCCCGGCGAACGGTCCGGGCGCGAGACCGGCCAGCTCCAGCACCCGGATCCCCGCGAGCGGTCCCCGCGACTCCTCCATCCGTACCCTCCTCAGAGCGGCATCACGTCACGCGCTAAGTAGAACATGTTTCTGTAGGCGTGCGAGACTGCGCCCGTGACGTGGAATGTTCTCGCGCTGCCACCGCTTCCCGAGCACGCGGTGCGCGGCCTGCTCGCCGACCTCGACGGCCGTGTCGAGGTGCTCGTCCCCGCCCGCCACGACCGCGCGGCGCTGCTCGACGCGCTGCCCGAGGCCGAGATCGTCGTCGGGGACTGGAGCGGGGCCCTGGCCCTCGACGCCGAGGCCGTACGGCTGGCGCCGCGCCTGGCGTTCGTGCAGCAGCCGTCGGTCGGCGTGGACGGGCACGACCTGGAGGCGCTGGCCCGCGCCGGGGTGCCCCTCGCCAACACCGCGGGGGTGAACGCCGCCGCGGTGGCCGAGTGGTGCCTCGCCGCCGCGCTGGCGCTGCTGCGCCACCTCGCGGACGGCGACAGGGACATGCGGGCGGGGGAGTGGCCGCAGTTCGCCTACCAGCGCCGCGAGCTCGCCGGCTGCCGCATGGGGGTGATCGGCTTCGGGCCGATCGGCGCGGCCTGCGCCCGCCTGTTCGGCGCGCTCGGCTGCCGGGTCTCCTACTGGTCGCGCACGCCCAGGACCGAGGCGTACGGCGCGGCCTACCTGGACCTCGAGGCGCTGGTGGCGGGCAGCGATGTGCTCGTCCTGGCCGTGCCGCTCGCCCCGGAGACCCGGGGGCTGATCGACGCGGAGCGGATCGCCCGCATGCCGAAGGGGTCGGTGCTGGTCAACGCGGCCAGGGGCGGGGTGGTCGACCAGGCGGCGCTGCTGGCCGCGCTGGAGTCGGGCCACCTCGCGGGCGCGGCGCTCGACGTGTACGACAGCGAGCCCCCGGCGCCGGACGACCCGCTGCGCTCCTGCCCGGGGGTCCTGCTGTCGCCGCACGCGGCCGGGGTCACGCCCGAGGCGACGACCCGGCTGATCCGGTGCGTTCTCGACAACCTCGCCGCGGCGCTGGAGGGCCGTCCCGTCGTCAACGTGGTCAACGGCGCCGACCCGCTCGTCCGCCGGCGTCCGCCCAGGTGATGACGGTTTCCCCAGTTACGGCAGGGGCGCCGGAGGCGATGAAAAAGGGCAGGATACGATCTACGCCGACGGGGTGCCGCGGGAATTCCAGATAGTTTTCGCGGGCGTAACGTGTCTACTCTGGTCTGCGTTCCCCTCCGGGGATAGCGTGCCAAGAGGCGATCTCTACGATCCATGGGGGTGGTGTCATGCCAGAGCGCACGGCCAGTATGACCGCCCATCAGAAGGCCGTCGAGCAGATCAGGGACTCCTACGCGGCCATTCCCGAGGACTCCGCTCCCCGGCTGGCCAAGGCCACGACGAACCTGTTCCGCTTCCGCACGCCGGCCAAGACGGCCACGCTGTCCGCCCGCGATCTGGACCAGGTCATCCATGTGGACCCGGTGACCATGACGGCCGAGGTCCAGGGCATGACGACGTACGAGAACCTGGTGGACGCCACGCTGCCGCACGGGCTCATGCCGTACGTCGTGCCGCAGCTCAAGACGATCACGCTGGGCGGCGCGGTCACGGGCCTCGGCATCGAGTCGACGAGCTTCAAGGACGGCCTGCCGCACGAGTCGGTCGAGGAACTGGAGATCCTCACCGGCGACGGGCGGATCCTGGTGGCGCGGGCCGACAACGAGTACGCGGACCTGTTCCACGCGTTCCCCAACTCCTACGGCACGCTCGGCTACGCGCTGCGGATCCGCATCAAGCTGGCCCGGGTGAAGCCGTACGTCAAGCTGACGCACATCCGCTTCAGCGACGCCGACAAGTGCATGCTCGCCATGCAGGAGATCTGCGAGAGTCGCGAGCACGACGGCGAGCAGGTGGACTTCGTCGACGGCACGTTCTTCGGTCCTGACGAGCTGTACATCACGGTCGGCTCGTTCTCCGACCGGGCGCCCTACACGTCCGACTACACCGGCATGCGGATCTACTACCAGTCGATCCGCAGCCGCGTTCGCGACTGGCTGACCGTGCGCGACTACCTGTGGCGCTGGGACACCGACTGGTTCTGGTGCTCGCGCGCCTTCGGCGTGCAGCAGCCGCTGGTCCGGTCGCTCCTCCCGCGCCGCTACATGCGGTCGGACGTCTATCGAAAGCTCGTCGGCCTCGATCAGAGGTACGGCGTGACCGCCCGGATCGACCGCTGGCGGAACAACCCGGTGCACGAGTCGGTCATCCAGGACGTCGAGGTGCCGATCGAGCGCGGGGCCGAGTTCCTGGAGGTCTTCCACGACAAGGTCGGGATGACCCCGGTGTGGATGTGCCCGCTCAAGGCGACCGACCAGTGGGCGCTCTACCCGCTGGAGCCCGGCCGCCTGTACGTGAACTTCGGTTTCTGGGGCATGGTTCCGCTGCCGCGCGGCCAGTACGACGGGTACTACAACCGGCTGATCGAGCGGGCGGTGCACTCGCTCGACGGCCACAAGTCGCTGTACTCCACCTCTTTCTACGAGCGTGAGGAGTTCTGGCGGCTTTACAACGGAGACGCCTACTGGCCGGTCAAACGCGCTTACGACCCGGGCGGCCGGCTGCTGGACCTCTATGACAAGTGCGTCAGGGGCCGGTAGGCGTCGATACGTCGGGAGAGGTGCAATGACTCTTGCGAAGATCTTCGAGAAGATCGTCGGTCCTGACGCGGGCGTCGAGTTCGTCGCCTACGACGGCAGCAAGGCCGGATCCTCGGGGTCGGACCTCCGCATCGAGGTGAAGTCGCCGGTGGCGGTGGCCTACCTCGCGCAGGCGCCGGGAGAGCTCGGCCTCGCCCGCGCGTACATCTCCGGCCACATCGACGTGCACGGGGACATGTACACCCTGCTCGACCGGATGTGGTCGCTGACGCTGAACGACCTGCCGCTCAGCGAGAAGGTCGCCGCGATCCGCTCGCTCGGGATCAAGCCGCTGCTGATGCGTGTCCCGCCGCCGCCTCAGGAGGCGCGGCAGAGCACGCTGGCGAAACTGGGCAGCCGGCACGCCAAGCAGCGCGACGCCGAGGTGATCCACCATCACTACGACGTCTCCAACCGCTTCTACGAGTGGGTGCTCGGCCCCTCCATGGCGTACACCTGCGCGGTCTTCCCCCGGCCGGACGCGACGCTGGAGGAGGCGCAGTACACCAAGTTCGACCTGGTCGCCAAGAAGCTCGACCTCAAGCCCGGCATGCGGCTGCTCGACGTCGGCTGCGGCTGGGGCGGCATGGTCATGCACGCGGCCAAGGAGTACGGCGTGAAGGGCCTCGGCGTCACGCTGTCGCGCCAGCAGGCCGAGTGGGCGCAGAAGGCCATCGCGGAGGCCGGGCTGTCGGAGCTCGCCGAGGTCCGCTACATGGACTACCGCGACGTCGCCGAGACCGGTTTCGACCGGGTCAGCTCGATCGGCCTCACCGAGCACATCGGCAAGGACAACCTGCCGTCGTACTTCTCCTTCCTGTACGGCAAGCTCAAGCCGGGCGGGCGCCTGCTCAACCACTGCATCACCCGCCCGACCAGCACCGAGAAGACCCTCAACAAGGGCGGCTTCATCAACCGCTACGTCTTCCCGGACGGTGAGCTGGAGTCGGTGGGCTACCTGATCCGCCAGATGGAGGACACCGGTTTCGAGGTCCGCCACGAGGAGAACCTGCGCGAGCACTACGCGCTGACGCTGCGCGAGTGGTGCAAGAACCTCGACGACCACTGGGACGAGGCGGTCGAGGAGGTCGGCCAGGGCACCGCCCGGGTCTGGCGGCTCTACATGGCCGGCTGCGTCGTCGGATTCGAGCGCAACAAGGTGCAGCTGCACCAGGTGCTCGGGGTCCGGCTCGACGAGGGACAGTCGCACGTTCCGCTGCGCCCGTCCCTCGACTGGCCGTAGACGTTCCTACCGCAGCTCGCGCTTGAGGATCTTGCCGGTGGCGGTCATCGGCAGGGACTCGCGGAACTCCACGATCCGCGGGTACTTGTAGGCCGCCATCGTCTCCCGGCACCACGCCACCAGTTCCTCCTCGGTGATCGTGGCGCCGGGCTTGCGGATGACGTACGCCTTGACCTCCTCGCCGTGGGAGTCGTGGGGCACCCCGACGACCGCGGCGAGCGAGACCGCCGGGTGGGTCATGAGGACCTCCTCGATCTCCCGGGGATAGACGTTGAAGCCGCCCCGGATGATCATGTCCTTGGCCCGGTCGACGATGAAGTAGTAGCCGTCCTCGTCGCGCCGGGCCACGTCGCCGGTGCGGAACCAGCCGTCCTTCATGACCTGCGCCGTCGCCTCGGGCCGGTTGTAGTAGCCCTTCATGATGTTGTGGCCGCGGACGGCGATCTCGCCGATGTCGCCGGCCGTGTTCCAGTCGGCGTCGACCAGTTTCATCTCCACGCCCCAGATCGGCGTGCCGATCGAGCCGGCCTTCGCGGGCCTGCCCGGCTGGTTGAACGAGGCCACGGGCGAGGTCTCCGACAGCCCGTAGCCCTCCAGGATGTCCACGCCGAACGTCGCGCTGAAGTCCTTGAGCACCTCGACCGGCAGCGCCGAACCGCCGGAGACCGCCGTGACCAGTGACGACGGCACCTCGGCCGCTCCGGCGTGGACGGCGGTGAGCATGGCCCAGTACATGGTCGGCACTCCCGCGAACAGCGTGACCTGCTCGCGCTTCATCAGCGTGAGGGCCTCGGCCGGCTCGAACCGCGGCAGCAGCACGAGCGCGGCGTTGCGCCGGAACCCGGCGTTCATCAGCACCGTCTGGCCGAAGGAGTGGAACAGCGGCAGCGCGACGAGATAGGTGTTCTCCGCCTGCCGGGGGAACATCTCGTCGCTGACGATGGCGTTCATGACCATGTTCTGGTGCGTGAGCTCGGCGCCCTTCGGCTGGCCGGTGGTGCCGCTGGTGTAGAGGATCACGGCCGTGTCGTCGGCGGAGGTCTGCACGGTCTCGAACTCGCCGCACACTCCTTCGAGGGCCGCCCACAGCGTCTCGCCGAGCTCGGACTCGGTGGCGAACGGCGTGGCCGGCAGCACGAAGAAGTGCTCGGCGCGCTCGGCGTCGGCGAAGCCGGTGCGGCCCCGCTCGCCCAGCGGCAGCTCCGGCGTGCCCTCGAAGCAGAAGAAGGCCTTGGCGTCGGAGTCGTCCAGGTGATAGGCGATCTCCCTGGCCTGCAGCAGCACGTTCAGCGGGACGACGGTCGCGCCCGCCTTGAGGATCCCGTAGTAGACGAACGGGAAGTACGGCAGGTTGGGGCAGGCCAGCGCCACCTTGTCGCCCCTGCCGATGCCGCGCGAGACCAGCAGGTTGGCGACCTGGTTGGCGACGGTGTTCACGAGCGAGTACGGCAGGCGCATGTCGCCGAAGACGACCGCGGTGGCGTCGGGCTTCTCCCGTGCGCTGTCTTCCAGCACGACGGCCAGGTTGAGCATCTGCCGCTCCCTCTTCTATCGGACCATCGGTCCATACCAACCGGTAGGTACCTCAGCGTAACGGCTCGGGGAGTGGATTTTGAGGGTGCGGTTACAAGGGCGGTCTCGACCCTTGACGATGCTGTGCCCCCGCACAAGAGTGGGCGGCGTGACTCCTCCGCTCCCTGGAGGGAGCGGCTTCTCGCTAGGCCGCTTCCGCAGCGTCGCGAAGGGCAAGCCCTGCCCTGAGGATGTTCTTGGCCGCGTTCACGTCGGTGTGCGCGGTGTGCCCGCACGCCGTACAGGCGAACTCGGCTTGGGTGAGGCGGTTGTCCTTCGCGCAGTGTCCGCAGCGCGAGCAGGTGCGGGAGGTGTTGGCGGGGTTAGCTGCGATCAGCTTGCGACCGGCGCTTTCAGCCTTGTGCGCGAGCACACGCAGGAACACCCCCCAACCCGCGTCCAGGATGCTCCGGTTCAGCCCCGACTTGGCCGCGAGGTTCCGCCCGGGTTGTTCGATCGTGCCGGACGCGGACCGGGTCATGTTCGTGATCCGCAGGTCCTCGTGCACGATCACGTCATAGTCGCGGACCAGTGCGAGGGCGGCCTTGTGCGCGCCGTCCAAGCGCTGCCGCCGCACCCTGGTGTGCAGCGCCGCCACCCTCGCCACTGCCTTACGCCGCCGCTTGGACCCGCGCTTCTTGCGGGCGAGAGCCCGCTGGGCCGACGCGAGACGGCCGGCGGACGCGGCCAGGTGGCGCGGGTTGTCCAGGGGGTTACCGTCACTGGTGGTGACCAGCGACGCCACGCCCATGTCCAGGCCCACGGCCGCACCCGTCCGCGTAAGCGGCTCGGCGGGCACATCGTCGCAGGACAGGATCACATACCAGCGGGTTCCTTCCCGCGTGATACTGATCGTTTTCACCCGGCCCTTGACGGGGCGGTGCTGGTGCACCCGGACGTGCCCGATGCCCTGAAGGCGGACGAACGTCACCGAGGGGTGTTCGGGCTGGGAGTCCCACCGGCACCCGTCGCCATCCTTGGGCCAGGTCACCGTGTCGAACCAGCCGCGCCCCTTGAACCTGGGGAACCCCGGAATGCGCCCCTCGCGGACCCGCGTGAAGAACGCCGCGAACGCCTTGTCCAACCGCCGCAGCGTGGCCTGCTGAGAGGAGAACGACCACCGGCCCTGACCCTCGGGGTCATCGGCACGGATGTCCTGCGGACGGGACGGCCGCCCGCGGTCCCCGCCCCACGTGGCACCCGAGGTCATAGGCCGCACCGGGAGGCGCGCACCTGACGAGTCACACGATCACCATGAAAGCACCGTCCATTAATCCACGGTGAAAGGCATCCGCGATGAGTTCAGGGAGAAAACCAGACAGGGACGGCATTCCCCCGTCGCCTGAAGGCGACGGTCCCCTGCCGAGGTGCTGATGGACACGGCTGTCGACCTGTCCCACATCCCGTTCTGGGGGCTGCCGCAGGCCGAGCGGCACGAGGCGTTCCGCCGCCTGCGTGCGCTCGACCATCCCGCCTTCTTCCGCGAGAACAAGATCCCCTTCGTCGGCCACGGCCCCGGCTACTACGCGCTCGTACGGCACGCCGACGTGACGGAGGCGAGCCGCGACCCCGCCGTCTTCAGCAGCGAGCCGACGGCCAACAGCATCCCCGACATGCCGCGCTGGCTGGCCGTCTACTTCGGCTCGATGATCAACATGGACGATCCCCGGCACGCCCGGCTGCGCCGGATCGTCTCGCGGGCGTTCACGCCGCGCATCCTGGCCAAGATGGAGGAGGACCTGGGCCGGGCCGCCCGGGAGATCGTCGGCGGGGCCGTGCGGGAGGGGCCGGGCGACTTCGTCACCCAGATCGCCGCCCGATTACCCGTACGGGTGATCTGCGACATGATGGGCATCCCCGCCGAACATCACGACCGGGTGCTGCGCCGTACGAACACGATCCTGGCCAACGCCGACTCCGAGTATTCGGGCGTCGCCGTCGACCCGTCCCGGCCGGACGGCTCCTTCGGCCGCTGGACGACGGCACGCGGCCTGGGCGCGCTGCTGCGGGCCGGGCACGACCTGAACGCGCTGGCCCGTCGCCTGGCCGGGGAGCGCCGCCGCCGGCCCACCGACGACCTGACCACCAAGCTCGTGAACGGCGAGGAACGCCTGACCGCCCAGGAACTCGGCTCGTTCTTCATCCTGCTGGTCGTCGCGGGCAGCGAGACGACCCGCAACGCCATCGCCCACGGGCTCAAACTGCTCACCGACCACCCCGACCAGCGCGCGCTGCTGCTGGAGGACTTCGACGGCCGCATCGCGGGCGCCGTCGAGGAGATCGTCCGCTACTCCAGCCCCGTCATCCAGTTCCGGCGCACCGTGACGCGAGACCACACGATGAACGGCCACGACTACCGCGCGGGCGACAAGGTCCTGCTGTTCTACAACTCGGCGAACCGGGACGAGGCGGTCTTCCGCGATCCCGACGTCTTCGACATCACCCGCAGCCCCAACCCCCACGTCGGCTTCGGCGGCCACGGCCCCCACTACTGCCTGGGCGCCCACCTCGCCCGCCGGGAGATCACCGTGATGTTCCGGGAACTGTTCGACCGCATGCCCGCCGTCCGCTCCGTGGGGGAGCCGTCCTATCTGCTGTCCAACTTCATCAACGGGGTCAAGCACATGAGCTACCGCTTCTGACCCGACTCAGTGGGCGTACTCCGCGCGACGCCGGAGCATCGCCGCGAGCATCAGCGGGAACATCGCGACGTGGGCCACGACCATCAGGACCATGCCGTCGATCAGGCCCAGCCACAGGAGCGGGAACAGCGGCACGACCGGGGCGAACATCGCGGCGCACATCTCCAGGGTCGGAGCCCACGCGTGGCCGCGCACGCGCATCCAGGCGGCCATGCCGGCCGACATGTCGAACGCCATCAGCAGATAGGCGAGCTCGGGATCGCGGGCGTACGAGAGCTCGATCCCCAGGGCGGACCACAGCAGGCCGAGCGCGAACATCCCGGCGAACATCGCGACGACCATCTCGATGTAGTGCAGGGCGAAACGTCCCCAGCGCCTCGTGCCGGGCCGGTGACCGCTGTGTCTTTCTGGCGTGGTGTGAGTCATGGCCCAACTGTCCGGGCGGTCCCCGGACGCGCCAAGAAGGCGGACGGGGACAGGTCCGGAATCTTGGGCTCCCGGTCCGTCCGGCCTACAGTCGGGTCATGACCCAACGGCGCGTGATCGTGGTCGGATACCACGCGGCGGAGCTCGTGGACATCGCGTGCGTGACCTCGAGCCTGATCATGGCGAACGCGCACGGCGCGTCCCCGTGCTACGAAGTGTGCCTGGCCACCCCGTCGGGCCTGCCCGTCACCTGCGGCAGCGGGTTGACGCTGCAGGGGCAGCAGGCGCTCGAACGCGTCACCGGGCCGCTGGACACGCTTGTCGTCTCGGGGGGTATCGGGCACGAGGAGGCGGCCGCCGACCGGGTGCTCGTGAGCCACGTCCGGCGGCTGGCGCGCGAGAGCCGCCGCGTCGCGTCGGTGTGCACGGGCGCGGCGGTGCTGGCCGCCGCCGGCCTGCTCGACGGGCGGCGCGCCACGACGCACTGGCAGTTCGCTGGGACGCTCGCCGCTCGCCACCCGGAGATCGCCGTCGACGCCCGCCCGATCTTCATCCGCGACGGCAACGTCACGACGGCCGCCGGCGTCACCAGCGCACTGGACGTCACCCTCGCCTTCATCGAGGAGGATCACGGTCCTGCCCTTGCCAGGGTGGTGGCCCGCAACCTGGTGACCTACCTGCAACGACCGGGCAACCAGGCCCAGATGAGCATGTTCACCGAGGGCCCGCCGCCGGGCGACGGCCTGGTCAAGCGCGTCGTCGACCACGTCACCGGCCATCCGGACGCCGACCTGTCCACCGCCGCCCTGGCGGCCGGCGCGGGCGTGAGCGAGCGCCACCTGACCCGGCTGTTCCTCAAGCACACGGGACAGACGCCGGGCCGGTACGTGCGCCGGGCCCGCACCGAGGCCGCCGCCCACCTGCTCGCCTCCACCTCGCTTCCCATGGCCGCCGTCGCGGTCCGCTGCGGCTTCGGGACGGCCGAGGCCCTCCGCCAGGCGTTCGTCGACCTGTACGGCATCCCGCCCTCGCGCTACCGCTCGACCCAGGCGACCGCGTTGCCGTCCTCCTTCGGCAACCACAAGTGACGATTGTGTCGGTGCCGCCTGCGATGGTGGCGGCGTGGTCTACTTCGTCTACCGCAGCGTCTACGAGGGGCCGTCCGGCCGGCTCGTCCGGCACTTCCCCGACGCCACCGTGCTCGACTGGTTCCGCAGGGTGTGGGACGACGCCGCCGCGTCGGAAGACGCGTGCGACTGGGTGGAGCGCGAGCTCGGCACCGACGTCTACGGCCTGAACACCATCTTCGAGACCGGGCTACCGGCTCCCCGCACGCATGCCGAGTTGCGCCGGATGCTCAAGGAGCACCTGTACGTCGAGGGGACGCTGCGGGTGGACCGGCACAGCGTGCGGGTGCTCACCGACGACGACGAGGTCGAGCTGGCGTACTTCTTCGTGGACGACCACGTGGTGGCGGACGAACCCGACCGCTGGGCCTACCTGGTGCACGAGAGCTGGGACCTGCCTGCGGACGCACCACCGTCCGTGCGGACGTTCACGCCTCCGGTCCCGGTCGACGTCGTCAGCCCTGCGCCGCCCGGCGGGGAGGGCGTGACGTACGCCGTGCTGATCACGTTTCACGCCACCGCCGACAGCGTCGGAGGCAGATACCCGAAGGCGTTGCCGGGCGTACGGCTGCCGGGGCTCGCGGCGGCCCTGCGCGCGGCGGACCCCGGTGCCCTGTCCTACGAGTTGTGTGCCCTGCGCGCCCTGACCGCCTCCGGTGACGAGGAGATCGGGCCCGCGCTGGAGCGCTGCAACCACTGGGGGCCTCTGGAGGAGTGGGTGCCTGAGATCAGTGCTCCGCACTCTCGGGCGCACGAACACGCGCTGCGCCTGCTGGAGGACCGCGCCCCGGCGGGCGGACGCGACCCCGGTCGCACGCTCATCCGATGCGACGACCACCTGGCCCAGATGGCGATCCACATGGACGAATACTTCGGGCACCGGCAGTGGTTCCTCTTCGACGACGTCTGGGCCGCCGCGCACCCTGATCTGGCCGCCTCACTGATGCGGTTCGGTGCGCACTGGGATCCGCGCTGCCGGCGCAAGCACGCCCGCTTGACCCACTGCGGCTGAACCGGCGGGTGTGGCAGACTGACAACCGAATGTGGTTCTAGTCACTCGGAAGGGCCGGCCCCCACCATGACCACACAGCCGACGGAGCCCGCGGAGCGCATGCCCATCACCTCGGCGGCGGACATCGACCTGAACGACTGGGACTTCTGGGGCCGCCCGGACGAGGAGCGGGAGCACGCCTTCGGACTGCTCCGCGACCTGGACAAGCCGGCCTTCTTCCCCGAGCCCGAGTTCAGCCTGGGCGGCATCACCGGGCCGGGCTATCACGCGCTCGTCCGGCACGCAGACATCCTGGAGGCGAGCCGCAACCCCGAGGTCTTCTGCTCGGGCGACGGCGGGGCCACCAACATCCCGGACCTGCCGGCGGAGTTCGCCGAATACTTCGGCTCGATGATCAACATGGACGACCCGCGGCACGCGCGCCTGCGGCGGATCGTCTCGCGCGCCTTCACGCCGAGGATGATCAAGCAGTTCGAGTCCGACGTGGACGCCGCGGCCTCGCGCATCGTAGACGAGCTGCTGGAGACCGGCCCCGGCTGCGACTTCGTCACGGAGGTGGCCGCGAAGCTGCCCCTGAAGATCATCTGCGACATGATGGGCATCCCGGAGAAGGACTACCGGTTCGTCTTCGACCGCTCGAACATCGTCCTCGGCGCCACCGACCCCGAATACGTCAGCGAGCGTGAGGACATCGCCCACGCGCTGCTCACCGCGGGGATGGAGCTGCAGCAGCTCGTCCAGGACCTGGCCGCGCTGCGGATGGAGACGCCCACCGACGACCTCACCTCGTCCCTGGTCAACGCCAACATCGACGGGGAACGGCTGACCGCCCAGGAGCTCGGCTCGTTCTTCATCCTGCTCGTCGTGGCCGGCAACGAGACCACCCGCAACGCCATCTCGCACGGCATGCGGCTGCTCACGCTCAACCCGGACCAGCGCCGGCTGTGGCTGGAGGACTTCGAGGGCAGGGCGCCGCGTGCGATCGAGGAGATCGTCCGGCTGGCCGCGCCGGTCAACTACATGCGCCGCAAGGTCACCCGCGACCACGAGATGAACGGCAACCTCTATCGCAAGGGCGAGAAGGTCCTGCTGTACTACTGGGCGGCCAACCGCGACGAGCGGGTGTTCGACGACCCGCTGCGCTTCGACATCCTGCGCGACCCCAACCCGCACGTCGGCTTCGGCGGCCCGGGCCCCCACTTCTGCCTCGGCGCCCACCTGGCCCGTCGCGAGATCACCGCGATGTTCCGCGAGCTGCTGCGGCGGGTTCCCCAGATCGAGGCGGGGGAGCCGGAGCGGCTGCTGTCCAGCTTCATCAACGGCATCAAGCACATGCCCTGCGAGTTCTGAACCGGTCAGATCATTGGCACCGAGGCTTGAGATAGGCGGGATCGACCCAGCCGCTCCTCCCGTCCATCGTGGACACGTGGCGGTAGTGGCCGGTGGCGTCGCCTCCGCCCGCGCCGGTCACGTCGCCCCGGTCCGCGTCGGTCACGGCGAGGCCGTGCGGGAGCTGCACGAGCGGCTCCCCGTAGCGGTCGCGCAGCCACAAGTCCCGCGCGGCCACCTCGTACCGGCCGCAGCCGACGCCCGCGTCCGAGGCGGAGGCGAAGGCGGAGACGGAGGGGGAGGCCGCGGCGTCCCCGCCCGTCAGCGCGGTGCGGACCTGGAGCGCGAGCACGAGCGCGAGTACGATCGCCCCGGCGCCGAGGGCGACGGCGGCCCACGGCGCCCGCAGGCCGGTGTGGCTTCGACGTCCTCTCCCGCCACCGGGCGCCGAGGCTCCTGCGGCCTCCGCGGTGACGCCGCGCGCGGACGCGGCCTCACCGCCTGCCGGCTGTGCGCCGCCGGGGAGCAATCCGATCGCGGCCGGCGTGCCGAGCTCCGGCGCCGAATTCCCGCCGAGCTCCGGCGCGCCGAACCCGGGTGTCGAATCGTCTGCCCGATTCGTGTCGGAGGCCGGTGCGAGGATCCGGCGGATGACGGCCAATTCCTCCTTTTTGAACGCGCGTCGACCCATTTCGCACCGTGACAGCGTCGGTGTCGACATTCGCACCCCCTGTCGGCTGACCTCCTTCGCGAGCTCCCGCTGCGTCATCCCCGCCGCCTCCCGCGCCCGCCGGACCTCGTCGGCCACCGTCTCCGTCACGTGTTTTCACCCCTGCTGTTTCCGGTTTTCACGCCTGCGTTTCCGCTGGTGGGTGCGCTTTCTGGGTTTCATCGATTTCAGCAGTGAAAATACCTGTTGCAGGTGATCGTGACGTACATAATCGCATCAGTCCGGTTGATTCCGGCTAATGACCCGCATTCCGTACGCCATACGAAAGGCTTCCACGTGAGACCTGCCCTCGCAGTCCAGACTCCGGTGACGCTCGCGCTGGCGGCGGTGCTCTGCCTGCCCGCCGCGGCAGACGCGGCCGCGGGCGCCAGGAGCGACGCGCAGACCGCCGCCCGCACCGCGACGGCGCAGACGAAGCTGTTCGTCCGCTACGCCGCAGGCAGCACCTGCACGGTCTATCTCAACTACCCCAAGCCCGGGGTCGTCGCGAACACGACCTTCACCATCCCCGCGGGGCGCCACCTCATCTGGCGGTACAACGTGGACGGCGAATGGGCCCTCGTCTCGGACCCCGGACGCGCACACGACGCATTCCCCTGGTGGGGCTTCACCCGGCGTGACTGCATCGGCAAATCGGTTCCCCAGCAGGACTATCCGGCGGGCCAGCCGGTGCCGGACAGGATTCAGGAGGGCCGGAGCAACGTCTCGCCCTCGGGATGGCGCCCCGTCGGCTTCACCCTGCCCCCGGCGCGGATCGTCGAGCAGCGCAGGCTCGTGACCCGGAACGCCACCCTGCGCGACGAGGCCAACTTCGTCATCGGCAACGTCCTACCGGGGTGGCACGTCCACGTCAGCGACAAGCGCCGGTCGCAGGGGCACTGGGTCTACGTGTTCGTGCCCAACGCCCAGCGGTGGGGATATGTGGAGGCGACGGCCCTGTAGGAGGCTCGGAGCGGATCCGCCGCGCCGGTGCGCAGGCCCTGCCCGCGCACCGGCGTCGCACCGCCGGGCTCACGGTCAGCGGAGAGGCTTGATCGACCGGAAGACCGTGTTGATGTCGGGGAGCAGGTCGTCCTTGAGCTGGGGCACGGCCATGTAGACGATCGTGGGAAGATCGGCGCCGGTGTTCACGGCCGCGACCACGACCGTGGTGGTCGCGCCGTCGGCGGTCACCTTGTAGGCGGCGGCCAGGCCGGTGAGGTTGTTGCGCGCCAGGCGCTGCTGGGCGACCTTGGTGACCTTGTTGTCCTTGGGGAACTGGGTCTGCCGCGCCCGGAACATCACGGCGCTGACGACCGGGCTCAGGTTGTCGGGTGTGGTGTACTTCACGGCCAGCGACTGCGCCAGCGGGCCCGACATCACCACGGCGAACTCGCGCTTGCCCTTCGTGGTCATGCCGGCCGGCACGTACTGCCTGCTGGTGAAGCCGTACGTCGCCTTGATCTGAGCCGGGTCGGCGTCGGCCTGCCAGGGGCCGCCGAGCTTGGGCAGCGTGATGCGGCCGGCGGTGTCGGTGAGCACGCCGCTCACGGGGGAGGCCGTGCCCTTGTAAACGGGCAGCCGTGACGACGTCTGCGCCTGCGGCTTGGTCGTGGCGCCGGACTTGACGGGGGAGGGCTTCGCGGACGTCGCCGCCTCGGCCGCGTCGCCGGAGCTGAGCGGCCCGGCGGCGAACGCCCACACGAGCACCCCGACGAGCGCGGCGACGACCGAGGCCACCAGTGCGTACAGCCAGACCGGCCGGCCGGGCTCGTCCTCCTCGTACTCGTCGATGGCCTGGTAGTTCTCCCCGAACACCGTGTTCCACAGCTCCTGCTGCCGGTGCGCGGGAGGCGTCTTGGGCCCGCTGATCTGTCCCGCCGTCACGAACGGCCGGTACGGGTCCTCCGGCTGGGGAGGCGGCGGCGGGGCGGACGCCGGCGGGGCGGCGGAGGCGGGCGGGGCGGACTCGGCGTACGAGCGGACCGAGGGAGTGAAGGGCGCGGAGGGCCGGGAGTGGTCGGGGCCGCCCGGGAAAGCGCCCCCGTGCGGGCCGGTCTGCCCATGCCCCTGGCTCTGCCCCTGCCCCTGGCCCTGCCCCTGTCCCTGGGCCTGTCCCTGGCCATGTCCCTGGCGCCGGCCCTGGTCCTGACCGGGGCCCGCGGGCCCCGGCGTGCCGTACCTCGGCGCGGGGCCGCCGAAACCCTCCGAGCCGCCGAAACCCTCCGCGTTTCCGAAACCCTCTGCGGTTCTGAAACCCTCTGGGCCGTTGAAGCCGTCCGGAGTGTTGAAGGCGGGGAAGGGCCGGCTCGGAGCCGTGCCGGAAGGCTGGCCCGCCATGGTCGCGGTCGCGTCCGCGGACTGCTGCGGCGCCCCGTCGACGAAGGACCGGACGGTCGGGGTGAAGGACGAGGGGGGAGGCATCTCGGGCCAGGCCGGCGGGATCTCCGGCCACGCCGGCTCCCGCTGGTGTTCGCTGCGGTCCGTGGGCACGGTACCTCCCGAGATCATGCCCGAATTGGGGGTGCCTGGCATGATCTCATGCGAGCCGGGGGCTGCCGCAGCGAAACCGCGGAATGCCTCGCGGAACTGCTCACCTGTGGGGTCGGTGGGCGGGTCCTGCATCGGCAAATCCGCGGGCGGGAATGAGTTGGCCACGGCAGCACAGTAGGGGAATGGACATAAGAGCCCACAACGGAACTATCACCATCGGATATCACGCTTTGACACACGAGGTCAGCCCGGAAGATCGATCCGCGTCCCGGTTGCGGTCTGCGCTACGCTTGACACGCGTGCCGCCACCCTGCTGAGCGGGCAGCCGTCTCGGAGCGCGAGAGCGCGGAGACCGTGGCTGCCTCGGACCGTGACGCAGGGCCCTGCCCCCGGCGGGCGCAATCATCTGTGTGATTCCAGCCGCCTGGCGAGGAGTGGAAGTGGACGAGCCGGTGTACGACCCGCAGGCGCTGCAGGCCAAGTGGCTGCCGCGGTGGGAGGAGCTGAACCCCTTCGCGGCGGTCGAGGACCTCGCGGACACCAGGCCGCGCAAGTACATGCTCGACATGTTCCCCTACCCCTCAGGCGACCTCCACATGGGGCACGGCGAGGTCTTCGCGATCGGCGACGTCGTCGCGCGCTACTGGTTCCAGAAGGGTTACAACGTCCTGCACCCGATCGGGTGGGACTCCTTCGGCCTGCCCGCGGAGAACGCGGCCATCAAGCGCAACGCCCACCCCGCCGAGTGGACGTACAAGAACATCGACACCCAGGCGAACTCGTTCAAGCGGTACGCCATCTCCTTCGACTGGTCGCGGCGCCTGCACACCAGCGACGCGGAGTACTTCCACTGGAACCAGTGGCTGTTCACCCGCTTCTACGAGCGGGGCCTGGCCTACCGCAAGGGCGGCCTGGTCAACTGGTGCCCACAGGACCAGACCGTGCTCGCCAACGAGCAGGTCGTGGCGGGCAAGTGCGAGCGCTGCGGGGCCGACGTCATCCGCCGCGAGCTGACGCAGTGGTACTTCAAGATCACTGACTACGCCGACCGGCTGCTCGACGACATGGCGCAGATCGAGGGCGGCTGGCCCGAGCGCATCCTCACCATGCAGCGCAACTGGATCGGCCGCTCCACCGGGGCCGACGTCCAGTTCCGCATCGAGGGCCGCGACGAGCCGGTCACCGTCTACACCACGCGCCCCGACACGCTGTACGGCGCGACGTTCTTCGTCGTGGCCGCCGACGCCCCGCTGGCGGAGGAGATCGTCTCTCCGGAGCAGGCGGAGGCGCTGGCCACCTACCGCGCCGAGGTCGCCAAGCTCTCCGACATCGAGCGGCTGTCCACCGAGAAGGAGAAGACCGGCGTCTTCCTGGGCACGTACGCCATCAACCCGGTCAACGGGGAGCGCATCCCGGTCTGGGCGGCCGATTACGTGCTGTCCGACTACGGCCACGGCGCGATCATGGCGGTGCCCGCGCACGACCAGCGCGACCTCGACTTCGCGCTGAAGTTCGGCCTGCCGGTCAAGGTCGTCGTGCACACCGGCCTGGCCGACCCGGGCGAGACCGGCGTCGCCACCCCTGGTGAGGGCACGCTGGTCAACTCCGGCCCGCTGGACGGCCTGACGAAGACCGAGGCGATCCAGAAGATCATCGAGATCCTGGAGGGGCGCGGCACCGGCAAGGCCGCGGTGAACTACCGGCTGCGCGACTGGCTGCTGTCGCGGCAGCGGTTCTGGGGCACGCCGATCCCGATCATCCACTGCGTGGACTGCGGCGAGGTCCCGGTGCCGGACGACCAGCTCCCGGTCACGCTGCCCGACCTGCGCGGCGCGGCCCTGCAGCCGAAGGGCGTCTCGCCGCTGGCCGCGGCCACCGAGTGGGTCAACGTCGCCTGCCCGAAGTGCGGCGGCCCCGCCCAGCGGGACACCGACACGATGGACACCTTCGTCGACTCGTCGTGGTACTTCCTGCGGTACTGCGATCCGCACTTCGAGGACGGGCCGTTCGACGTCGAGAAGGTCCGCAAGTGGGGTCCGATCGACCAGTACGTCGGCGGCGTCGAGCACGCCGTGCTCCACCTGCTGTACTCGCGGTTCTTCACCAAGGTCCTGTACGACATGGGCCTGGTCGGCTTCACCGAGCCGTTCCTGCGCCTGCTCAACCAGGGCCAGGTGATCAACCGGGGCAAGGCGATGTCGAAGTCGCTGGGCAACGGTGTGGACCTGGGCGAGCAGATCGACGCGTACGGCGTGGACGCCGTCCGGCTCACGATGATCTTCGCCGGGCCGCCGGAGGACGACATCGACTGGGCAGACCTCTCGCCGGCCCATTCGAAGAAGTTCCTCGCCCGCGCGTTCCGCGTCATGGCCGAGGCCGGTGCGGCGTCCGCCCCGGGGATCGACTTCTCCGGCGGCGACGTCGAGCTGCGCAAGGTCACCCACCGGACCATCGACGAGGTCACCAAGCTCGTCGAGGGTTACCGCTTCAACGTCGCGGTGGCCCGCATGATGGAGCTGACCACGGCCGCCCGCCGGGCGATCGACGCCGGGCCCGGCGCGGCCGACCCGGCCGTACGCGAGGCCGCCGAGACCCTGGCGATCATGCTGTCGCTGATCGCGCCGTACGTCGCCGAGGAGGGCTGGGAGCGGCTCGGGCACGCGCCGTCGGTCGCCAAGGCCGGCTGGCCCGAGGCCGACCCGGCGCTGCTGGTCCAGGAGTCGGTCACGGCCGTGGTGCAGGTGGCGGGCAAGGTCCGCGACCGGCTGGAGGTCTCCCCGGACATCTCCGAGGCCGACCTGCAGGCCCTGGCCCTGGCGTCGGACAAGGTCCGGCCCTACCTGGACGGCGAGCCGCGCAAGGTGATCGTGCGGGCGCCGAAGCTCGTCAACATCGTGCCCTGACGGGACGTTGACGATCGGCTGGCCTACCGGACAAAATTACGCCCGAGCCACAAACTAGTCATATCGATGTAGGCGTGCGGTCAGGGCATGCCGCGACCACCACCGCTCCGGCGGTGGTCTGGGGTGCGCGCCTGACCGTATGGCTCGCCGTCGGCGTGCGCCCCGCGTGGGAGGCACGTCTTGTTCAGACGAATTCTCGGCGGGCTGGCGACAGCCGCCGCGATGGCGGCGACCGTTCTCGTCGTCACCGGGTCGCCGGCGAACGCCGCCGGCACGGGCACCGGCTACTTGCACACCAGCGGCAACAAGATCGTCGACAGCACCGGCGCCACGGTCCGGCTGACCGGCATCAACTGGTTCGGCATGGAGACCGACAACAAGACCTTCCACGGGTTGTGGGCGAACAACCCGTGGAAGAGCCAGCTCGACCTCATGGCGAGCCTCGGCTACAACACCATCCGGGTGCCGTTCTCCGACGACGCGCTGAAGCCGGGCGCGCAGGCGACGAGCGTCAACACCTACTCCAACCCCGACCTGATCGGCCTGTCCCCGCTGCAGATCCTCGACAAGGTCGTGGACTACGCCGGCCAGAAGGGCATGCGGATCATCCTCGACCGGCACCGCCCGACCAGCGCGGGCCAGACGGCCCTGTGGTACACCTCGGGCGTCCCCGAGTCCACCTGGATCAGCGACTGGAAGTCACTGGCCCAGCACTACGCCGGCAACACCACCGTCATCGGGGCCGACCTGCACAACGAGCCGCACGCCGACGGGACCAACCCGAACGCGACCGGCTCCTGCTGGGGCTGCGGCGACGAGTCCCGCGACTGGCGTCTGGCGGCCGAGCGCGCGGGCAACGCGATCCTCTCCGTGCAGCCCAACTGGCTGATCTTCGTCGAGGGCGTGAGCTGCCCGAGCGGCGGCCTGTCCAACGTCTGGGACAACGACACCAGCAACGACGAGGACTGCGGCTGGTGGGGCGGCAACCTCACCAAGGCCGGGCAGTACCCGGTGCGGCTGAACGTGGCCAACCGGCTGGTCTACTCGCCGCACGAGTACGCCACGTCGGTCTACCACCAGGCGTGGTTCGACGACCCGTCCTACCCGGCCAACATGCCGGCCATCTGGGACAAGTACTGGGGCTACCTGTACAAGCAGAACATCGCGCCGATCATGGTGGGCGAGTTCGGCACCACACTGGCCAGCAACACCGACAAGATCTGGCTCCAGGAGCTCATGAAGTACATGGGCAGCGGGGTGAACGGCATGTCGTTCACCTACTGGTCGTGGAACCCCAACTCGGGTGACACGGGCGGCATCCTGAAGGACGACTGGGCGACGGTCGACCAGGCCAAGCAGAGCATCATCTCGCCCTACCTGATCCCGCCGACAGGCGGCAACCCGACGCCGCCGGTGTCGCCCTCGGCCTCGCCGAGCGTGTCCCCGTCGGTCTCGCCGTCGGCGTCTCCCTCCGTGTCTCCCTCCGCGTCGCCGTCCGCGTCTCCCTCGTCGCCGGGCGGGAAGACCTGCACGGCCACGTACAAGATCGCCAATCAGTATCCCGGTGGTTTCCAGGGCGAGGTCACGGTGAAGGCGGGGTCCTCGGCCATCTCGGGCTGGACCGTGAAGTGGGCCTTCCCGAACGGTCAGAGCATCAGCCAGCTCTGGAGCGGCACGCTCAGCGCGAGCGGGTCCAACATCACGGTGACGAACCTGTCCTACAACGGCGCGCTGGGCGCCGGGGCCTCGACGACGTTCGGCTTCAACGGCAGCTGGTCGGGCACCAACGGCGTTCCTTCGCCCGTGAGCTGCACCGCCTCCTGACGGCTGACCGGACACGGCACAGCACAAGCCCGGCGCTCTCGTGAGCGCCGGGCTTGTCCCTGTGCGGCGTCCGGAACCGGCGGGCCGCGCTACAGCTTGCGCAGGACGGCCGTGACCTTGCCGAGCACGGTGGCCTCGTCACCGGGGATCGGCTCGTAGTTGGGGTTGTGCGGCACCAGCCACACGTGCCCGTCCTTGCGCTTGAACGTCTTCACGGTGGCCTCGCCGTCGATCATGGCGGCCACGATGTCGCCGTTGTCGGCGACCGGCTGCTGCCGCACCACGACCCAGTCGCCGTCGGCGATGGCGGCCTCGATCATCGAGTCGCCGGAGACCTGGAGCAGGAACAGCGTGCCCTCGCCCACGAGCTGCTTGGGCAGCGCGAACACGTCCTCGATGCTCTGCTCGGCGAGGATGGGGCCACCGGCCGCGATGCGGCCGACCAGCGGCACGTAGGCCGCGGTGGGCCGGTTGAATCCGGACTCCTCCTCGGATGTGGCGTCCGGGTCCACCCACAGCACCGGCTCGCCCGGCAGCCGGACCTCCAGTGCCCGGGGCCGATGCGGATCACGCCGGAGGTAGCCCTTACGCTGGAGCGCCGTGAGCTGGTGCGACACGCTGGAGGTGCTGGTCAGCTGGACCGCTTCCCCGATTTCCCGCATGGACGGCGGATAACCGCGCTGCTGGACCGAGTCGCGGATCACCTCGAGGATCTTCCGCTGCCTGGGGGTGAGGCCAAGCGAGTCGCGCCTGCGAACCGCGAGGTCGCTGACGCCATCCGCTTGCTCACTTCGGTCACTCACGATGCCACCTCTCAATCCGTGTTCCTCATGTCGCACAGAGCGACCGTACCGCGATTCAAGATCACCGTCAAACAATTGTTCGATATCCAGCGAAATCGCCGATCTCGCCGTCCACCTCATCGTACGGGAGTTCGATCGATCCCGTGTTCGATTTACCCGATCTTCTCTGGTGGCTGTACGCCCAGGTCAGAAGCCCTGCGGAAATCGGCAGGGAAAGGCGCGTAAAGGGCGTATTGGCCAACGGCTGGGGCAGGTGATGCCGTCGTGACCGGAGGCGCGACACGCGCGCCGAACAGGCACTTCCTCGCCCAAGGCCGGTTCGACTTGCGTTCAAGGTCGGGCACTTCTACGGTTGGACCACAACATCTAGTAGTCACACCGGTGTAAGTTCACCACACCTTGTGTTCGGGATGTGCGTTCAGGGAGGCGATGAAGTGCACTGTCCGTTCTGTCGCCATCCGGACACCCGGGTCGTGGACAGCCGTGCGGCCGAAGACGGGGCGGCGATCCGCCGCCGGCGCACCTGCCCCGAGTGCGGGCGCAGGTTCACCACCCAGGAGACCGTGCTGCTGATGGTGAGCAAGCGCAGCGGGGTCACCGAGCCGTTCTCCCGGGAGAAGGTCATCGCCGGCGTGCGGCGGGCCTGCCAGGGACGCCCGGTCGGCGAGGACTCCCTCGCCCAGCTCGGGCAGCGCGTCGAGGAGAGCATCCGGGGCACCGGCGCGGCCGAGATCGCCTCACACGAGGTGGGCCTGGCCATCCTGGGCCCGCTCCGCGACCTCGACGAGGTGGCCTACCTGCGCTTCGCGTCGGTCTACCGCAGCTTCGAGACGCTGGCGGACTTCGAGGCGGAGATCGAGCGGCTGCGCGCGGCCCACGGCCCGGAGGGTGAGGAGTAGGCGCCTTCCGGGGGGCCGGGACGAGGCGGGCGGCGGCGCGCGACGGCGCGGCGCGACGATGAGGTTGTAACGAGCGTGGTCCGAAAGAGGGGCTCCACCGGGCCCTGGGAGGGGGAAGTCATGACGGAGACCGTGAGCGGCACCGTATCGGGCGTGGGGGGCAGGCCGGGTAAGCGCCCGCGCAAGGGCCTGAAGATGAAGCGCGTCTTCACCACCCCCGGTGTCCACCCGTACGACGAGGTCCGCTGGGAGCGGCGCGACGTCGTGATGACGAACTGGCGAGACGGCTCGGTCAACTTCGAGCAGCACGGCGTGGAGTTCCCCGACTTCTGGTCGGTCAACGCGGCCAACATCGTCACCACCAAGTACTTCCGCGGGGCGGTGGGCACCCCGCAGCGCGAGTCGAGCCTCAAGCAGCTCGTCGACCGGGTCGTGGGCGTCTACACCAGGACCGGCGTCGAGAACGGCTACTTCGCATCCGAGGAGGACGCGGAGATCTTCGACCACGAGCTCAAGCACGCGCTGATCCACCAGATCTTCAGCTTCAACTCCCCGGTGTGGTTCAACGTCGGGACCCGCTCGCCCCAGCAGGTGAGCGCCTGCTTCATCCTGGCCGTGGACGACACGATGGAGTCGATCCTCGACTGGTACAAGGAAGAGGGCGTGATCTTCAAGGGCGGCTCCGGCTCCGGGGTCAACCTCTCCCGCATCCGCTCGTCCAAGGAACTGCTGTCCAGCGGCGGCACGGCCAGCGGCCCGGTCTCCTTCATGCGCGGCGCCGACGCCTCCGCCGGCACCATCAAGTCGGGCGGCGCCACCCGCCGGGCGGCCAAGATGGTCGTCCTCGACGTGGACCACCCCGACATCGAGGAGTTCATCGAGACCAAGGCGCGCGAGGAGGACAAGATCCGCGCGCTGCGCGACGCCGGGTTCGACATGGACCTCGGCGGCAAGGACATCGTGTCCGTCCAGTACCAGAACGCCAACAACTCCGTGCGGGTCTCCGACGAGTTCATGCGGGCCGTCGAGGCCGGCGGCTCGTTCGGCCTGCGGGCCCGGCTGACCGGCGAGGTCATCGAGGAGGTCGAGGCCCGGTCGCTGTTCCGCAAGATGGCCCAGGCCGCCTGGGAGTGCGCCGACCCCGGCGTGCAGTACGACGACACGATCAACGACTGGCACACCTGCCCCGAGACCGGGCGCATCACGGCCAGCAACCCCTGCTCGGAGTACGTCCACCTGGACAACTCCTCGTGCAACCTCGCGTCGATCAACCTGCTGAAGTTCCTGCGCGACGACGACTCCTTCGACGTCGCGACCTTCGTGAAGATCACCGAGCTGATCATCACCGCCATGGACATCTCGATCACCTTCGCTGACTTCCCGACGCAGAAGATCGCCGAGACCACCCGGGCGTACCGCCAGCTCGGCATCGGCTACGCCAACCTGGGCGCGCTGCTGATGGCGACCGGCCACGCGTACGACTCCGACGGCGGCCGCGCCATCGCCGGGGCGATCACCTCGCTCATGACCGCCGTGTCCTACCGCCGCTCGGCCGAGCTGGCCGGGATCGTCGGCCCGTACGACGGCTACCAGCGCAACGCCGAGCCGCACAAGCGGGTCATGCGCAAGCACGCCGCGGCCAACGACGACCTGCGCACGCTCGACGACATGGACAAGGCCCTGCACGCCGAGGCCACCCGGCAGTGGCAGGAGTGCCTCAAGCTCGGCGAGAAGAACGGCTACCGCAACGCCCAGGCGTCGCTGCTCGCCCCGACCGGCACCATCGGCCTGATGATGGACTGCGACACCACCGGCATCGAGCCGGACCTGGCGCTGGTGAAGTTCAAGAAGCTCGTCGGCGGCGGCTCGATGCAGATCGTCAACCAGACGATCCCGCGGGCGCTGCGCCGGCTCGGCTACCTCGAGGAGCAGGTCGAGGCCATCGTCGAGTACATCGCCGAGCACGGCCACGTCGTGGACGCCCCGGGCCTGCGGCCGGAGCACTACGAGGTGTTCGACTGCGCGATGGGCGAGCGGGCCATCGCTCCGATGGGCCACGTCCGGATGATGGCGGCCGTCCAGCCGTTCCTGTCCGGCGCGATCTCCAAGACCGTGAACCTGCCCGAGTCGGCCACGGTGGACGACATCGAGCAGGTCTACCTGGAGGGCTGGAAGCTCGGCCTCAAGGCCCTGGCCGTCTACCGCGACAACTGCAAGGTCGGGCAGCCGCTGTCGGTCGCGAAGAAGACCTCCGAGGAGGTCTCCGAGGAAGCCGTCGAGAAGGAGCCGATCGTCCAGGTCGTGGAGGTCGCGCGGCCGACCCGGCGGCGGATGCCGAACCAGCGGCCGAGCACCACCACCCGCTTCACGGTGGGCGGCGCCAAGGGCTACATGACCGCCTCGTCCTACCCCGACGACGGCCTGGGCGAGGTCTTCCTCAAGATGTCCAAGCAGGGCAGCACGCTCGCGGGCGTGATGGACGCCTTCTCCGTGGCGATCTCGATCGGCCTCCAGTACGGCGTGCCGCTCGACACGTATGTACAGAAGTTCGTCAACATGCGCTTCGAGCCGGCGGGCATGACCGACGACCCCGACGTCCGGATGGCGCAGTCGGTGATGGACTACATCTTCCGGCGGCTCGCGCTCGACTACCTGCCGTACGAGGACCGGGCCGCCCTGGGCATCTTCTCCGCCTCCGAGCGGGCCGCGCAGCAGCGCGGCGAGGACCCGGCCGCGCTCCAGGACGTGGACACCGCCGCCCTGGCGCAGTCTGCGCCCATCGAGAGCGGGCAGTCCGCGCCCATCGAGAAGGCGTCGTCCATCGAGGCCAAGCCCGCCGAGGGCCCGTCCAACGGGCAGGTCGCGCCGGTGGCGGTGCCGGAGCCGCGCCGGGTCGGCGCCTCGCTGGAGAGCCACCAGGGCCGTACGGCCGACGCGCCGCTGTGCATGACCTGCGGCACCAAGATGCGCCCGGCCGGCAGCTGCTACGTCTGCGAGGGCTGCGGCAGCACCAGCGGCTGCAGCTGAAAACGGGCGAAAAGCGGAACGCGATAGCCGGGCAAGCGCTCAGACGAGGCGCGGATAGATGAACAAAGGTGGTCTCCTCCGGGCCGTGGCCCGGAGGAGACCACCGTCACGGTCGTCCGTACGACGGCTGACACGGCGAGCGCCTGGCTTCCTGGGAGGCCAGGCGCTCGGTGCTGTCACCTGGAGCTTCGACCGGACGAGGGCCGGTGGCGGGCGGCTGAGGTCAGGCGGGCTGCCACAGCTCGACTCGATTGCCTTCGGGATCGGTGACCCAGCCGAATCGGCCGACACCCTCCATGTCCTGCGTCTGTTCGGCCACGTCCGCTCCCTTGGCGCGTAATTGCGCGAGCATCGCGTCCAGGTCGCGGACCCGGAAGTTGAGCATGGCCTGCTGGGTGCGGGACCCGAAGTAGTCGGTATCGGACTCGAACGTCGCGAACACCGTCGGGCCGGCTTCCTGACGCCACAGGCCGTTCTCGTCGGCGTCCAGGCCGAGGCATTCGCGATACCAGGCGCCCAGGGCCACCGGGTCGGCGGCCCGCAGGAAATATCCACCTATTCCAAGCACACGTTCCATAGCGCCATCCTGCCAGGCCGGGAATCGGGCGGGCCGGCGCTACGGCATCGCCGCTCGGCGAATTTCATCTCGATCTCGGGAGAACCCGTGATGTCTTTCCCGGCCGGACCGGTCTTCCGCGAGTTCATACGCGTCGCGCGCCTCGAGGACTTCCGGCAGGTGTGTCCGTGACCAGGCGCAGGAGGCCGCCATGGGCTCGCGCAGGGAATGGCCGAGCGGCGTCAGTTCGTAGTCGACGCGGGGAGGCATTCCGGCGTTAGGCCGTGCGCTCCACCAGGCCGTCACGCTCCATCGCCCGGAGCGTTTCCGTGAGCACTTTCGGAGTGATGCCGCGCAACGGGATCTGCAATTCGGAGAAGCGCCGGGGACGGGACTCCAGGCAACGGATAATCCGTCCCGTCCATTTGTCGCCGATCCGGATCAGTGGGCTTTCCGAGGCATGGCAGTGCGCGAACATGTCGGGATCGAGTGTCTGTCGCACGCCGGCCGGCCGTCGTACGGCAGCCGGACAGGCATCGGGATCTGGCGAGTGAGGGCGTGAGCGTGGTCGCCGGAGACGTGACCCGGGCGGACAGCGTCGCGGCGGCCGCCGCACGGCACGACGCGGCGGTCGACGTCGCCGTCCGGCTCGACGTCCCCTCGCGGGAGTTCTTCACTGAGGCGGCGCACGCCCTGGTCGACGGTCTCGGGCGTGCCGGAGTCGGCCGGCTGGTGCTGCTCGGCATCGGGACCACGCTCGAGACCGCACCCGGGATGATGCTCCAGGACGCTCCCGGCTTCCCGGTGGAGCACCGGGAGTTCTCCCTGGGGCATGTGGCGCAACTCGACGTGTTGCGCGCCGCGGACACGGCGATCGACTGGCTGGTTCTGGCCCCGCCGCCGGTCGTGCTGGACGACGGCGCGACGGAGTTTCATCGCTGTGCCGTTCGGGTCCCAGGAGCAGATCAGCCGGACCCTCGGGGTCCTCGGTGACCTCAACAGGTCCGGCTGATCTCACCCGGGACGCGAGGGGGCCGGTGCGTGTGCCGGCCCCCTTCGTGTTCTTCAGACCGTCGCGGCCATGCGGTCCAGACCCGCCACGATGACGTCCACGAACGCGGCGGGGTCCTCGAACGGCAGGCCGTGGCCGCCGGGGACCGTCACGAGTTCGGCGTGCGGGATGAGCCGGGAGAGCTCGCGCTGGTGGTGCGGCGGCACGATCCGGTCGTCGGCACTGGAGACGATCAGCGTCGGCGCGGTCACGTGTGGAAGCAGCTCCGTGATGTCGACGGCGATGTCGGCCTGGGCCTGCCTGGCGAACCCGTCCTCCGCGCCGTTGAGCATGGCCGTGAAGGCGGCGGCGGCCTGCTCGAAGTCTTCGGGCGAGCGGGCGCGCAGCGTGGCATCGCCCATGGCGGTGAACTGGAGCAGCCGGGCCAGCAACTCGCGGTCGGCCCGCATCAGGCGGATCCACAAATCCATCTGGAAGGCCATCCACGGGTCGGTCCTGGCCCATCCGGCGTGCGCGGTCAGCGACAGCACCTTCTCCGGCCGGGTGCCGGCCGCCGCCAGCGCCACGACGGCCCCGAGCGAGTGGCCGACCAGGTGGAACCGCTCCAGGCCGGCGTGCCCGGCCGCGCCGAGCACCTGGGCCACCAGGTCCTCCACGTGGATCGGGCCGCCTCCGTCGACGGTCGCGCCCGAGCCGGACAGGTCGGGGGCGACCACGGTGAAGCGGCCGGCGACGGCCTCGACGAGCGGGGCCCAGTTGGTCTCGCCGGTGGCGCCGGTGCCATGGACGAGCACGAGACCGGGGCCGGTTCCGGTGACGAGATAGTTGACGGTGCCGGAGCCGACGGTGACGACGGGCATGTTCGTTCCTCTCAGACGGTGATCCGCGCGCGTTCGCGGACGGACATCAGGAGGCCGACGGCGAGCGCGCCGGCCAGGGACAGGAGGGTCAGCAGCCACAGGGCGGTGTGCAGGGCGTCGGCGTAGCCGGCGCTCGCCAGTCGGGCGAACTCCAGCTGCCCGGCCCCCGCAGGCACGGCGCCCGCGATGTCGCCCTGCAGCAGGCGGGAGGTGGCCCGGGCCGCCCGCGCCTCGCCGTACCGGCCGGTCAGGCTCGCCCGGGTCAGCGCGGACAGCACGGCGCCGAGCACGGCGATGGCGACGACCTCGCCGGTGATGCGGGCCGTGTTGAACAGCCCCGCCGCCATGCCGGCCCGCGCGGGCTCGACGGAGGACACAGCGGCCCCGTCGACCACGGCCAGCGACACGCCGAAACCCGTCCCGATCAGCAGCAACGGCACGGCGAGCCGCGCCGGGCCCGCTCCGGCGGGCACCGTCGCCAGCAGACCGGTCCCGGCCGCGACCAGCAGCAGCGTGGTCACCAGCAGGACGCGCTGCGACAGACGGCGGGCCAGGGCGCCGGTGACGGGCGGCATGACCAGCGTCGGCCCGGTCAGCAGCATCAACGTCAGGCCCGCCTGCCGGGACGAGTAACCGGAGGTGGCCATGAGGTACGGCGGCAGGACGATCGTCAGCGCGACGAAGCCGAAGGCGAGCAGGAACGGCATGGACGCGATCGCCGCGAACCGGGGCCGGGCCAGCAGCGACAGATCCACCAGCGGTGCGGGATGACGCCGTTCGGCCATGGCGAAGGCCGCCGACAGGACGGCGCAGGCGGCGAAGGCGCCCGGCACCGCCGGATGCGTCCATCCGAGAGCCGGACCCTCGATCACGCCGAAGGTGAAGGCGGTGAGCGCGAGGGTGAAGGCGGCCGCGCCGCCCCAGTCCATGGGGACGTCCCGGGCGGCGCGCGACTCGTCCAGCAACGCGCTCAGCGGCAGCACCGGCAGCAGCGCGATCCCGGCCGCCGCGAACAGGCTGCGCCAGCCGACGGCGCCGACCAGAGTTCCGGCGATCACCGGGCCGAAGGCGAGACCCAGGCCGATCGTGGTGCCGAACCACGCGAACGCCCTGGTCCTTTCGCGGCCCGCGGAGTAGGCGTGCGCGAGCAGCGCGGTGCCGCCCGTGGTGGCAGCGGCGGCGCCGGCGCCCGCGAGCGCCCTGGCCGCGATGAGTACGCCGATGTCCGGAGCGGCGGCGGCCACGAGCATCGACGCGGTGAACACGCCGGCGCCGACGGCGAACATCCTGCGCCGCCCGATGCGGTCGGCCAGCGCCCCGGTGCTCGCCATGAACGCGGCGAAGGTGAGGAAGAAGGCGTTGACCACCCACTGGGTGGCGTCCAGCCCGGCGTGCAGGTCCGCGCCGATGTCGCCGAGCGCCTCGGCGGTGCCCGTCGCGGTCACCGGGACGAGCAGCACCGCGGCGCAGACCACGGCGAGGGACGGCGCCCGCCGCCGATGACGAGGACAATCCTCAGGCATCGATACCATCCAATCCTGATAACCATAAGAACCCTGATGGGCATCAGAGGATGAGTGAATAGCTGAGCACCTGTCAAACCGGTGATAAAGTCCGCACGTCAGAGCCCTGACGGTGAGAGGGGAGCGCGATGACGGGAGCCGAGGAGGCGAGGATCGCCGAGGCGGTGGCGTGGCGGCCCGGCAACGCCATCAAGCGCGCCGAGCAGGCGCTGATCGCGGAGAAGAGCCGCGTGCTGCGGCCGTTCGGGCTGACCGTCCCGCAGTATGCGGCGATGTATGCGCTGTCGCTCGCGCCCGGCATCTCGGGGGCGAAGCTGGCGCGGTTCTGCTCGGTCACCCCGCAGAGCATGACGACCGTGCTCAAGACGCTGGAGTCGCGTGGGCTGGTGGAGCGGCGTCCCTCAAGCGATCACGCCCAGGTGCTCGTCACCCGGCTCACCCGGGCCGGGCAGACGCTGCTGCGCAAGGCCGACGCGGCGGCCGTGGCCGTGGAGCGCAGGCTGGTGGAGGAGTTCACGCCCGACGAGGCCGACCGGCTGAGGGACCTCCTCGAACGGGCCGTCGTCGTCCTGCAGGAGGCGCCGCCGGGGGATTGAGGCACGGGAATGACACCGGCGGCGGCCGTGTTGGCGCAGCCATGGTCATCGGATTCATCGGCAGCGGGAAGATCGGCGGCACCCTCGCGAAGCTGGCGGTCGACGCCGGGCACACGGTGGTGCTGAGCAACTCCCGCGGGCCGGACACGCTCTCCGAACTCGTTGCCCGGCTGGGCCCGGCCGCGCGAGCCGCCACCCCGGCCGAGGCCGCGACGGCGGGGGACATCGTCGTCGTGACGATTCCCTTCGGCAGATACCGGGAGGTGCCGGTCGAGCCGCTGGACGGCAAGATCGTCATCGACACGAACAACTACTATTTCGAGCGGGACGGTCACTTCCCCGAGCTCGACGCGGGGGAGACCACCGACACCGAGGTGCTCGCCGCGCATCTGCCGGGGTCGCGGGTCGTGAAGGCGTTCAACTCCATCAACTACGTCCACCTCGCCGAGCAGGGTCTGCCCGCCGGCGCGGAGGACCGGCGGGCGCTGCCCATCGCGGGCGACGACGCCGAGGCCAAGAAGGCGGTCGCCGAGCTGATCGACTCGTTCGGCTTCGACGTGGTCGACGCGGGCCCGCTCGCGGAGGGTCGGCGGTTCCAGCGGGACAAGCCCGCCTACGGTCCTCGCCTCACGGCCGCCGAGCTGCGCGACGCCCTCGCGCGAGGCTGACGGATCAGGCCGGAGCGCCGATCAGTCGGGGACGACCGTCTGGCGGGTGCCGGTCTCGGCGGAGCGGCGGATCGCGTCGAGCAGGCCGTGCAGGCGCAGGCCGTGCGCGAAGTCCGGCACCTGCCCTCCGCCCGTCCGCAGGTCGGCGGCGAGCGCGGCGTAGAGCTCGGCGACGTTGCGCGCGTCGCCCGCCGCCCCGGGCACCCGGACGTACTCCTCGGGAACCGGCAGCTCCTTCCACGCGCCGCCGGCCGTCCCGTGCAGGCGCAGCTCGGTGATCTGCACGCCGTACGGGCTGCCGGGGCCGGTGGACACGAGGGCGAGGTCGCCCTCGGTGCCGGAGATCTCGATTCGCGTGCCCGGCTCGGTGACCTTGCCGCTGTGGAGGTGCAGGGAGGCCACGGCGCCGCTCGTCATGGTCGCGGAGAGCATGAGCTGGTCGGGGGCGTCGGCCTCGATCGTCTCGCCGCTCTCCTCGATGACGTACTCCCCGCGCTGCACGGAGAGGGTGGCGGACAGGGAGGCGACGCCGCCCAGGAGATGCTCCACGACGTCGAGCGTGTGCCCGCCCACGACCTCGAGCAGCCCGGCCGCGCCGGCGCGGGTGACCGTGTACGCCGACCACGACGGCAGCCTGCCGCTCGCGCCCTTGCCGACCGCCGAGTGGACGTTCACCGAGGTGACCCGGCCCACCGCGCCCTTCAGGAGCAGGTCGCGGGCGTAGACCACGGCGGGCGCGAACCGGCCCTGCAGTCCGAGCGCGTGGCGGACGCCGGCCGTCCGCGCCTGGTCGAGCAGGTCCCGCGCCTCGGCGGTCGTCCGCGCCAGCGGCCATTCGCACAGCACGTGGGTGCCGGCCTCGAGGGCGGCGCCGACGAGCTCGGCATGCCGGGGCACCCTGACCGTGACGGCGACGAGGTCCACCTCGGGGTGCGCGGCGAGGGCCCGGGGATCGGTGAACGCGTGCGCGGCGCCGAACCTGCGCGCGGCCTCGCGGGCGCTGTCCTCCCGGCTGGTCGCCACGGCCGTGATCTCGTAGTCCGGCAGCGCCCGCAGCGCCGGGACGTGCGCGCGCACCGCCCAGCCGCGCTCGGGGTTGGCGCCGACGATGCCCACACGGATACCGCTCATTTCCCGCCTCCACGCAATAACCGGACTCGATGCGTCCGGTTGCGACTCTAGCATAAGCGGACGCGCCGAGTCCGGTTGGTAGGCTGCGGTCATGAGCAGTCGGGACGGAGCGGTCGGCGTGCTGCTGGCGGCGGAGCCGGGGCGGACGCCCCGCGCCGACGCGCGGCGCAACATGGAACGGCTGGTGGAGGCCGCGCGGGCGGCGGTGGCCGAGATCGGAGTCGAGGTCACGGCGCACGAGATCGCCCGCAGGGCCGGTGTGGGCATCGGGACCTTCTACCGGCGCGTGTCCTCCCGCGAGGCGCTGCTGGAGGCGGTCCTCGACGAGGTGCTCGCCGAGATGGCCGGCCTGGCCGCGACCGCCGCGGCCGACCCCGACCCCTGGCGCGGGTTCGAGACCTTCGCCGCCGCGTACGTGCGGTTGCGCGCGGAGAGCTGCGGCATCCGCGAGGCCGTGGGCGGCGCCTGCGGGCCGAACCTCGACCCGGTTCTCGGGCAGATCCAGGAGGGCCTGCGGCTCCTGGTGGAGCGCGCGCAGGAGGCGGGGGTGGTGCGGGCCGACGTGGCCTGGCAGGACGTGCCGTTCCTGCTGGCGGCCGTGGCGACCGGGCCGCGTACGCTCAGGCTCCGGGCCGGGGACGAGCAGTGGGGCCGGAACCTGCGCATCGTGCTCGATGGGCTGCGGGCGCCGCGATCGCAGGGGCTGCCGGGAACGCCGCCCGCCTGACGCCGTCGTGGATCCGCTCGCTGACGATGCCGGCGAGTCAATCGGGATGACAGATCCGGTGAGATCCGTTAATTTCTGCCTCTCGTCCTCACCTTCACCGGAGTCATGACATGGTCACCGCCTTCCGCGCCACGATCGCATTCGGCCTGCTGGCGGGCTTCTACGTGCTGGTCGCGGCCGTGCTCGGGGCCGCGGTGCTCGTCGACGTCGTGGTCGTGCGGCACGTCACCGCAGGCTCGGTGAAGATCGCGATCGTGCTC
Organism: Microbispora sp. NPDC046973; assembly: GCF_040644495.1. NCBI lineage: Bacteria > Bacillati > Actinomycetota > Actinomycetes > Streptosporangiales > Streptosporangiaceae > Microbispora > Microbispora sp. NPDC046973. Next base: position 163,168 of record NZ_JBEYWQ010000008.1, on the reverse strand, counting down.
ACCCTGGCCGCCCTGGCGCTGCTGCGCGGCCTCATCCTCGTCAACCGGCGCGGACGCCAGGAGGAGCCGGGCGTCGCGGTCGGCCGGGGGGACGAGCCGGTGCTCTGGCAGACGGTCGAGGAGCTGGCCGCGCGGGTGGGGACCCGCCCGCCGGACGAGATCCGGCTGGTCGCCGAGGTGAACGCGGCGGTGCGGGAGGACACGAGCTGGCTGGGGCTGCGAGCGGGCCGTCGCGTCATGTACGTCGGCCTGCCCCTGCTGATGACGCTTTCCGTGGACGAGATGCGCGCGGTGCTGGGTCACGAGCTCGGTCACTACAGCGGCGCGCACACGCGACTGGGCGCGCCGGTCTATCGCGGCAGGATCGCTGTGCTGGCGGCGGTCGCATCCCTGCGGAACCACGCCTTCATCCAGAAGCTCTTCTCCCTGTACGCCAGGCTCTTCCTGCGGGTCTCCCAGGCCGTCTCCCGCAGGCAGGAGCTGGAGGCCGACCGGTTCGCGGCCGCCGTCGCGAGCCGTGAGGCCGCCGCGAACGCCCTGCGCAAGGTGCACGGCACGGCGGACGCCTGGAACCTGTTCATGGAGCGGTACGTCGGCATGACCGGCATGGCGGGCAGCCGTCCGGCCGACCTGTTCGGCGGCTTCCACGCCCTCGCCGACGCGCATCGGACGCAGATCGCCCTAGCGGACGGGGACGGCGAGGAGGCCGGGCCGTACGACTCCCACCCGAGCCTGCCGGAGCGGCTGGCCGCCATCGCCGTCCTGCAGGACGTCCCGCACGCCCGTGACCCGCGTCCCGCGCTGGCGCTCCTGCGGGACCCCGCCGTCGCCGCGGGCGCTGTGGAGCAGACCTTCTGGACCGAGGAGGCGCTGAAGCTGCGCCCGCTGCCCTGGGAGGAGATGGTCGCCCAGGGCATGTACATGGGCGTCAACGACGAGGCGCTGCAGGACCTGTCGGCCGCGGGCCAGCGGATCGTGGGCGGGCCGGAGCCGTCCCTGGACGCCGCCCTGGAGGCGCTGGCCCGGGGCCAGGCCGCCGCCCTTCACGAGGAGCTCGTCCGCCTCGGATGGCGGCCGTCGCCGGACCTGGTGGCCAAGGTCCTCGCCCGCGCCGTCGAGGGCGTGCTGATCGGCGGTGGCAGGGCCCGGTGGACGCTGTCGTGGACCGGCCCCGCCACCTTGCGCGACGCGGCGGGCAAGGAAGTCGACGTCGAGGAGTACGCGGCCCGGGTGGCGGCCGATCCCGCGCAGGTGCCGGGCCTGCGCCAGTGGTTCGCCCAGGCGGGCGTGTCGCTGCGGCCGCGGACGCCCGTCGCCCCCTGACGCCGGCCGCGCGCCGGGACAGGTCCCGGCGCGGGCACCGAACCCGTCCTCCGACCCGTCCCGGCGACGCGCGTCGACGGCATCGTCCGGAGGGGGATCAGAGCCGGGGGAGGGATGCCCACCGTTCGATGCGGAACGATCCACCGTCGCGCCCGACCTCGAGGGCGCCATGTCCCGCGAAGTGGGCGGGCAGGACGAGCGCGTTGGTGTCGGCGGCCCACCCGAGGATCTCGCGGCGGCTGGCCCGGGCGGCCTCGGCGTCTTCACAGAAGCAGCTGTTGTGGTGCGGCCGCATGATCTGGAAGGGGGTGTGAACCAGGTCGCCCGCGAAGACGGCGCGGTCGGAGCCCGAGGTCAGCGTGAGGACGCTCGATCCAGGGGTGTGACCGGGCGCCGCCCGCAGGCGGAGGTTCGCGTCGATGGTGTACTCGGATTCCCAGAGCACGACCTGACCCGCGGCGTGGACGGGTGCGATGCTGTCCTCGAAGGCGTTCTGGTTGACCCCGCCCGCGATGTTCGGATTGTTGGCCGGGTTCCAGAACTCGAAATCCGCCTTGGACATCAGGTATGTCGCGTTGCGGAACGTCGGCACCCAACTCTGGCCTTCCAGGCGGGTGTTCCATCCGACGTGGTCGACGTGCAGGTGCGTGTTGACCACGATGTCGACGTCGTCGGGCTTGACGCCGGCGCGTTCGAGGTTGCCGAGGAAGTCCAGATCGAGGTGGCCCCAGGCCGGAACGTACGGACGTTCCTTGTGGTTGCCGACACCGGTGTCGATCAGGATCGTTCTGCCCTCGCTGCGCAGCACCCACGTCTGGACGGCGCTCTCACAGATGCCGGTCTCGGCGTCGAAGAAGTCCGGGACGAGCAGGGAATGGTGTTTGCGCCATTCCTCCTCCGCAACCGTGGGGAAGAACTGTCCCGGGGTCAGGCCGACCGGTCCGTGCATCTCCTCCACGCGGGTCACGTCCACGTCGCCCAAAATGATGTCACTCATGGTGTGCCTTCCTTCTCAGGTGCTGTTGTCCTTCGCGTACGGTTGCGGGCGGCCGCGCGGGCGCGCGACCAGCAGATTTCGCCGTGGTGAACTGCGGCAGTGGCGCGCGATGGAACTCGCGTCAGGACGCGGTCAGCGCCGGCCGCGCCCCGTGCCAGGGCCGAGTCATGGGGAGACGGGGATGGTCAGCGGTCGGTGAGACGCTTCCTCTTCGGCGTCGCCGAGGTGTCGTCGACGGACATGACGGTCTGGGCCAGGAGGATCAGCGCGCTCTGCGAGGCGGACCCGGGTTCGGCCGTCGCCATGACGACCCGCTGTCCCTCTTCCGTGTGCAGCGTCTGCTGGGTGAGGGTCATCACCCCCACGAGGGGATGCCGCATGTCGTAGACGCCGACGTCGCAGACGCGGACCTTGTGGTCGGACCACATCGTGGTGAACTCCGGGCTCCGCATCGTCAGCTCACCGATGAGCGACGCCAATAGGGGATCGCCGGGGTCGCGGCCGGCCGCGAGACGCAGGTTGCCCACCACGTCCTTCGCCTTCTGCGGCCAATCCGCGTACAGCTCACGGGTGTGGGCGTCGAAGAACACCAGACGGGTCATGTTGGGGCGCTCGGCCGGGCGGTCCGGGCTACGCGGGTCCAGATGCCCGGCGTACAACGCGTGTCCCGTACGGTTCCAGGCCAGCACGTCACCGCGACGGCCAAGGACGACGACCGGGACGTCCGTCATCGCCGAGACCAGTTGACGCACCGCCGCGGTCGCCCGCTCGGGCGCGGGCCGGCGGCCGCCCGCCGGACGGTGCTGGGCGGCGGAGGCGAGGTCATGCAGGTGACGGCGCTCGGCCTCGTCCAGACTCAGAGCCCGGGCGATCGCGTCCAGCACTTCGGGAGAAGCGCCCCGCGAATGCCCCCGCTCGAGCCTGGAGTAATACGAGGCGCTCACCCCGGCCAACTGCGCCAACTCCTCGCGCCGCAGCCCCGGCACCCGTCGCCGGTCCCCGTACGGCACCAGTCCGACGTCCTCCGGGCGCAACCGGGAGCGACGCGTCCGCAGGAACTCTCCGAGCTGCCATCCGTCCATGCCCGCCAGTCTTCAGCGTCCGGCGGACCTTAACCACACCCTGCCGTGGACAGGCAACCCCCGCCCGCTACCGCCTCAGCACGAGCGAGTCACACGATTGTGACCGGCAGCCTCTGATCCAGACGTCGAACAGGCCTAGTCGGTCTCGAAGGCGAGCCGGTCGGTGAGCCAGCGGTAGAACTTGATCGAGAACCTGACCCAGTGGGCCACCATCGTGGTCAGGTGCTCCCTGGTCACGCCGGCCCCGATGTAGACCTGGGAGTCGCCGACGACCCGGATGGTGCCGTTGTCCTGGGTGAACGCGTACACCTTCGGCCACATCGTGTCCGCGTTCCACTCGTTGAGCGCCGTGAGCAGCATCGGCTTGTCGTCCACCGAGTATTGCCTGTCGTAGAAGCTTCGTACGGTGAACAGGTCTCCTTCCTTGCCGAACAGGAAGTAGATCGTGAGGTGGGCGGTGGAGATCGCCAGGTCGCCCTCTGTGTCTATGGTGTGCTCGATGTCCAGTTCGTCCAGGATTTCCTCGAGGAGGTCCCGGTCCGGCTGGACGACCGCTGGGGAAGGCGTCACCGCTCCATCCTGCCGCATCGTGCCGCCGGTGAAGTGGCAGAGGTGACAGGGGGGCCCGCTGAGGAGATCGGTACCCTATCCGCTGCTCGATCGAGCTCCGCGGCTTCAACCGATCCTGTGGACGAGCGCCGTGATGTCCTCCGCCAGGGCGGCGTCGAGCGGGGCGTGCCGGTTGAGCAGCCGATACCACATGATCCCGAAGATCATGTCGACCAGGAGGTCGAGGTCCGTGCCCGGGGGCGGCGGCATCCGCTCCAGCACCGCCCGCAGGGTGTCCCGGCGCGGGCCGATCAGCCGCTCCCGCAGGCGCTCGCCCAGGGCGGGGTCGCTCTGGGCCTCCGCCATGAGGCCGGCCACGACCCTGCCGACCGCGCCGTCCGCCAGCGCGAAGGTCTCGCTCAGGAACGTCTCCAGATCTGCCTCCGACGGCGCCCGGGAGCTTCCGACGACGTCGGTCAGCGCCTCCAGCAGCAGGTCGGCCTTGGTGTCCCACCAGCGGTAGAGCGTCTGCCTGCCGGTGCCCGCCTCCTCGGCGATGCCTTTCAGCGTCACGTTCGGATATCCGTCGCGCTCGCACAGCCGCAGCGCGGCCTCGAGTATCGCCCGGCGCGCCTGCTCGCTGCGTGGCCTTCCAACCATGCCGTCACTTTACAGGACACCATGTCTCGTTTTATGATTTCGAGGCATTATGTCTCGTATTGAGGGGAAGTTCGATGAGTGAGCGTGTGGTGATCGTCGGGGGCACGAGCGGTATCGGCCTGGCCGCCGCCGTACGGCTGGCCGCGTCGGGCCGCGAGGTCGTCGTCACCGGCCGTACGCCGGAACGGCTGGAGCGGGCGGTCAAGGAGATCGGGGAGCGGGGCTCCGGGGCGGTGGCCGACGCCCGCGACCCCGAGGCGATGCGGAACCTGTTCGCCGAGGTGGGCCAGGTGGATCACGTCGTGATCAACGTGTCCGGCCGCAAGGGAGGCGGACCCTTCCGATCGCTGTCGCCCGACGACCTGCGCAGCGCCCTGGACGACAAACTGGTCGCCCAGGTGGTCGCCGCCCAGGCCGCGCTTGCGGCGCTGCGACGGGACGGGTCGCTGACGTTCGTCTCTGCTGCCAGCGCGAACGGCGCGATGGCAGAGGTGGCCGGGCTCGCGGCGGTGAACGGCGCCATCGAGTCGATGGTCCCGGGACTGGCGGTGGAGCTCGCCCCGGTCCGGGTCAACGCGGTCTCGCCCGGCGTGATCGACACGGAGTGGTGGGACGGGCTGGGGGACGACCGGCAGGGCATGCTCGACGCGTTCGCCGCCGCCACCACGCTCGGCCGGGTCGGCACGCCCACCGACGTGGCGAACGCGATCGCGTACCTGGTGGAGACGGGCTACACGACGGGCACCGTGCTGACCGTGGACGGCGGCGTCCGCCTCAAGCCGAGCGCGGCATGAGGACGATCCTCGTCACGGGGGCGACGGACGGACTGGGCCGCCACCTGGCGGCCCGGCTCGCCGCGTCGGGCGACCGGGTGATCGTGCACGGGCGCGATCCCGAGCGGGTGCGCCGGGTCCGGGCGGAGATCGGCGGGACGACCGAGGGCCTGCTCGCGGACCTCGCCGACCTGCGGCAGGTCGACCGCATGGCGGCGGAGATCGAGGAGCGGTTCGACCGTCTGGACGTGCTCGTGAACAACGCGGGCGTCGGCGGGGGAGCCCCGGGTTCCGGCAGGCAGGAGAGCGCCGACGGCGTCGAGTTGCGCTTCGCGGTCAACTACCTGGCCGGCTATCACCTGACCCGGCGCCTCGTCCCCCTGCTCGTACGGTCCGCGCCGTCGCGCGTGGTCAACGTGGCGTCGGTGGGACAGCGGGCGATCGACTTCGACGACCCGATGCTCACCCGGGGTTACGGCCGCCAGCGCGCCTACTCCCAGAGCAAGCTCGCGCAGATCATGTTCACGTTCGACCTCGCGGAGGAGCTCGCCGGACAGCGGGTGTCGGTGACCGCGCTGCACCCGGCGACGTACATGGACACCACGATGGTCAGGGAGGCCGGCGTGCCCGTCCTCAGCTCGGTGCGGGAGGGCGGCGACGCCACCCTCCGCCTGATCGACGGGAAGGTGCCCAGCGGCACCTACCACGTCGGGGTGAGCGAGGCCCGGGCCGACCCCCAGGCGTACGACCGCGAGGCCCGGGCCCGCCTCCGCGAGCTGAGCGACCGCCTCGTCCGCGAGGCCCTCGGCGCCGGCCGGCACTCGGGGGCCGCCTCCGAGGGAACCTCCGGGGAGCCGCGGCGGTAGTAAGAGGCATGAGGCGAACTGTGGTCGGCTTGTGTGGCCTGGCGCTCGTGGCCGGCTGCGCCGGCGCCGGAGCCCACGGCGCCGGAGCCCACGGCACCGGAATCCCCGGCACCGGCACCGGAACGTCGCTCCCGGCCGCGTCCGTCCCCGTGTCCGTCTCCGTCCAGGGCTTCTGCGCACGGACGGCCGGCAGCACGGCGGACGCACTACCCGAGGTGCGGGGCTCCGGGCGGGGAGCCGAGGTGTGGGGACTGATGTTCGCGCCGCTGCCGTTCGCGGCCGGGCGGGAGGTCAAGATCGTGTGGCGGATGACGGGTGAGGGGCCGTTGCGCGTGACCGCCGCGCTCCCCGACGGCACGGCCGCCAGGCCGACCTGGGGGCCCGAGGCGCACGGCGGATCGACCTGGCACCGGCCCGGTCAGGAGTGGGGAACGGGGTTCGTCTTCCCCAAGCCGGGCTGCTGGGAGATCACGCTGACCCGCGACCGGGGCTCGGGCACGGTGTGGCTGCCGGTCCGGTGAGACGAGCCCCGGCCCGCGGTCAGTGGGGCGTGGTGCGGGCGAGGATGTGCGGCGGGACGGGATGGGCGGCGGCCTGCGGGTCGGTCACGGGGGCCTGCCATGAGCGGGTGAGCGGCAGGATCCCGGCCCACACGTCGTGCGGGTCGTCGGCGTCCTCCGGGTGGCCCTCGCGGACCTTCACCGACGCCTCGGCGAGCGGGACCGCGAGGATCGTCGTGGCGGCCAGCTCCTTGCGGTTCGGCTGCCGTGCGTAGTCCCACTGGCCGGGGGTGACGTGCTCGGTCAGGCACCGCAGGGCGGCCAGCTTCTCGTCGCCCTCCAGCACGCGCGGCACACCGTAGATCATCGCGCTGCGGTAGTTCACGCCGTGCTCGAAGACCGACCGGGCCAGCACGAGGCCGTCGACGTGGGTGATCGTCACGCAGACCGTCGTGCCGCGGGTGAGGCTGCGGCTGGCCACCGAGCCGTGCACGTACAGATGGTCGTCGTCGAAGCCGTACACCGTCGGCACCACCATGGGGTCGCCGTCGACGACGACGCCGAGATGACAGACGAACCCGGCCCGGAGCACCTCGGACAGTGCCTCCCGGTCGCTGCGGCCCTGCTCCCGCAGCCGGCGGTGCCGGGTCCGCTCGGTCGCGGACAGATCACTCATGAGGCGACATTCAACCAGGAGAAGCCGGCGGCCCGCCCGGCGGGGACGCCGGGCGGGCCGTCTGGTGGACCCTTGCGGAGGAGCCGGCTCAGGCGGCGGACGTCGGCCCGGACGTCCTCGGGAACCGGATGACGTTCCCGCCCGTGTAGGCCTTGAGATCGACGATCTTCCGGTCCCTCCTGTCCCGCGCGGGCCTGCGGCGCAGCGCGGACCTGATGTCCCTGACCTTGGCGAGCGACGGCACCACCGTGACCATGTTCGTTTCCCCCCGACCGTGATGGTTCCGTGACCTTTCCGGTATAGATACCGGAGAGCCGGTAAAAGGGGCGTAAAGCCTCCGCTGTCACACCAGCCTCGTAAGGACGATTCAGTACGGCAGCGGCCGGCCGGAGGGGGTGCGCAGGTCGAGATCGGCGGCGGGACGACGGACGCGGCGGGGCCTGCGGATCGTGGTACGTCTCATGGCCCATCCTCCTTCCATGACGTAGGCAGACTATTCGCCCCGCCTGCCGCCGTCCTCCCGTTTTCACTCAGAGGGAGCCGGGCACCTTCCGGCTCACGACGCAGATCCGGTTCCACGCGTTGATCTGCGCGATGGCGACGATCAGTGCGGCCAGCTGCTCCTGGGTGTAGTGCTCGGCCGCATCCGCCCAGATCTCGTCCGGCACGGGGTCGGGCCGGTCGGCGAGCCGGGTCGCGGCCTCGGTCAGCGCCAGCGCGGCCCGCTCGGCGTCCGTGTAGTACGGCGCCTCCCGCCAGGCGGCCACCGACCACAGCCGCTCGTCGCTCTCCCCGGCCTTCTTGGCGTCCCGGAAGTGCATGTCCAGGCAGAAGGCGCAGCCGTTGATCTGGCTGGCCCGGATCTTGGCGAGTTCCAGGACGGCGTGGGGCACGTCGCACTCGTGCAGGAAACGCTCCACTCCGAGCATGGCCCGGTACGCCTCGGGAGCCAGCTCGCGAACGTTGACCCTCTCGGTCACGTCATCTCCTCGTCTCGTCGGCCCGCGTCACGCGGGCGAGTTTCTCGGGGTTCAGGACCATGTCGACGGCGGTGACCCGGCCGCCGGCGACGGTGAGGCCGAGCACGGAGACCAGCCGGTCGCCGCGGTAGCGCAGCAGGCCCGGCCAGCCGTTCACAACGGCGGGGACCAGTTCGAACGGGCCGAACCTCTGGATGCCGAACAGCAGCCTGGCCACCTTGGCCGCGCCGAAGACGGGCCGCCTCCCGGCGCGCACCCGGCCGCCGCCGTCGCTGCGGAGCACGACGTCCGGGTCGAGCAGCGCGACCAGCGCGTCCATGTCGTCGCCGAGGCAGGCCCGGGCGAAGGCGCGCACCACCCGCCGGTGCTCGGAGGGGTCCACGTCGAACCGGGGCGCGCGGGACGCGACGTGCGCCCGCGCCCGGGCGGCGAGCTGCCGGCAGGCCGCGGGGCTGCGCCCGACCGCCTCGCCCACCTCGGCGAACGTCAGGCCGAACACGTCGTGCAGCACGAACGCCGTCCGCTCGGCCGGGCTCAGCGACTCCAGCACGACGAGCATCGCCATGCTCAGCGACTCGTCCAGGGTCACCCGCTCCGCGGGATCGGGCTGGGTGAGAACGGGCCTGGCGGGAAGCGGCCCGGTCAGGATGGGCCCGGTCAACACAGGCTCGGGCAGCCACGGCCCCACGTACTCCTCCCTGCGGTGCCGCGCCGAGCGCAGCACGTCGAGAGCGAGCCGGGAGACCGTGACCACCAGCCAGCCGGTCACGTCCCTGATCTCCTCGCCGCCGCTGGCGGCCGTGGCGGACCGCAGCCGCAGCCACGCGTCCTGCACGACGTCCTCGGCCTCGTCGAGGCTGCCGAGCAGGCCGTACGCGACGCCGAGCAGCCGGGGCCGCATCGCCTGGAACTCGGCGTCGAGGACGGCCGTGCCGTCGTCATGGTCGTTCACACACTGAGGACGAGACACCCCCTCAGTGTGTGACATCCCTCTGCGGCGACCGCGCTCGCGCCGCGTCCTGAGCCGGCGCCGAGGCTCCGCCGGAGGCGCGGCGGCCGGGGGTGCGGAGGCCGGACGCGACGACGACCGCGCCGAGCACCGCCGCCGCCACCGGGACGACCAGCGCGGTCCGCAGCGCGCCGGGCCCCGGCCCGGCCGCGACGCTGACAGCGGTGACGGCCGACAGCCCGAGCGCCGTGCCGAACTGCATCGCCGTGTAGAGCAGGCCGCCTGCCAGGCCGTGCTCGTCCTCGTCGACGCCCTCCGTCGCGGCCATGGTCAGCGGGCCGTACGCCAGTGAGAAGGACAGGCCGAGCAGGAGCAGTGCCGGAAGCATGGCGGCGTAGGTCCAGTCCATCCGCACGGGCAGGAAAAGCGCGTACGCGACCGCCGCGAGGACGATGCCGCAGAGCAGCACCCGGGTGTTGCCGAAGCGGCTCACCAGGCGCGGCGTCAGCGTCGGCGCGAGCACCGTGTCGATCCCGATCACCAGCATGGCCAGGCCGGTCTGCATCGTGCTCCAGCCACGCCACTCCTGGAGATACAGCGTGATCAGGAACTGGAATCCCGCGAACGCGAACAGGAACAGCAGCGCCGCCGCGTTCACCCGCACCAGCGGGGCGGCGCGCAGCATGCCCAGCCGCACGAGGGGCGACGACGATCGCCGTTCGATCGCGACGAACAGCCCCAGCAGCGCAAGCCCCGCCGCGATCGTGCCGGCGGTCAGGCCGGGCCCCTCGCCGGGATGCTCCAACCGGACCATCCCATACACGAGGAGCACCATGGCCCCCGTGACGGCGAACGCCCCCGCCAGGTCGAAGCCGCCCAAGGGGCGCTCGCCACCCGTGTCGCGGACGAGGACCAGCGCCGCGCCCAGGATCAGCACCGACAGGATGACCGGCGCGAAGAACACCCACCGCCAGCCGAACGCGGTGAGCACGCCGCCGGCGACCAGGCCGAGCGAGAACCCGCCCGCCGCCGTGCCCGCGTACACGCCGAGCGCCTTGGTGCGCACCGGCCCTTCGGGGAAGTTGGACGTGACCAGCGCCAGCCCCGCGGGGGCCATGAACGCGGACGCGACCCCCGTGACGAACCGCGCGGCCAGCAGCATCCAGCCCTGGGTGGCGAACCCGCCGAGCCCGGAGAAGACCAGGAAGACGGTCAGCCACAGCAGGAACATCCGCCGATGGCCCAGCAGGTCGGCGGCTCGCCCGCCGAGCAGCATGAACCCGCCGTAGCCGAGCACATAGGCGCTGACCACGCCGCTGAGCATCCCGGTGGACAGGCCGAGGTCGGCCCGGATCGACGGCAGCGCCACATTCAGCATCGCCACGTCGATCCCCTCCAGGAAGATCGCGCCGCACAACACCAGCAGCACGCCCCACGCGCGCCCCGTCATGGGGGCGTGCTGCCTGACGGCGATTCCGCCCATGGAATTGGACATCGGAGTCCGGCTCCATCTCGTCGGGGAACCGGTCCCGGGGCGGTTCCCCGAGTGCCTGCCGGTTCCCTCTTGTAACCGAGTGCATCGTCAGGCACCATCAATGACCATGGAAGACGGCACTTTCGAGTCCCTCGGTTACTGCGCGGATACCGGCGTCGACGACGACGTCCTCCAATGGGACCAGCGCGCGGACTGCGAGGTGCGGCAGATCCTCGACCGCATCGCCGACAAGTGGTCGCTCCTGGTGATCGCGCTGCTCGACAAGAGGAGCCTGCGCTTCACCGAGCTGCGCCGCGCGATCGACGGGGTCAGCCAGCGGATGCTGGCCCGCACGCTGCGGCATCTGGAACGCGACGGGCTGGTGAGCCGGACGGTGCACCCGACCGTCCCGCCGCGCGTGGACTACGCGCTCACGCCGATGGGCGCGACTCTGCACGCCACCATCCGTGCCCTGGTCGTCTGGACCGAGGAGCACCAGAACGCCATCGCCGCGGCCCGCGCAGCGTACGACCGGCGCGTGGTTGCCGAGCAGGAGGCCGCCGAGCGCGAAGAGGCCGAACGCCGGGCCGTCGCCCGCGCGGCCCTGCCGATCAGGGGCTGACCGCCGGCGAAGGCGCCCGCGTCAGGGTGAGGGCGGGCCGGCCGGGCGGGGACACGACGCGCGCTCAGGCCGACTCGCGCACGATGAGGCGGGTGGGCAGGATGACCGGGTCCACCGGGCCGCCGCCGTCGATGAGCGCGAGCAGGAGCCGTACGGTCTCCTCCGCGACGTCGGCGAGCGGCTGGCGGATCGTGGTGAGCGGCGGATGCGTGGTGGCGGCGACCGACGAGTCGTCGAAGCCGCCCACCGCCACGTCGTCGGGCACCCGGCGTCCGGCCGCGCGCAACGTGGACAGCGCGCCGGCCGCCATGAGGTCGGAGGCGACGAAGACGGCGTCGAGGTCGGGGGTGCGCTCCAGCAGCCGCGCCATCGCGCTCTCGCCGCTGAGCTGGGTCCAGTCGCCGTGCTCGATCAGCTTCCTGGACGCCTTCCTGCCGAGGACGTCGGCGAAGCCCTCCAGGCGCTGGATGCCGCCGGGCGTGTCCATCGGGCCGGTGATCGTGGCGATCTTCTTGCGGCCCTGCTCGACGAGGTGACGGGTCATCTGCCGGGCGCCCTCGCGGTCGTCGGCCGCCGCGTAGGGGATCACGTTCTCCTTCCCGATGACGGCGCCGCAGGCGACCGCCGGGATGCGCAGCGACTCCAGCTCGTCCACGAGCGGGTCGCCCGCGTGCGTGGACATCAGCAGCACTCCGTCGGCGTGGCCGCCGCGCACGTAGTGCACCACCCGGTCCCGGTCGCCGTCGTCCCCGGCCAGCATGATGACCAGGGAGACGTCCCGCTCGCCGAGCCGCCGGATCGCCGTGCGGATCGTGGTGCTGTAGTTGGGGTCCTCGAAGACCTTCTCGTGCGGCTCCGACAGCACCATGACCACCGACCCGGTCCGCTGGGTGACCAGGCTGCGGGCGTTGCGGTTGACGATGTAGCCGGTCTCGGCGATGGCGCGGCGGACGGCGGCGTGCGCGGCCGGGCTCACGTACCGGTCGTCGTTGAGCACCCGGGAGACCGTGCCCCGGGAGACGCCCGCCGCCGCGGCCACGTCGTGAATGGTCGGACGCTTCGCCATGGTCGTATTGTCCCCCCGCCGATCAGCGTGTTCCCCCGTGCTCATCAGCTTTTCACGGCCCCGCCGGACAGGTCCGTACGCCAATAGCGCTGCATCGTGAGGAACAGCGCGATCAGCGGGATGAGCGACAGCATCGTCCCCGTGATGATCAGGTTGTACAGGGACGGCTGGTTGGCGCCCGCGGCGAGCAGCGTGTAGAGGCCGACCGTCAGCGGGAACCGGTGGTCGTCGCCCAGCATGATGAACGGCAGCAGGAAGTTGTTCCAGATCGCGACGAACTGGAACAGGAAGATCGTCACCATGCCCGGCGTCAGCAGCGGCAGCGCCACCTGGCGGAACAGCCGCCACTCGCCCGCGCCGTCCAGCCGCCCCGCCTCGAGCAGCGAGCCGGGGATCGCCGCCTGCGAATAGATCCTGGCCAGGTAGATGCTGTACGGGTGCAGGATCTGGGGCAGCAGCACCGACCAGTACGTGTCGGCCAGGCCCGCCTTGGAGAACAGCAGATACTGCGGGATCGCCAGCACGACCGACGGCACCAGGATGCCGCCGATGAGCAGGTTGAAGATCAGGGCGCGGCCGGGGAAGGAGTACTTCGCCAGCGTGTACCCCGAGATGGTGGACACCGCGGTCGACAGAACCGCGCCGCCCCCGGCGTACAGGACGGTGTTGAGCAGCCAGAGCCAGAAGACGCCGTCGCGGTAGGCGAACAGGTCGGCCAGGTTGGACAGCAGTCCGGTGCCGGGCGCGAAGGTCGAGGTGGAAAACAGCTCGGCCTTGGACTTGGTGGCCGCGACCACCACCCAGCTCACCGGGAACAGGGTGTAGAGCGCGCCCAGCACGAGCACGCCGGTCGGCACGATGCCCAGCGGGCGGCGGGGCGACGTGCGGGCGTGCCCGCGGGTCCCCGGCAGGGCGGTGGCGGCCATTCAGCTCTCCCCGAACGCGCGGTTCTTCACGACCCGCAGGAAGCCGAACGACAGCACGAGGGAGATCCCGGCGATCACCATGGACGTCGCGGCGGCCGAGTACAGGTCGCCGGTGACGAACGCGTCGCGGTACACCTTCATCAGGGGGCTCCAGGTCGAGCTGATCGTGTTCGTCAGCGGCCGCAGGGTGGTCGGTTCCGTGAACACCTGGACGGTCGCGATGACGGAGAACACCGTGGTCAGGATGATCGACGGCACGAGAATCGGGATCTTGATGCGCAGCGCGATGCGCAGCTCGCTCGCGCCGTCGATCCTGGCCGCCTCGTAGTACTCCCGCGGCACGGCCCGCAGGTTCGTGTAGAGCACCAGCATGTTGAAGCCGGTGCCGCCCCAGACCGCCACGTTCGCCATGGAGAACGTCACCAGGTCGGCGCTCAGGAACGGGTGCTCGCCGAACGGGCTGAGGCTGGGCAGGTAGAGGAAGCCCCACATCAGCGTCGCCGCCACGCCCGGCACGGCGTACGGCAGGAAGATCGAGATCCGGGTGAGACGGGCGAGCCGCACGTGCGCCGCGTCGAGCATCAGCGCGAACACGAGGGCGAGCCCCAGCATCAGCACGAGCACCAGCGCCCCGTACGCGAGGACGCGCAGCCAGCCGGCCCACAGCTCGCCGTCGCCGACGGCGGTGGCGTAGTTGGCGAACCCGGCGAAGACCTCCGTGCGGGCCCCCTTGCCGAGGCCCAGGCCGGAGACCTTGGTGCGCCGCAGGCTCAGATAGATCGTGTAGCCGATGGGCAGGGCCATGAAGAGCGCGAACAGCGCCATCGCCGGGGCGAGGAACAGGTAGGGCACGGCGCCCGCGCGGTGCGCGCGGGCGCCCTTCTTCCGCGACGTCATGATCACTGGGCGAGGGTGAAGCCGGACTTCTGCATGTCGGCGACGGTGGCGTCCTGCATGCTCTGGACGGCGGCGGCGAAGTCGGACGTGGCGGCGACGGCCTTGTCGAAGGCGTCCTTGTAGGCGTTGTACGTCACGCCCACGTTCGGGCCGAAGGTGAAGCCGCGGGCGGTGGCGCCGATGTCGGCCGCCTGCTTCCAGAAGTCGGGCTGGTTGGAGAAGTAGTCGGGAGCCTCGGTCATCAGCGCGGCGCCCTTGGCGGAGGCCGGATAGACCGCGCCCTCCTTGATGAGCAGTCCGAGCGCCTGCGGGTCGGTGTTCAGCCAGGTGGCGAACGTGGCGGCGGCCGCCTTGTTCGGCGACTTGGCGGCGACGGCGGTGGACGAGCCGCCCCAGAAGCCGCTGTGGTTCTCACCCGCGTTCCACTGCGGCAGCGGGGCGATGGCCCACTTGCCCTTGGCCTTCGGCGCGTTGCTCGACAGCACGCCCGGGCCCCACACGGCCGACGGCCAGGTGAGCAGCTTGCCGTCGTTGAGCGCCTTGTTCCACTCCGGGGTGAAGTAGGGCATTCCGTCGATGACGCCCTCCTTCACCAGGCCGCCCCAGTAGGAGGCGACCTTCTTGGTGGCCTCGTCGTTCACCGCGACCTTCCACGCGTCGCCGCTGATCGACCACCACTGGGCGCCCGCCTGCTGGGCGAGCCCGGCGAACCAGCCCGGGTCCTTGCTGGAGAACGTGCCGAGGAAGACCTTCGGGTCCTTCTTGTGCACGGCGCGGGCGGCCTCGGCGTACTCGTCCCAGGTCTTCGGCACCTCGATGCCGTACTTCTCGAACAGGTCCTTGCGGTAGTAGAGCATCATCGGCCCGCTGTCCTGGGGGACCGCGTAGACGGCGTCGGTGCCGAGGGTCACCAGCCCCCAGATGCCCTCGCCGAACTCGGCCTTCGCCTGCGCGGTCTCCGCCTTGAGGTCGGCCACCGCGTCGGCGGCGACGAAGGAGGGCAGCATCTGATACTCGGCCTGGACCAGGTCGGGCGGGTTGCCCGCCTTAGCGGCGGTGAGGAACTTCGCCGCCGCGTCGTCGCCCCCCGCCTGCTTGCTGACCGTGACCTGGATGTCGGGGTGGGCCTGGTTCCACACCGTGACGATCTTGTCCATGTTCGGGACCCAGGTCCAGTAGGTCAGCTTCACCGGGCCGGCCGGCGCCGCGCTCTGGCTCGCGGCCTGGGCGGACGGCTCGTCCGAGCCGCCTGAGCAGGCCGTCGAGAGCGCGGCGGTGAGGATCGCGGCCGCCGCCACTGCTAACCGGTTCACACGCATATGTTCCTCCAGGCGGGTGGGGGAGGGGGGACAGGAGGCGGGAATGTCTGGGAGCGTTCACAGACTGGAAGTTCCCCTCCGTGCTGTCAATGGGCGTTACGTGGTTGTTAACGACCCTTTCTGATCAGCGCGAATCGGTCGAACCTTCTCTGAAAAGCGCCTGTGCGCTACTGTGCACGTTCACAGAAGCAGAATCGAGGGGGAGACGTGCCCGGATATCCCGTCCTGCCCGAGGGGCTCGCCTATGGCGGGGACTACAACCCCGAGCAGTGGCCGGAAGAGGTGTGGCGGGAGGACGTCCGCCTGATGCGCGAGGCCGGGGTGAACCTGGTCACCCTCGGCGTCTTCAACTGGGGACTCATCGAGCCGCGGGAGGGCGAGTACGACTTCTCCCGGCTGGACCGGATCCTCGACCTGCTCCACTCGGCCGGGGTGTACGCCGACCTCGCCACCCCCACCTCCTCGCCCCCTACGTGGTTCCGCCGCCGCTACCCCGGCAGCCGTCTGGTGGACAGGGAGGGCCGCGTGCTCGGCGGCGGCTCCCGGCACAGCTTCTGCCCGAGCTCGCCCGACTACGCCGCGGCGTCCGAGCGGGTCGTCGCCGCCCTCGCCGCGCGGTACGCCGGCCACCCCGCCCTGGCGATGTGGCACGTGCACAACGAGTACGGCTGGGCCAACGCCCACTGCTACTGCCCGACGTCGGCCGAGGCGTTCCGCGCCTGGCTCCGGGACAGGTACGGCGACGTGGGCGCGCTCAACGCCGCCTGGGGCACCACCTTCTGGGGGCTGACCTACGGCTCGTTCGAGGAGGTCGAGCCGCCCGTCGTCGCGCCGGTGGGCCTGCTCACCGGGCTCCAGCTCGACTTCATGCGGTTCTCGGTCGACGCGCACATCGCCTGCTTCCGCAGGGAGCGCGAGACGATCCGGCGGTTCAGCGACCTGCCCGTCACGACCAACTTCATGATCCCCAACTGCAAGCCCATGGACTACTGGCGCTGGGCGGCCGAGGTCGACGTGGTGGCCAACGACCACTACCTCGACTCGGGCCGGGCCGACCCGCACATCGAGCTGGCCATGGCCGCCGACCTCACCCGATCGGTGGCCGGGGGCCGCCCCTGGATGCTGATGGAGCACTCGACGGGGGCGGTCAACTGGCAGCCGCGCAACCTCGCCAAGCGGCCGGGGGAGATGCGCCGCAACACCCTCGCCCACGTGGCGCGCGGCTCGGACTCGGCGATGTTCTTCCAATGGCGCGCCTCACGATACGGCGCGGAGAAGTTCCACTCGGCGATGGTGCCGCACGCCGGCGCCGACTCCCAGATCTGGCGCGACGTGGTCGCGCTCGGCGCCGACCTCCGCAGGCTCGCCGGGGTCAGGGGCGCCAGGGTGACGGCCGACGTCGCCGTGGTGTGGGACTGGGAGTCCTACTGGGCGCTCGAACTCGAGTGGCGGCCCTCGGCCGACCTGCGCTTCCGGGAACGGGTGGAGGCCTACTACGAGGCGCTGTGGCGCGAGCACGTCACCGTCGACTTCGTGCACCCGTCGGCCGACCTGTCGCCGTACCGGCTGGTCGTCGCGCCCAGCTCCTACCTGCTCGGCGAGGCGCCGGCGAAGAACCTGCACCGCCACGTGGAGGCGGGTGGCCACCTGCTCGTGTCGTACTTCTCCGGCATCGTGGACGAGAACGACACCATCCACCCGGGGCCCTACCCCGGGGCGCTGCGCGAGGTGCTCGGCGTGGCCGTCGAGGAGTTCCACCCGCTCCGCGAGCACGAGACCGTCACTCTGAGCTCATCCGGGACGGGGCCCTCGTCCGCGACCGGCCGGATCTGGTCCGAGCGCGTACGGCTCGCGGGCGCGCGGGCCGTGCACGAGTTCGCCGACGGGCCCGACGCCGGGCATCCCGCCGTCACCCGGCACGACCTGGGCGCGGGCAGCGCATGGTATGTGTCCACCGCCCTGGACGCCGAGTCCGGCCTGCGCGGGCTCGTCGCGGAGGTTCTCGACCACGCGGGCGTGTCCCGGCCGCACGGCCTGCCCGACACGCTGGAACTCGTACGGAGGGGCGACCACCTGTTCCTCATCAACCACGCGGACGCGCCGGTGACGGTGGACGGGGTGACCGGCAGCGGCGTGCTCGACGGCGCCGCCTATGACGGCTCGGCGACGGTCCCCGCCGGAGGCGTCGTGGTCGTACGAAGATGAGCTTCCCGGCGCCGTGCCGCACCTGACCGGCGGCGCGGTGCCGGGCCCCGGGGGATATCCGCTGACGTCCTCTCCTGACCGGAGGATCCGATGGTTCGACACCTGGCGGCCCTGCTGTGCGCGGCCACCGCACTTCTCGCTCCGCTCACCACACCGTCGGCCGCGGCGGCGTCCGCGCACGCCGCCGCGGCTCCGGACGCCGGTGGCCGGAGGCCGACCGGCGGGCCCCCGCTCGCGATCAGGGGCGCCGACGTGTCGAGCCTCGCCAAGTCCGAGGCGCTCGGCGGGGTCTACCGCTACGCGAACGGGCGGTGGGGCGACGCGCTGGCGATCCTGCGGCGCGGCGGGCTGAACTACATCAGGCTCAAGGTGTGGGTGGACCCCGCCGACGGCTACAACAGCAGGAGCCAGGTGCTGGCGGTCGCGAAGCGGGCCAAGGCGCTCGGCATGGGCCTGCTGGTCGACTTCCACTACTCCGACTCCTGGGCCGATCCCGGCAAGCAGAACAAGCCGGCCGCTTGGGCGTCGCTGTCGTTCGACGAGCTGAAGCAGGCGCTCTACGACCACACCTACGACGTGCTGAGCGCGCTCAAGGCGCAGGGCACGACAGCCGACATGGTGCAGGTGGGAAACGAGCTCAACGGCGGCCTGCTGTGGCCCGACGGCCGCTGGGACAACTGGCCGCAGCTCGCCGCCCTGCTCAACGCCGGCTACGACGCGGTCAAGGCGGTCTCCGGCGGCACCAAGGTCGTGCTGCATCTGGCGAACGGCGGCGACAACGGCCTCTACCGGTGGTGGTTCGACAACGCCACGGCGAACGGCGTCCGCTACGACGTGATCGGGCTGTCGTACTACCCCTACTGGCACGGCACGCTCGCCGCGTTCCAGGCCAACCTGAACGACGTCGCCGCCCGGTACGGCAAGCCGGTCGTGGTGGCCGAGACGGCCTACCCGTTCACCACCGGCGACGACGACGGCTGGGAGAACATCGTCACCTCCACCGAGCCGTACCCCGGTTATCCGGCCACTCCCGCCGGCCAGGCGGCGTTCGCCCGCGACCTGATGAACATCGTGAGGGCGGTGCCCGGCGGGCGCGGGCTGGGAGCCTTCTGGTGGGAGGCCACCTGGACCGGGGTGAAGGGCAACGGCTGGGATCCCGCCGACCCGGCGTCGGGCAACGCCTGGGAGAACCAGGCCCTGTTCGGCTTCGACGACCGGGCGCTGCCCGCGCTGCGGGAGTTCGCCCGCCGGTAGCTGGTCTCCCTCCTCGCGGCGACGACCTGACCACGCCGCGGGGAGGGCCCGGGGGATTCGGGGTTCGGGGGTTCGGGGCGTCCATCAGATCCTCTCCTGACCGGAGGAACCATGAGAAAGATCCTGGCGGCGCTGGTCGCGTGCGCCGCCGCGGTGCTCCCCGCCGCACAACCGGCGCACGCCGCCACCACACTGACCATGCTCGGAGCCGACGTCTCCTCCGTGCAGCGCTCCCTCGACCTGGGCGCGAACTACTACGACGCGAGCGGTAACCAGAGGGATCCGCTGGACATCCTCAAAGGGATCGGCGTCAACTACGTCCGGCTGCGCATCTGGAACAACCCGGCCAGCGGCTACAACAACAAGGCCAAGGTCCTGCAGTACGCCAAGACGGTCAAGGCCAAGGGCCTGAAGCTGCTGGTGGACTTCCACTACTCCGACACCTGGGCCGATCCCGGCAAGCAGTACAAGCCCGCCGCCTGGGCGAGCCACGGCATCGGCCAGCTGCAGACCGACGTCTACGACTACACCTACGACGTGTGCTCCAGCCTCAAGGCGCAGGGCACCACCCCGGACAGCGTGCAGATCGGCAACGAGATCAACGTCGGCATGCTGTGGAACGACGGCAAGGTCGTCAACAACGACTTCACCAACCTGAGCCTGCTGCTCAAGGCCGGCTACAACGCGACCAAGGCGTGCAACTCCGGCACGCAGGTGATCATCCACACCGCGGACGCGGACAGCGACGCCCACGCCCGCTGGTTCTACGACGGCATCCGCGCCAAGGGCGTGTCGTGGGACATCACCGGCTTGTCGTACTACTGCATGTGGCACGGCACGCTGTCCAACCTCTACAACGTGATCTCGGACGTGCGGTCCCGCTACGGCAAGCCGGTCGTCATCGCCGAGACGGCCTACCCGTTCACGGCCGACAACGCCGACTGGGAGGGCAACTCGGTCACGTCGGGATGCGCGGGTTACGGCCTCACCTGGCAGGGGCAGGGCGCCGAGTTCGCGGCGGTGCAGAACACCGCCCGCAACGCGGGCGCCATCGGCGTCTTCTACTGGGAGCCGACCTGGTACGCGGTGCCCGGCAACGGCTGGGACCCGGCGAACATCAACGGCACCGGCGACGGCTGGGACAACATGGCGATCTTCAACTGGACCGGCCATCTGAACCCCAATGTCAGGTGGACCCCGTAGCCCACTGATGCCGAGCGGGCCGTCTCAGGTGCACTCCTCGGACGGCCCGCCCCCGGCGCACAGACCGGGGCGCCTTCAATCGAACAGCTCGTCGGCCGATGTGACGACGGCGGCCTTGCGGACCCAGTCGATCAACTGGTCCGGGTCCTCGCACCGACGGATGCGCTCGCGGGCATCGTCGGAGATCACCAGGCCTCGGGCGTCCAGCACGGAGAAGATCGACTTGACCTCCCCTCTCACCTCGCCTTTGTCCAGCCAGTGAGAGAAGTACTTCTCTCCGAGGTAGTCGAAGTCCTGAATGGTGGTCACCATCTCCTCCAGACGCTTGACCGTCACAGCACGTAGCGAGCTGATCACGTAGCTCAAATATACTCTGGCCCGATCCTGATCCAATGTCGCCAGCCCCGCCAGCATCGCCTCCAGCACCGGCTCGTCGTCGGCCTCGTCGGGGTGTGCCACGGCCGACAGCACCGCGAGTTCCGGGCAGGCGCGGGCCTGGTCGGGGTCGGTGATCAGCGGCATGCGGCTGGGATCGATCGCCAGCGGCGTGACGGCGCCGTTCGGGCCCAGCCGGATCGTCCTCTCGCACCACCGGGCCATCGACCGGTCCGGGCAGATGACCAGCAACGCGGCGTCGCACTTGTGCTGCGACCGCAGTGTCGTGACGTAGACCGGCCAGCTGAACCGCTTGCCGGAATCTCTGCGGAGTTGCACCTCCACGATGACGGCCATCAGCGCCGATCCGGTCTCGTCCCGTAGCACCACGACCGAGTCGGCGCGGAACTCGATCGGCGCCTGGGTGCAGTCGACCGCCTCCAGGCGGGCGGCGGTGTGCGGCGGGATGTCGTCTCCGGTCACGCATCGCAGCAGCTCCAGTGCGGTCTCCGGCCGGTTGCGGATGAGTTCCAGCGGCATCTCGTGATCGAAGCCAGGCATGGCCGGGACATTACTGACCGCTGTCAGTCAATTACTCTGAGTTCGGGAAAGTGACGGTGATTGGCGGCCATTGAGGGGCGTGGGCCGGCTCAGGACTCGGGGATGGCTTCCCATTCGCGGCAGAGGCTGAGTGGGTGGTGCTGGTAGATGACGCCCACGGCGGGGCGGGACCAGCCGAGCGCGACGGCGTCGGGATCTGTCTGCGGCACCGGCTCGCCGAGATCGGCGGCGGTGACGGGCTGGCCGCCCGGGCCGCAGACACACTCCGGGGTGCCCTCGTGGTCGATCACGTCGTCGAGCGGCATCACGTGTACGAACCTGTCCATGTCACCTACCTAGACGGGGGATTGCGGTCACGTTACCCCAACTAGACACAAACGGGAATAACTTGGACAAATCCGGAGCAGGCCTAACCCATTGACCTTTGTTGGGATGGACGGCAAACTAACTCCACAATCGCCGGATGAGCCGATGGAGTGCCGCAATGCCGTACCGTCCCCCATTGATCGCGCGCGAGTTCTTCGTGGCGGATCCTCCAGAGCTTCCGGTGCGCGAGCCGGGCGAGGAGGGCCTGTCCGCGCTGACCAGCGCGGAGGTGGTGGCCTCCGACGGGCAGGGCGTGACGCTCAAGGGCTCCACCTCGGCGGAGGAGACGCTCGTCGTGCAGATCACGGTCGCGGGTGAGGGGGTGATCCGGGTGCGCCTGTCGGAGGATCCCGACGCGCGCACCCGATCCTCCCGCGCGATCTCGATGGTCACCCCCGGCGAGTACGGCGAGGCCGTCGTGGAGGCGAGCCACAGCCGCGTGGTGGTCGACGCCGGGTCGCTGCGTGCCGAGGTGCGGCTGAACCCCTGGAACCTGCGCTTCACCGACCGGGCCGGCCGGACGCTGGTGGAGCAGGACCCGGGCCACCCCGACATCAGCGGCCGCCTGCGCACGCTGCCCTTCGGCCGCTCCACGGCGGAAGGCGCTCCCGTCGCCTACCACGACACGTTCGTGGCCCCGGCGGACGAGGCGTTCGGCGGCTTCGGCGAGTCGTTCACGCCGCTCGACAAGCGCGGCCAGCGCCCGCTCATGTGGAACTTCGACGCGTTCGGCGCCGAGTCGCAGCGCGCGTACAAGAACGTGCCCTTCTACCTGTCCAGCAGGGGGTACGGCATCTGCGTCGACAGCGGCACGCCGGTCGAGTTCGACATGTGCCAGTCCACGCACAGCGCGGTGCAGATCATCGTGCCCGACGACCTCATCGACTACTACGTGATCGCGGGCCCGACCCCCGCCGAGGTCCTCGACCGGTTCGACGGGCTGACCTGCCGTCCGCAGCTGCCCCCGAAGTGGGCGTTCGGCACCTGGATCTCCTCGGGCTTCTTCCGGGACAGCCAGGAGCGCGTGCTGGAGCGCGCCAGGAAGATCAGGGAGCGGGGCATCCCCTGCGACGTGCTCCATCTCGACTGCTACTGGCAGGCGGACGGGCACTGGTCGGATCTCCAGTGGGACCCCGAGACGTTCCCCGACCCGGTGGGCATGCTCGCCACGCTCAAGGAGCAGGGTTTCAAGGTCTGCCTCTGGATGAACTCCTACATCTCGCACCTCAGCCCGGCCTTCGCCGAGGCGGCGGAGAAGGGCTACTTCCTCAAGCGGCCCGACGGCGAGACGTACGTCGCCGACACCTGGCACGGCTCCTACCCCGCCTGCGGCATCGTCGACTTCACCAACCCCGAGGCCGTGGAGTGGTTCAAGGGACTGTTGCGCGACCGCCTGCGCGAGGGCGTGTCGGCGTTCAAGACCGACTTCGCCGAGGGCGTCCCCGCCGACGCCGTGGCCTTCAACGGCATGACCGGCACCGAGCTGCACAACGTCTACACGCTGCTGTTCAACGACATCGTCGCCGAGGTGACCCGCGAGGTGCACGGGCACGAGCTGGTCTGGGCCCGCTCGTCCTACCTCGGCGGCCAGCGCCACTCGGCCCAGTGGAGCGGCGACGTCGACACCACCTACTCCGCGATGGGCAGCACGATCAGGGGCGGGCTGTCGCACGGCCTGTCCGGCATCCCCTTCTGGAGCCACGACGCGGGCGGGTTCACCGGCACGCCCAGCCCGGACCTCTACATCCGCTGGTCGCAGTTCGCCGCGCTGTCCCCGCTCGTACGGTTCCACGGCACGACCACCCGGGAGCCCTGGGAGTTCCCCCCGCACGCCGAGCAGGCCGCCGTCGAGGCGCTGCGGCTGCGCTACCGGCTCATGCCGTACATCTACTCGGCGGCCGTCACCGCGGCCGAGACGGGCGCGCCGATGCTGCGCGCGCTGTGCGTCGACTACCCGGACGACCCGGTGGCCTGGCAGGCGGACCTGGAGTACCTTCTCGGCACCGACCTGCTCGTCGCCCCGATGACCTCCGCCGACGGCACCCGGAAGGTCTACCTGCCCTCGGGGGTGTGGGTGGACTACTGGACGGGTGAGGCCGTCGACGGCGGGCGGTACGTCACGGTGTCGCCGCCGCTCGACCAGATCCCCCTGTTCGTACGGCACGGCTCGCTGATCCCGGTCACCGAGCCGGGCGACACGGTGGCCGACGACCCCCGGGTCTCGCTGCTCGCCTTCGGCCTGCCGGAGCGCGAGAGCCGTACGACGATCAGGGACCTGGACGGGGACACGACGGTCACGGCGGTGCGCGACGGCGACAGGCTGGTCGTCACCGCCGAGGGCCCCAAGCAGATCGACGGCGTCGAGTTCGTCGGCCCCGGCGCCCCGGTCGTCATCAACTAGACAAACCCCCTGGAGAACGACCATGTTCAGAGTAGGCAGGAGCGCGGCGGTGGCGGCACTGGCCGCGGCCGCACTGGCGCTCAGCGCGTGCGGCGGATCCTCTGACGATTCCGATAGCGGCAGCGGCGGTTCCGCGGAGAGCAAGACCCTCACCCTCTGGCACTACGAGACCGGCAACAGCGCCATGGGCACCGCCTGGGCCCAGGCGATGAAGGAGTTCGAGGCGAGCCACCCCGGCGTCAAGGTGAAGTTCGAGGAGAAGGGCTTCGAGCAGATCCAGAAGACGGCGTCCATGGTCCTCAACTCCGATGAGGCGCCCGACATCATGGAGTACAACAAGGGCAACGCGACGGCCGGTCAGCTGTCCAAGCAGGGCCTGCTCACCGACCTGACCGAGCAGGCGACCAAGCGCGGCTGGGACAAGCTGCTCAGCCCGTCGCTGCAGACCACCGCGAAGTACGACGAGCGGGGCATCATGGGCTCGGGCAAGTGGTTCGGCGTGCCGAACTACGGCGAGTACGTGATGGTCTACTACAACAAGGACATGTTCGATAAGGCGGGCGTGAAGGTGCCCACCACGTTCGACGAGTTCACCGCCGCGCTCGACGCGTTCGCGAAGAAGGGCACCACCCCGATCGCGATGGCGGGCGCCGAGTACCCCGCCCAGCAGCTGTTCTACCTGCTCGCGCTGAACAAGGCCAACCGCGCCTGGATCGACTCCTTCGAGCTCTACAAGGGCAAGGTCGACTTCCACGGTCCCGAGTTCACCTACGCGGCCCAGACCTTCTCCGACTGGGTGAAGAAGGGCTACATCAGCAAGGACTCGGCCGGCATGAAGGCCGAGGACATGGGCGTGGCGTTCATCGGCGGCAAGTTCCCGATCATGGTGTCGGGCAGCTGGTGGTTCGGCCGCATGGCGGAGGAGATCAAGGACTTCAAGTGGGGCTCGTTCCTGTGGCCCGGCCAGTTCGCCCCGGGCTCCAGCGGCAACCTGTGGGTCGTGCCCGAGAAGTCGAAGAACAAGGACCTCGCCTACGACTTCATCGACATCACGATGAAGAAGGAGATCCAGAACCTGCTCGGCAACTCGGGCGGCGTCCCGGTCGCGGCCGACCCGTCGGCGATCACCGACGCGCAGAACAAGGAGCTCATCGAGAACTTCAACAAGCTCTCGACGCAGGACGGCCTGGCCTTCTACCCTGACTGGCCGGCTCCCGGCTACTACGACGTGCTCGTCGCCGGCATCCAGGAACTGATCAACGGCAGCAAGAAGCCCGAGGAGGTCCTGGACGAGATCGCCCAGCCGTACAACGACAACCTGGCCGACATCGGCAACTAGGGTCGCGGGCGGGTCCCGCGATCAGGGACCCGCTATTCCCTCCGACCCCGGCGGCGGGGCTGCCTGACCGGCCCCCGCCGCCGGTCCCCTTCCGGAAAGGTCTGCACATGGCACCACCCGGCGCGGGCGCGGCCCGCCCGCGCGGGAGGGGCGGCTACTGGCTCTACCTGGTTCCGAGCCTGGTGCTGTTCCTCGCGATCATCGTCGTGCCGTTCCTGATGAACGTGGCGACGAGCTTCACCCGCTGGTCCGGCGTCGGCACCCCGACCTGGATCGGGCTCGACAACTACACCAAGCTGTTCAAGGACGAGCGTTTCTGGGCGTCCTTCGAGCACAACGTCGCACTGATCATCGCGATGGCCGTGGTGCCGACGATCATCGGCCTGGTGCTCGCCGCCGCGCTGTTCGACTACATCGCCAAGCGGTTCGGCGGGCGTACGGCCTCGGCCCTGCGCGCGGCGTTCTACCTGCCGCAGGTGCTGCCGGTCGCGGTGGCCGGCGTGGTCTGGGGCTGGATGCTCCACCCGTCGTACGGCGCCGTGAACCAGATCTTCGGGATCAAGGTCAACTGGCTGGGCGACCCCGACATCGCGCTGGCGACGGTCATGGCGATCATGGTGTGGTTCCAGCTCGGCTACCCGGTCGTCATCTTCATGGCCGGGCTCCAGCGGGTCGACCCCTCCCTGTACGAGGCGGCCGAGATCGACGGCGCCTCGTGGTGGCGCAGGTTCTGGCACATCACGATCCCGCAGATCCGGCCGGAGATCTTCGTGGTGCTGCTGACCTGCACGATCGCGGCGCTCAAGGTGTTCGGGCCGATCTTCGTGCTCACCAGGGGAGGACCCGGCTCGGCGACCATGGTGCCGTCGTACTTCTCCTACCTGAACTTCTTCCAGAAGGTCAACGTCGGGTACGGCTCGGCGATCGCGACCGTGCTCGCCCTGATCATCGTCGTGGTGACCTTCCTCTTCCTGCGGGTGCAGGAGCGGGACCAGGAGAGTGACTCGTGAACGCCGATCGCACCTTCCGCCAGCCGGGACGGTGGGCCGTGCTCGCGGCACTGGCCGTGCTCGCGGTCGTGATGCTCTTCCCGTTCGTCATCGTCACGCTCAACGCGTTCAAGTCCCCGGCCGAATACTCCTCGGGCGGCCCGCTGAGCCTGCCCCACGGGCTCTACCTCGACGGGATCGTCTCCTTCTGGGATCGCGTCGACTTCGGCCTGAAGCTCTGGAACAGCCTCCTGATCAGCGGCGTCGTCGCGGTCGCCGCGGTGGTGCTGTCGGTGCTCAACGCGTACGCGCTGGGCATCGGCAAGGTCCGCGGCCGGCTGTGGATCCTCGTGCTGTTCCTGGTCGCCAACACGCTGCCGCAGGAGGCGCTGGTCTACCCGCTCTACTACCTGTCCAAGGAGGTGGGGCTGTACGACTCGAAGCTCGCCGTCATCCTGATCTTCACGGTCATCCAGGCGGCCTTCGGGACCTACCTGCTCTCGTCGGTGCTCGGGCAGTTCCCCCGGGGGATCCTGGAGGCGGCCGAGATCGACGGCGCGAGCAGGCGGCGGATGCTGTGGGGCATCGTCGTGCCCATCAGCCGCCCGACCCTCTCGGTGCTGCTCATCTTCTTCTTCATCTGGACGTGGAACGAGTTCTTCCTGCCGATGGTGTTCCTGATCTCCAACGACAACCAGACCGTGCCGGTCGCCCTGGGCGTCCTGCAGGGCGAGAAGATGATGGACGCCACCATGTCCAGCGCGTCCGCGCTGCTCGGCATCATCCCCGCCGTGGCCTTCTTCCTGATCTTCCAGCGCACGCTGACCCGTGGCATCACGGTCGGCGCCATCAAGTAACACCCCCAAGTAACGCGTCACTACCTGACCTGGAGGCGCAATGTCCCATCGCCGTTCGGCGATGCTGTCCGCGTCGGCCGCCCTGGCTCTGGCACTGAGCCTGGGCGCCGGCTCCGCGAGGGCGGCCGACGACTATCCGTTCCGGAACCCGTCGCTGCCGCTCGCCCAGCGCATCGACGACCTGCTCGGCCGGCTCACGCTGGACGAGAAGGTCTCGATGCTGCACCAGTACGCCCCCGCGATCGACCGTCTCGGCATCAAGATGTTCAAGACGGGCACCGAGGCGCTGCACGGCGTCGCCTGGTCGACCGACTACACCAACAACGGCGCCGTGGTCACCGCCAAGGGCACCGTCTTCCCCCAGGCGGTGGGCCTGGCCAGCACCTGGGACCCGGCCCTGATCAAGCGGGTCGGCTCCGCCGTCGGCGACGAGGCCCGCGGCTACCACGCAGAGAACCCCACCGTGTGGGGGCTCAACCTGTGGGCGCCTGTGGTCAACCTGCTGCGCGACCCCCGCTGGGGACGCAACGAGGAGGGCTACTCGGAGGACCCGACGCTGACCGGCGCCATCTCCACCGCGTACGGCTCGGGCCTTGAGGGCGACGACCCCGACCACCTGAAGACGGCGCCCACGCTGAAGCACTACCTGGCCAACAACAACGAGGTCAACCGCGACACCACGTCGTCGGAGCTGCCGCCGCGGGTCAAGCACGAGTACGACGAGGCGGCCTTCAAGCCGGCCATCGCGGCCGACGCGGCGACCGGCGTGATGGCGTCGTACAACCTCGTCAACGGCCGGCCGAACACGGTCAACCCCGACCTGGACGACGTGGTCCGCTCCTGGACGAAGCGGACGCTGTTCAACGTCTCCGACGCCTGGGCGCCGAACAACCTGGTGCAGACCGAGAAGTACTACGCCACCCAGCCCGAGGCCGCCGCCGCGCTGATCAAGGCGGGCCTCGACAGCTTCACCGTGGACGACACCAACGGCGGCCCGACGGTCGCGTCCGTCAAGGAGGCGCTGTCGAAGGGGCTGCTCACGCAGGCGGACGTCGACGACGCGGTGCGGCACCAGCTCAGCGTCCGGTTCCGGCTCGGCGAGTTCGACCCCGACGGCGGGCCGTACGCGAAGATCACCAAGGACGTGGTCAACAGCCCGGCGAACCAGAAGCTGGCCCGTGAGACCGCGGCCAAGGCGATGGTGCTGCTGAAGAACTCCGGCGGCGCGCTGCCGCTGAAGCCCGGCAAGAAGGTCGCCGTCGTCGGCCCGCTGGCGAACGTGCTCTACACCGACTGGTATTCGGGCAGCCTGCCCTACAAGGTGACCCCGCTCGACGGGATCAAGGAGCGGGCAGGGTCGGTGGCCTCCTCCGAGGGCGTCGACCGCATCGCGCTGAAGGACGTCGCCACCGGCAGGTACCTCAGCGCGCCCGCGGCCGGCGGCGACCTCAAGGAGAGCGCCACCTCGGCCGGCGCCACCGAGCAGTTCGA
The DNA here is from genome assembly GCF_040644495.1 of Microbispora sp. NPDC046973. Taxonomy (NCBI): domain Bacteria; kingdom Bacillati; phylum Actinomycetota; class Actinomycetes; order Streptosporangiales; family Streptosporangiaceae; genus Microbispora; species Microbispora sp. NPDC046973. The sequence continues at coordinate 134,468 of NZ_JBEYWQ010000008.1, read as the reverse complement.
CGCGTTCGACTGGGGCCAGGGCGTGCTGACGCTGCGCAGCGTGGCCAACGGCAAGTACGTCAGCCGGGCCAACTGGGCGACGCTGGCCAACACCGCCGACCAGCCGTCCGGCTGGTTCGTCCAGGAGCAGTTCAAGCTCGAACGGCAGTCCGACGGCACGTCCCTGCTGCGGTACGCCGGCTACGAGACGGCCGAGAGCTGGTTCGGGCAAAACACCTACGTCAAGGCGGCGGCCGACGGCACGCTCAGCCTCACCACGGCCGACCAGGCCACGCACTACGCCACGGAGGTCGTCTCCAGCGGCGTCGACGACGCCGTCGCCAAGGCCAAGGCCGCCGACGTCGCGGTCGTCGTGGTCGGCAGCATGCCGTTCATCAACGGCCGAGAGGCCCACGACCGCACCGACATGAACCTCGCCGAGGGCCAGGAGGCGCTGGTCAAGGCCGTGAAGGCGGCCAACCCGAACACGGTGGTCGTGCTGGAGAACAGCTACCCGACGACGATCGGCTGGGAGCAGGACAACGTCCCGGCCATCCTGTGGACCACCCACGCGGGCGCCGAGACCGGGCACGCCCTCGCCGACGTGCTGTACGGCGACGTCAACCCGGCGGGGCGGCTCACGCAGACCTGGTACCGCTCGGCCGACGAGCTGCCCGGCATCCTCGACTACGACATCGTCAAGAAGGACCGGACCTACCTGTACTACCAGGGCAGGCCGCTCTACCCGTTCGGGTACGGCCTGTCGTACACGTCGTTCTCCTACCAGGGCCTCAAGGCGGTGCAGAAGGGCGACGCGTACGAGGTCTCGGTCAAGGTGACCAACACCGGCTCCCGGGCCGGCGACGAGGTCGTGCAGCTCTACACACACCAGCAGCGCTCCCGGGTGAAGCAGCCGGTCAAGCAGCTTCGCGCGTTCCAGCGGGTGACGCTGGCGCCGGGACAGACCAAGACGGTCGCCTTCGGCGTGGACAAGAGCGACCTGGCGCTGTGGGACGTCACGCGCAACAAGTGGACCGTCGAGAACGCGACCCACGACGTGCTCGTGGGATCGTCCTCGGCGAACATCCGCCAGCGGGCGACGATCGACGTCAGGGGCGAGAACATCCCGCACCGCGACCTGTCGGCGACCACCCGGGCGGTCGACTTCGACGACTACTCGGGCATCCACCTGGTCGACGAGACCAAGGTGCGCGGCGACGCGGTGGCGGGCGCGAACGGCGGCTGGATCGCCTTCAAGGACGTCCGGCTCCGCAAGCCCCGCACGGTGACGGCCGGAGTGGCCTCCACGGGCGGCGGGACCGTCGAGGTGCGCCTCGGCTCGCCGACCGGCGCGAAGGTGGCCACGATCCCGGTCGCCGCGACCGGCGGGATCTACAACTGGGCCACCGCGACCGCTCCCGTGTCCGGCGCGAACGGCGTGAAGGACGTCTATCTGGTCTTCACCGGCGACGTCCGGATCAAGGACCTCGCACTGAGCTGAGGCTCCCCGGAGGACGACGGACGCCCCGCGCGTGCTGCGCGGGGCGTTCCGCCTGTGCGGGCGACGAGTGGGGCGGGCAGGCTGATCGCTTTCCGGGCGTGATGATCGGGGGCGCTTTCTGGGCGTGACGATCGAGACCGGAGGGCGGCGCGTTGTGCCGGGTGGTGAGGCCGGTTCCGCGCGCGGCGGGCGTATCGATCACGCTTTCGCTATTCTCCCCGATATGGCCGAATCGCTGAGGGGGACGCTGGCCTCGCGATACCACCTGCTGCGCCCACTGGGCTCAGGCGGCATGGGCACGGTGTGGCTGGCCAGGGACTCCGTGCTCGACCGCGAGGTGGCGATCAAGGAACTCCGCCTCCCGGAGGGACTCGGCGAGCGCGAGCGGGCCGAGCTGGTCGCCAGGGTCATGCGCGAGGCAGAGGTCACCGCGCGCGTCCGGCATCCCGGGATCGTCGCCCTCCACGACGTGCTCCTCCAGGACGGCAGGCCGTGGATCGTCATGGAACTGCTGCACGGCCACGATCTCGCCCGGCAGATCGCCGCGTACGGGCCGCTGCCGTACCGGCAGGTGGCGGACCTCGGCGCCCGCCTCCTCGACGCGCTTGCGGCCACGCACGCGCAGGGCGTGCAGCACCGGGACGTCAAGCCGGGCAACGTCTTCCTCTCCGCCGACGGACGGGTGATCCTCACCGACTTCGGCATCGCCCGCCCGGCCGACCAGGCGTCGATCACCGAGGCCGGCCTAATGGTCGGCTCGCCGGGATTCATCGCGCCGGAACGGCTCGCGGGCGAGCCCGGCGGCCCGGCCGCCGACCTGTGGTCGCTCGCCGCCACCCTCTACACGGCCGTCGAGGGCGTCACCCCCCACCAGGGGTCGCATGCCGAAGTGATCCGGGCGACCCTCACCCAGGCTCCCCGTCCTCCGGTGCTCGCGGGGCCGCTCGGACCGCTGTTGACGTGGATGCTGGCGCGCGATCCGGCCGCCCGGCCGGATGCGGCGACCGCGCTCACGCTGCTGCGGCAGGTGGCCGACGGCGGCACCCCGGACGTGGATCCCCGGCGCGGCCTCCGGATCGAGCCGCCGAAGCGGCGTCCCCGCCGGTGGTACGCGGCCGGGGCCGCCGCCGTGGCAGGCGTCTCGGTCGCCGTGGCGGCGGTCGTGTTCTCCCTCAGGACGGACGAACCGCCCCACGACCCGGTGCACCGGGTCTCGCCCACCTTCGACGGCGCAGTGGACCTGTGCCGGTCGCTGCCGGCCGAGGAGGTGCGGCGGATCCTGGGCGCTTCGGCGCAGACCCGGCCGGGGAAGGCGAGCTGCCAGTGGACCGTGAAGGGCCGCGGCGTCGAGCTGAGCGCCGAGACCGACTCCGACACCCCTGAGCCGTGGGCGCTCGACACCGCCTCGGCGCAGACGCTGATGGAAGGGCTGCGCAGGCAGTACGCGTCGGGGCCGCGCGACGCGAGCTGGCTCTGGTACGAGATCGGTCTCGACCGGAGGACCCCGGCCATCGAGACGGCCGGGCGGGAGACGCCGAATGTGGCCGACGAGGCGTTCGCCGTCGACCTCACCACGCCGGAGGGCAGGGCCCAGGCCGTCTACGTGTACTTCAGGCTCGGCGACCTCGTCGCCCGGCTCCGGTACGCCGATCTCGGCGTGAGTTCTCCAGCGGCCCTGCGGGACCGGGCGGTCGCGGCGGCGGCGTCGGCGGCCGAGGGCCTGAGGGGGCTGGCCTAGCCGTGGACCTGCTCGCCGGGCGGTACCGCCTCGCCGAACCGCTCGGCGAGGGCGGAGGTGGCACGGTCTGGCGCGCCCACGACGAGCTGCTGCGCCGGGAGGTGGCGATCAAGCAGCTGCACGTCCCGCCGGGCCTGGACGACCGGCAGCGCGCCGACTTCCTCGGCAGGGCCGTGGAGGAGGCCCGGGCGGCCGGGCGGCTCACCCACCCGTCCATCGTGACGGTCCACGACGTCGTCGGGCACGCCGGGCAGCCGTGGATCGTCATGGACCTGGTGCCGGGCCGCTCGCTTGACAAGATCATCCGGGAGGACGGGCCGCTCGCCTCGGAGCGCGTGGCCGAGATCGGGCTGGCCGTGCTCGACGCGCTGGAGGCGGCCCACGCCCGGGGCGTCCTGCACCGCGACGTCAAACCGGCCAACGTCCTCATCGGGCCGGACGGCCGCGCGCTGCTCACCGATTTCGGGATCGCGGCGCCGCTGGGCGGCGCCGGGCACTCCTGGCAGAGCTCGGCGGGCTCGCCCAACTACATGGCCCCCGAACGGTTCCGCGACGAGCCGGACGGCCCGCCCTCCGACCTGTGGTCCCTCGGGGCCACGCTCTACACCGCCGTCGAGGGGGAGCCGCCCTTCCACCGCAGCATGGCCGCCGCGCTCGTCGCCGCCGTCCTGCTCCACGAGCCCCGGCCCATGACCCGGGCCTCGCGGGTGCTCACGTGGATCGTGCTCGCCCTGCTCGACAAGGATCCGGCGCGGCGTCCGCCGCCCGAGGTCGTACGGCAGGCCCTGCGGGCCGCCGCCGCGCCGCCCGCCGCCGCTCCCGCCGACCGGCCCGCCAGAACGTGGCGCTTGGCCGCCGTGGCGGCCCTGGTCGTCGTGGTCGGTCTGGCGGCGGGCCTGGGCGCCTGGCTTCTCGTGTCCGGGAAACAGGGCGGCTCGGGGCGGTTCGCCGCCGTCCCCGACGCCTGCCGCAGCCTGACCCAGGCGCAGATCCGTGACCTCCTCGGCGCCACGCCGCGCGGGGAACCCGCCGCCGAGGGGCGATGCGAGTGGAAGGAGCACACCACCGGCCACGACGGGACGATCACGGTCGGATACCGGTTGCCGGCCGCGGGGGAGGGGGAGACCGCGGCCTCCCGCGACCTCGCGGCGGAGCGGGCCGCGCGGGGCGCGGCCGCACGCGACCGGCCCGGGATCGCCGACGAGGCCTTCACCTGTGACTCCGCCGACCCCGCCGCCGGGACCACCGGTGCCTCGGTCTGGTTCCGCCTCAGCAATCTCATCGTCGAGGTCGCCTACCGGCGCGCCGGTGACCCCTCGGTCACCCCGGCCGACCGGCGCACGGCCGAGCGCGCCGCCGAACTCGTCGGCATCGGGCTCGGGTGACCTCCCGCTCTGCATCTGTAGGAGACCCCCATGACCAGCGGTGACGACGCCCCCGTCGAGCCCGGCGAGACGCCTCCCCGGGACGAGGGCCCCCGGCAGGGCATGCCGCCGTACCCGCCGCAGGGGCACCCCAGCCCGGGTGTGCCGCCCTACCCGCCCCCGTACGGCCCGCCGCCCGGTCCCCAGCAAGGTCCCCAGCAAGGTCCACAGTTCGGTCCGCAGCCCGGTTCGCAGCCCTCCGCCGCCCAGTCCGGGCCCCCGCTCGGGCCCCCGCCCGGGGCGCCTTCGGCTCAGCCGCCTCAGCCGGGGGCGTATCCCGGTCCCCAGCCGGGCCCGTATCCCGGTCCGCAGCCGCAGCCCGGCGCGTATCCCGCGGGTCCCCAGCCAGGCGCGTATCCCGGCCCCCCGCCGGGCCCGTATCCGGACCCACAGCCGGGGGCGTATCCCGGTCCGCCGGCCGGTCCGCAGCCGCAGCCGGGGGTGTATCCCGCCGGTCCCCAGCCCGGCCCGCAGCCGGGCGCGTACTCCCCCCCTGCTCCGTATCCCGGTTCCCCGCCCGGGCCGCAGCCTCATCCCGCCGCGTATCCGGCTGGTGTGCCCGGTGGGGCCCCTCCGCCCGGGGGGTATCCCGGGGCGCCGGGTGGGCAGGGCTGGCCGCAGGCCGGGCCGACGCCTCAACCGCCGCAATCACCCCAGTCGAATCCCTATCCGTATCCGTCCCAGAGCGGGCAGGGGACCCCGCCGCCTGGGCAGCCGGGACAGGGCTGGCAGGCGGCGACGCCGCCTCCGCCAGAGCTGTGGCAGATGCCGACCCAGCCCTCCGCCCCGGCGCGGCGGGGGTGGGTGCTGCCGGTGGTGGCGGTCGTCGCCGTGCTGGTGGTGGCCGGGGGGACGTTCGCGTTCATGACGGTGCGCCAGACGGGAACGCCCAGTAAGGCGAGTCCGACGGCGACGGCGGCGACGGCGGCCGAGAAGTCGGCGTCGGCCGCGCCGGTGGCGGCGACCGCCGACGTGTGCTCGATGCTCGACCCGGACGAGGCCGAGCGTCTCGTGCCGCGGGCCGAGATCGACTCCTCGACCAGCGACAACCGCGGCGGCACCCTCGTGAGCTACGTCCGGTGGCAGTGCCGCTGGGTCAACCGGAACATCTCCTACAAGGACGTCACCCGCAGCCGCGAGATCACGGTGAACGTGTCCAAGTACGAGGCGCTCGGGACGACCACGGCCGTGGAGGCGGCGAAGATCCAGTACAACGGTGAGCTCAGCCAGTACAAGTACGGCGCGACCCACTCGGACAAGGAGCACTACTACTCGGCGGTCCAGGAGTACCAGGGCGTCGGAGAAGGGGCCGCCGCCCAGTACCAATGGACGCGGGAGGGGAAGCAGTACTGGTACTCGTTCGGCCAGGGAGTCGGCCGGGTGGGCGACGTGGTCTTCCAGGTCAAGTTCGAGGCGAGCCAGAAGAAGAAGGAGGCCGACCTCCTGTCGACGGAGAGCACGCAGTCGATCACCGAGGAGAACGCCCTGCGCGAGGTGAAGGGCCTGCTCGGGCAGCTCGCGAAGTCGGTGACCGCCTTCCGCGCCGGGCAGCCGCTGCCCTACCACGCGCGTCCCAAGCCGAGCCCGTCGCCGTCGCCCTCACCCACCCGGATCCCCCTGCCCCGGGCCTGCGTGAGCCTCAAGACGCTGGCCGCCACCCTGGTGCCGAACACGGAGGGCGCGGCCGTGCGGAGCAAGGAGGGCAACTCGAACGTCACCCAGTGCCAGTGGTGGAACGACAAGCTGCCGCTCGGCGGAGGCAAGGTCCGGTGGCGCAACCTGCGCATCGCCGTCCACACCTTCTGGGACGCGGAATCCGCCCGTTACTACCTCATCGACCAGCGCTCGAAGACCAAGTTCACGGCGAGCAGCGAGATCGGCGGCATCCGCTGGGGCAAGGTCGAGAAGCTGACCGGCTTCGGGCAGGAGGCGTTCGGCCAGGCGATCCGGCAGCGCACCGAAACGGCCCAGGGCAACCGGTACGAGATCTACGCGCTGGACGGCAAGAACGTCATATGGGTGCTGCTGTCCGGCAGCGACCGCCCGGAGAACACGCCGATCAACGCACCGGACTCCGTGCTCATGGACCCGAAGGAGGCGGTCACCGGGGCCAAGTCCGTGGCCAAAGCCCTGCTCGACGCCCTGTGAGCCGGTGTTCGTGCAGGTTTGCGCGGGTATTTCCCCCCTCGACCGCGAGTCGACGGGGGGAAACCATGGCTACCTGTGAGGTCTGCGGCAACGATTACGACATGGCCTTCGAGGTGCACACTCAGGGAGTGGTGCACGTCTTCGACAGCTTCGAGTGCGCTATCAGCCGGATGGCGCCCGTGTGCGAGCACTGCGGGTGCCGCATCGTGGGCCACGGCTCCGAGTTCGACGGCCGCTGGTTCTGCTGCGCGCACTGCGCCCGGGAATCCGGCGCGACCAGGATTGTCGACAGAGAGGTCACGGGCGCCGTCGCCCGCTAGGACGGCGGGCCGCTTTGGCGGTTGTGAGGGCCTCCGCGCGGGATCCGGACCCGCGGGGAGGCCCTCATGCCGTACGGCGACGTCCCCTGCCTCGCGCTCTCCACGTTCCTGGCGGCTTGAGCTGACCGACTCCGGTATCGCCGACACCCGCCGCAAGAGGATCTGTGCCCCGGCTGAGGCGCCGCGGAGACGCCGGCCGCTTCACCCGCGTGCTTGCCCCTGGATTCCCATGACGCTCCACGCTAGTCTTTAGTTAGTTCCCTAGCCAAACAAATGTCGGAGGAGCGAGTGCCACCAGGTTACCCGGGAGGCGCTGGGGCCGGTGGCCGGTGCCGAACCGGGCGCGGCGCTGCCCGCGCGTCCGCGCGAGCCACGATTCCGGCCGCCGCTGTCGTGTCAAATTGCTCGCAATTGCGGCATTATGAGCCCGAGCGGGAACGGGGCGGACATTGATCACATCGCACAACGGGCCACAGCCGGCCGACTTCACCGACGTACGGGCGACCAACCTCGCCGTCGTGCTGCGGTTCGTCCGGGAGAACGCGCCCTGCTCACGTGCCGACATCGCCGCCTCGACGGGCCTGAACAAGGCCACCGTGTCCAGCCTGGTCGCCGACCTCATCGACCGGCGCCTGCTGCGCGAGACCGGCCTGACCGAGCACCGCGTCGGCCGGCCCGCCACCATGCTCGTCCTGGACGGCTCGCCGTACGCCGCGATCGGCATCGAGGTCAACGTCGACTACATCACGGCGGTCGCGGTGGACCTCAAGGGCGAGGAACTCCTGAACTGGCGGCGGTCCTTCCCCGGCGGGACCTCGAGCGCGGGCCAGGCGGTCGTCGCCATGGCGGCGCTCGCCCGGCGGGTCGTCAGCCGGATGACCAAGGAGGCCCGCCAGGTGCTCGGCCTGACCGTGGCCGTGCCCGGTCTGGTCGACGTCAGCGGCATCGTGCGGGTCGCCCCCAACCTGGGCTGGCGCGACGCCGACCTCGCGGGCGACCTCGCCAAGGCACTGCGCGACCCCGGCTTCCCCGTGCTCGTGGACAACGACGCCAACCTCGCCGCCCTGGCGGAGCACCGGTTCGGGCCCCACCGCAACGCCGCCAACCTCGTCTACGTGACCGGCGAGGTCGGCGTGGGCGCGGGCATCGTCCTGGACGGCAGGCTCAGGCGGGGCGGGCAGGGCTACAGCGGCGAGATCGGCCACATCGAGCTCGATCCCGCCGGGCCCACCTGCCGCTGCGGCCGGCGCGGCTGCCTGGAGGCCGTCGCCGGGATCGGCGCGATCCTCGCCCACACGGCGCCCGACGCCTCGCCGTCCGAGCTCGAACTCGAGATCGACGAGGTCGTACGCCGCGCCCGCAACGGCGAGCGGGACATCCTCGCGCTCCTGGAGGACGTGGGACGCCATCTCGGCAGGGGAATGGCCGCCGTGGCCAACATGCTCAACCCCGAGGTCGTGATCCTCGGGGGCTACTACGTGCCGCTGGCGCCCTGGCTCGTCGCGTGCGCGGAGGAGGAGATGTACGGCAGGGTGCTCGCCCCCGGCGGGGGAGGCTGCCGGCTGGAGGTGTCCACGCTCGGGTACGGCGCGGCCGCGCTTGGGGCCGCCGCGCGGGTGCTCGACTCGGTCGACTCCGGCCGCCTGCCCGCGCAGCGCTGACGGTCCTCCCCGCCGCCTCCTCTGCCGCCGCCGGGCGAGCCATGCGCCCGGCACACCGTTCCCGGCGGCAGGCGTACCGATATCGAGCGGCTGCGAACCCGGCCGGGGTGCGAGGCGTCGAACATGGCACCTTCGACGAATTGGACCATGATGAACACTCGCCTGTTGTCCGCCGCCGTGCTGTCCGCCGCGCTCACGGCCGCACTGGCCGCCCCCGCGGCCGCCGCCGCTCCGGCCGGGGCCGCCGCCTCGCCCAAGCCCCTCACCGGGGTCGCCGTCTACCTGTCCTACGGCAAGGGTTTCCCGGTCAGCCGTTACGAGCCCGGCAAGGGCTTCACGAAGCTGGGCGCCATGCCGATGACGGGCCAGTTCTCCGCGTCCCCGGACGGCAGGAAGCTCGCCTGGATCACCGGCGCGGGGTACGTGCGGGTCGGGGACGGCCGCACGGTCACGACCGCGGCCAAGGGCGCCGGCGCCGGAGCGCCGTGCCTGACCCCGGTCTGGTCGCCCGACTCCAGGCAGGTCGCGTACGTGGCGAAGGGCGACTCCGACGCCGGGTCCGTCTCGGTCGTCGGCGCGGACGGCAGGGGCCGCAGGAAGGCGGGCACCACCCTCGGGGTCTGCCACCTGGCCTGGTCGGCCGACGGCCGCTACCTCGCCGGATACGCCGGGACGACCGACGGCGTCTACCGCCTCGACGTGAAGACCGGCAAGGCGGTCAAGGTCAAGGGCGTCGGCCTCGCCAACCACGTGCAGAGCCTGTCGCCCGACGGATCGAAGGTCGTCGTGGCGCCGCTGTCGAGGACGGCGCCGGGGGGCGACGGCTCCTGGCCGGGGGGCTTCCGCCCGGCCGTGGTCGACGTCGCCACCGGCACGAAGGTCGCGATCCCGGTGAAGGGCTCGCTCATCGGCGCCTTCTACCTGCGGGACGGCCGCCTGGTCGTCCGGGTGGCCGGAGGCACCGCCAACACCCTGGTCGTGCTCGACAAGAACGGCAGGCAGGTGCAGCGCCTGACCGAGCCGGCCGCGGCCAGGCGGCAGGCGCTGCTGCAGATCGTCGGCTGACCCGAGCATCAGCGGAAGGGCGGGCGCGGACCGGCCGGGACTCCCGGCCCCGCGCCCGTCTTCGTCATACGGCCGGCGTACGACCGGAGCGGACGTCGAGGTGGCATCTGAGGTGAAACCGGTGCGACGGGGGTCTTGACCTGAGCCGAGGATGAGGGCACTCTTCCGGATAAGCCCGGATTTACACGCCGGAAACTTGCGGTAACCCTTTCGAAGCGCTTCGACAGCGGCGCTTCTCCAACCGAACATGCGGATCCTCGCGACGCCCCCATGGGCGCGTTTTTCGGCAGGTCATCGAAGCGCTTCGACGCGAAGGGTGAGTCTCCAGATGAACGAACCGGCGAGACATGACCAGGACCCGGCATTCCGGAACCCCGCGCTGTCTCCCGCCGAACGGGTGGACGACCTGCTCGGCAGGCTCACTCTTGACGAGAAGATCGGCCTGCTGCACCAATACCAGGCGCCGGTGGAACGGCTCGGCCTGCGGGTCTTCCGCACTGGCACCGAGGCTCTGCACGGCCTGGCCTGGCACGGCCCGGCCACCGTGTTCCCCCAGGCCATCGGGCTGGCCAGCACCTGGAACCCGGACCTGGTCCGCCAGGTGGGGGAGGCGACGGGCGACGAGGTCATGGCCTTCCACCACAAGGACCCGCAGAGCGTGGGCCGCAACGTGTGGGCGCCGGTGGTCAACCCGCTGCGCGACCCGCGCTGGGGCCGCAACGAGGAGGGCTACTCCGAGGACCCCTGGCTGACCGGGGTGATGGGCACGGCCTACGCCCGCGGCCTGCGCGGCGGCCACGCCGTGCTGAAGACGGCGCCCACGCTGAAGCACTTCCTCGGTTACAACAACGAGACCGACCGGTGCGTGACCTCCAGCGGCCTGCCGCCGCGGGTGCTGCACGAATACGAGCTCAAGGCCTTCCGCCCGGCCGTCGAGGCGGGGGCCGCGGTGGCCGTCATGCCGTCGTACAACCTCGTCAACGGCCGGCCGGCCCACCTGTCGCCCCTGATCGGCAGCCATCTGCGCACGTGGGCGCCCGACGACATCCTCGTGGTCAGCGACGCGTACGCGCCGGGGAACCTCACCGGGCTGCAGGGCTACCACAAGGACCTGCCCGAGGCGTACGCGCACGCGATCAAGGCCGGGCTGGACAGCTTCACCCAGGACGACGCGGACGCCGCCGCCACTCTGGGTCACGTCAGGACGGCGCTCGACCGCGGCCTGCTCACCGAGGCCGACATCGACGCCGCCGCCCGGCACGCGCTGTCGATCCGGGTGCGGCTCGGCGAGTTCGACCCCGCCACGCCGTACGACGACATCACCCACGACGTCGTCAACAGCCCCGAGCACCAGCGGCTCGCGCGGGAGGCGGCCCGCCAGTCGATCACCCTGCTGAAGAACGACGGACTGCTCCCGCTGGCCGCCCCGCGTACGGTCGCGGTGATCGGCCCGCTGGCCGACGCGTTGTTCGAGGACTGGTACAGCGGCACGCTGCCCTACCAGGTCACGGCCCTGGCGGGCCTCGCCGAGCGGTGCGAGACCGTCCACTGCGAGGGCGTCGACCGGGTGGCGCTGCGCACCGAGGGCGGGTACGTCGGCGCGTCCGCCGACCCCGCCGGCGGGCCGCTGTACGTGGGGAGCGAGCGCTCCTGCTTCGATGTGTTCGACTGGGGCGGCGGCGCGTTCGCGTTCCGGTCCTGCGCCAACGGCCGGCACGTGTCGGCGGATGAGGACGGCGTGCTGGTCAACGACCAGCCGGGACCGAGCGGCTGGGAGGTGCGCCAGACCTTCCGGATCGAGGAGCGGCCGAGGGGCGTGGTGCTGCGCAACATCTCCTCCGGCCGGTACGTCACCGTGGCCGGCGGCGTCGTGCGCACCACCGACGACCCCGACGCCGCGTCCGTGCTGTCGGTCGAGTTGGTCGAGAGCGGCGCGGCCCGCGCGGCGGAGGCGGCGGCCCGCGCGGACGTCGCGATCGTCGTGCTCGGCGACCACCCGCTGGTGAACGGCCGCGAGACCGAGGACCGCGCGACGCTGGCCCTGCCCGAGCGGCAGGAGGCCCTGCTGAAGGCCGTCCACGCGGCCAACCCGGCCACCGTGCTCGTGGTCTCCAGCGGCTACCCGTTCGCCGTGACGTGGGCGCAGGAGCACCTGCCCGCGATCGTCTGGTCGGCCCACGGCGGCCAGGAGTACGGCCACGCGCTCGCCGGCGTGCTGCTCGGCGACGACGACCCGGGCGGCCGCCTCACCCAGACGTGGTACCGCTCGGCCGCCGAGCTGCCCGACCTGCTCGACTACGACATCATCGCCTCCGACGCCACCTACCTCTACTACCGCGGCCGGCCGCTGTATCCGTTCGGGCACGGCCTGAGCTACACCCGCTTCGCCTACTCCGATCTGGAACTGGCGTCGGCCGACCTCGGCGAGGGCGACACGCTGACCGTCCGGGTGACCGTGACGAACGTGGGCGAGCGCGAGGGGGAGGAGGTCGTGCAGTTCTACAGCCATCAGCAGCGCTCCCGGGTCAAGCAGCCGCTGCGCCAGCTGCGCGGCTTCGTCAAGGTGCGGCTCGCGCCGGGCGAGAGCCGTACGGTGTCGGTGGACGTTCCGGTCGGCGACCTGGCCTTCTGGGACGTGACGCGCGGCAGGTTCGTGGTCGAGGAGGGCGCGCACAAGGTGCAGGTGGGCGCCTCGTCGGGCGACATCCGGCTGTGCGCGCCGTTCCGCGTGCGGGGCGAGCGCATCCCGCCGCGTGATCTGACCTCGGGGCCACTGGACGCGGCCGATCACGACGAGTACGACGGTGTGGTGCTGTGCGACGCCGCCCTCGACTCCGGCGACGCGGTCCGCTCCACGGGACCGGGGACGTGGATCGCCTTCAAGGACTGCGGCTTCGGAGGAGACTTCGGCGACCGCGGCCCGTCCGCCTGCGTGCTCGCGGTGTCGAGCGACGAGGGCGGCGTGGTCACGCTGCGGCTCGACGACCCCCTGACCGGCGAGGTCGCCGGCGCGGTCAGCGTCCCGCCGACGGCGACCAGGCATGATTTCGTCGAGGTGAGCACCCCTCTGGCGGGAGCCGCCGGAGTGCGCGATCTTTATGTGGTGTACGAGAGCGAGGGGGTCACGGTGAGCGCGCTGGGGTTCTGCCCGTGAGGACCGTGACGATCGCCGACGTCGCCAAGCACGCGGGGGTGGCCGTCAGCACGGTCTCGTACGTGCTGAGCGGCAAGCGGGCGATCTCGGCGACCACCCGGCAGCGGGTCCTCGACAGCGTGCGGGTCCTCGGTTACCACCCCAACGCCGGCGCCCGGGCCCTGGCGAGCAAGCGCGCGAAGGTCATCGCGCTGGTGCTGCCGCTGCGGGCCGGCATGAACCTTCCGGTCCTCATGCAGTTCGCGACCTCGGTCGTCACCACCGCCCGCCAGTACGACCACGACGTGCTGCTCATGACGGCCGACGAGGGGGCGGACGGACTGCACCGGGTGGCGGCCAGCGCCCTGGTCGACGGGCTGCTGCTGATGGACGTGGAGATCCACGACCCCCGCGTGCCGCTGCTGCGCAAGCTCGCCGAGCCGAGCGTGCTGATCGGTTTCCCCGCCGACCCCGAAGGGCTGACCTGCGTCGACCTCGACTTCGCCCGCGCCGGGGCGCTGTGCGCCGATCACCTGGCCGATCTGGGGCATCGTGAGATCGCGCTGCTCGGCGCGCCGCGCGTGGTCTACGAGCGCGGCACGGGTTTCGCCGAGCGGACGATGGCGGGTTTCGTCGATGCGGCCCGGCGGCACGGCATGGAGGCCGACGCGCGGCCCTGCGAGGAGTCGTTCGACGAGGTCCACGCCGCCGTGAAGCTGCTGCTCGACGAGCGGCCGGGGCTGTCCGGGCTCGTCGTGCACAATGAGGCGGCCGCCGGCCACGTGCTGGGGGCGTTGCGGATCCTCGGCAGGCGGGTGCCCGAGGATGTCTCGGTGGTGGCGATCTGCCCGGACGACATCGCCGAGCGGGCCAGCCCCGCGCTGACCTCCGTGCTCATTCCCGCCGAGGACGTCGGCAGGCAGGCGGTCCGGCTGCTCATGGCCAAGCTGGAGGGCCAGACCGTCCCGGAGTCGACGCTCCTCGAACCTCGGCTGACGATTCGCGAAAGTTCACGATGATCTCTTTTCCCGACGGCTTCCTGTGGGGGGCCGCGACCGCGTCGTACCAGATCGAAGGAGCGGTCCACGCCGACGGCCGAGTCCCCTCGATCTGGGACACCTTCTCTCACACCTCCGGGATGGTCGCCGACGGCCACACCGGTGACGTGGCCTGCGACCACTACAACCGCTATCTCGAGGACGTCGAGATCATGGCGTGGCTGGGGCTGAAGGCCTACCGGTTCTCGGTGGCCTGGCCGCGCCTGGCCGACCTGAGCTTCTACGACCGGCTGGTCGACGCGCTGCTCGCCAAGGGCATCACGCCCGTCGCGACGCTCTACCACTGGGACCTGCCGCAGACGCTGCAGGACACGGGCGGCTGGACCAACCGTGAGACGGCCTTCCGCTTCGCCGACTACGCCGCCGCCGTGCACCGCCGCCTCGGCGACCGCGTCGGCGTCTGGACGACGCTCAACGAGCCCTGGGTGTCGGCGTTCGTGGGGTACGGCTCGGGCCGGCACGCGCCGGGGGTGACCGATCCGGCCGCCGCGTTCACCGCCGCCCACCACCTGATGCTCGGGCACGGCCTGGCCGTGCAGGCCCTGCGGGCGGGGGGCGCGCAGACCGTCTCGCTGACGCTGAACCTGACGCCGATCCTCGGCGACCCCGAGCCGGTCCGCCTGATCGACGGGATGGCGAACCGGCTCTTCCTCGACCCCGTGCTGCGCGGCGAGTACCCCGCCGACGTCCTCGCCCACTTGGAGCGTTTCACCAAGGTCAACCTGGACGACCTGCCGACGATCGCGCAGCCGATCGACGTGCTCGGCGTCAACTACTACACGGTCAACCGGGTCGTCGCGGACCCCTCGTCCGAGGGGCATCCGGAGTATCCCGGCAGCGAGGGCGTCGCCTGGGAGGACCCGCACGGCGAGGTCACCGAGATGGACTGGGAGATCAACCCGGCCGGGCTGGAGGACCTGCTCGTACGGCTGGCGCGCGACTATCCCGGCACACCTCTGATGATCACGGAGAACGGGGCCGCCGTTCCCGACGGGGTGTCCGACCCCGGCCGGATCTCCTATCTCGACGGCCACTTCCGCGCCGCCCGCGCGGCGATGGACAAGGGCGTGGACCTGCGCGGTTACTTCGTGTGGTCGCTGATGGACAACTTCGAGTGGGCCCGGGGCTACCACAAGCGGTTCGGTCTCGTCCGCGTCGACTACGACACGCTGGAGCGCACGCCGCGCGACAGCGCCCGCTGGTATCGCGAGGTGATCGCCAGGAACGGTCTGGAGGACTGAGGCGGCCCGCCCCTACAGGACGTTCTCCAGGCTGATCATCGCGACCAGCAGGACGACCAGCGCGCCGAGGTGGGCGGCCGACGACCACAGGCCGATCGGAACGGTCGCCGCGGCCAGCAGGGCCGCGGCGACCCGCACGGCGGTCCGTCCCATTCCCAGCACCCGGCGGAACCACAGGTCGCCGAGCAGGAACAGGGCGGTTCCCCCGGCCAGCGCGAGGGCGGGGCCGAGGCCGAGGTGGTCGTGGCCGACGGCCTTCTTGATCCCGGCCGCCGTCGCGACGACCCCGAGCAGGATCGGGATGTGGGCGTAGAAGTACGCGCCCAGGATGAGCCGCGTCCGCCGGACGACCTCGGCGCGCATCAGCGCGTGCTCGGGCCCGCTCTCGCCGCGTCCGAAGTACACCCACCACAGCGACGCGGTGAGGGCGAGGCCCAGCAGGGCCGCGACGATCAGTGCCGCCCCCGGGTGGCCGTCGGTCGCTCCGATGCCGATCGCCACGATCGACTCGCCCAGCACGATGATGACCAGCAGGCCGTGCCGCTCGACGATGTGCGCCGGGTGCAGGGGGAAGCCCTTCTGCCCGATGAAGACCGGGCTCAGCCAGATCAGCACGAGGGCCGCCGTCCACAGCGCGTAGTTCCACGGCGCGCCGGTGAAGGCGGCGGCGAAGACGAGCGCGGTCGCGGCCAGGTTGAACGGCACGACCCGCGCGATCGCGGCCGTCGCCTGCAGGTAGAGCCCGCCGTGGACGAGCACGATGACGAGGTAGCCGACGGCGAACGCCACGCCGCTGCCCGAGAAGGTGCGCGGGATGGCCAGGGCCATGATCAGGAATCCGGCCATGCCGCACAGGATCAGCACCCGCCGGGCCGCGCGCTCCGGCGGCACGGTGTTGGTCAGCCAGGCGTAGCCGGAGTACATCCACCAGAGCAGACCGAAGATCAGGATCGCCTGCACGGTGCCCTGGCCGGCGAACCCCTCTCCGTCCTGCCGGGTGAAATCGCCCACCAGCAGCGACGTCAGCTGCGTAATCGTGAAGACGAAGACGAGGTCGAAGAAGAGCTCGATCGTGGAGACGCGCAGTTCGGCGTCCGGAGCGGTCGGTTCGACGCGCTCGGCGAACCAGCGGGGGAGAGGCATGGCGAATATTGTGCCGGTTGCACCGCTTTCTTGATTACACGTTTTCACGCGCTCCGGAGGTCGGCGGCAGCACTCGGTCGCCGAGCCCCGGGAACACCTTGGCGACCTTCGCGGTCAGATAGTCGCCGTACGTGCCGGTGAAGGCCCGCAGGTCCAGGCCGTCCCAGCGGGCACGGCCCCCCTCTCGGGCGGGCAGGGAGGGCAGCGGCGGCACCTCGCAGTCCCAGCCAGGGTCGAAGAAGAAGGGGAACGACAGCCTGCCGCGGCCCGTGGCGTTGCGCACGCGATGCGGGGTCGACCGATACAGGCCGCCGGTCAGCTTGTCGAGCATGTCGCCGATGTTGCAGACCAGCGTGCCCGGGATGGGCGGCGCCTCGATCCAGCCGCGGGCGGTGTGCACCTGGAGGCCGGGATTGTCGTCCTGCAGCAGCAGCGTCAGCAGGCCGTAGTCGGTGTGCTCGCCGACCCCCCACTCCTCCGGATCCGCGTACGGCGGGGGCGGATAGTGGAAGATCCGGAACAGGATCGTGGGCGCGGCCGTGTAGCCGGCGGCGAAGTAGTCCTCGCCGAGTCCCAGGCTCAGTGCCACGCCCCGCATGACCGCCTGCCCCACGTGGGTGAGGGCGTCCATGTACGCCAGCACGGCCGGGCGCAGTTCGGGCACCTCCTCGGGGAAGAGGTTGCGCCCGTGCAGCGGGCGGGGATCGTCGTGGCCCAGTTCGGCGCCGAAGTAGACGCCCTCCTTGAGGTCGGGCCGGCCGGAGGTGAGCTCGCCGCCCACGGGGAAATATCCGCGCCAGGCCCGCCCGCCCCGATCCATGGAGATGCGCGACTTGTGCTCCTCCGGCAAGCGGAAGAAGCGCGCCGCGGCGTCCCTGAGCTCTGCGATCAGGGTCTCGGGCACCCCGTGGCCGCTGATGTAGAAGAAACCGCTGTCCAGGCAGGCGGCCTCGATCCGGCGTGCGACCTCGGCACGCTCCCTGGCGGTCCCGGGGCCGGTGAGGGCGGCCACGTCGATTACCGGCAGTGGTCCGGCGGCGTTCATACCCCATATCCCACCATCCGGAAGGGCCGTCCGGAAGGCTCCTTTACCTGCTTGCCAGTCGTGTTGCGCGTGTCGGCATTTCGACCCGATAGGACCATCTCGTCAAGTTTGTTCCGTTACCGCTTAATAACGCCCTGAAGAGTAGATTTCTTACGCACGGTCAGTAGGCCACGTCGTAAGCGGGCGATCACGTGGGTTTCGGGGATCGGTGGTCGGTCAGGAGTCGCATCGCGCTGTTCACCGGCACGGTGGTCGCTCTGCTGTGCGCCGCGTTCTCGATCGTCCTGGTGTGGTCCCTGCAGGTGGCGGCCCGGGAGAGCCTCCTGCGAGAGGTGACGATGGACGGCGGCCGGGTCGCCTACCTCGTGGACCACGGACAGGCGGGGAGCGTGCTGCCTCCCTATGGCCGGTATCGGCCCGTCCAGGTGGTGGACCCGCAGGGCAGGGTGCATGCGGCGACGCCGGACATGGCCGGAAAGCCGGTCATGGCGACCTTCCGGCCCAAGCCCCCGCTCCGCAAGGCCACACAAGAGGTCTGCGGCGGCGTCTTCGGAGCGGACCGGTGTCACATCGTGGTCGCGCAGCAGGTCTACGACGGCGGCGGAGACTGGACCGTCTACAGCGCCGCGCCGGTCGAGGCGTTCAGCGCGCCGCCGGCCCTCGTGGCCGGCCTGGCCGCGGGATCCGCGCTCGTCACGGGCGCCGTCGCCTACGGCGCCCGGCGCAGCGTGAAGCGGGCGCTCCTGCCGGTGCGGGCCATCAGGGCCGAGCTCGACGAGATCAACGCCTCGGACCTCGGGCGGCGGGTGCCGGTCCCCGAGGCCAAGGGGGAGATCCACGACCTCGCCCAGAGCGTCAACTACACGCTGGACCGGCTGGAGGAGACGCTCGAACAGCAACGGCGCTTCACCTCCGACGCGTCCCACGAGCTGCGCAGCCCGATCACCGCGATCCGCGCGCAGGTGGAGGACGCACTGCTCGCCCCCCAGGAGTCCGACCTGCGGGAGATCGGGCCCGCCGTGCTGAAGAGCCTCGAACGGCTCCAGGCGATCGCCTCCGACCTGCTGACGCTCGCCCGTCTCGACGCGGGCGCGCCCTGCGAGCGCGAGCCGCTGGACCTCGGCCGGCTCGTGGCCGCTGAACTGGACGCCCGCCGCCCGGCCAGGAGGATCGTCTCGCAGCTGACTTCTGGTGTGGTCGTCCGGGGGGACCGCACCCGGCTGGGCCGCCTCGTCACCAACCTGCTCGACAACGCCGAGAGGCACGCCGCCACGACCGTACGGCTGGAGGTGCGGCGCGAGGACCCGCCCGACGGCGACCCCCGCTTCGGTTCCGGTGTGGCCGTGCTCGAGGTGCTCGACGACGGCGCGGGCATCGCGCGTGACCAGCGCGAGCTCGTGTTCCAGCGGTTCACCCGGCTCGACACGGCCCGCAGCAGGCACGCCGGGGGTGCGGGCCTGGGCCTGCCCATCGCCCGGCAGATCGCCGAGAGCCACGGCGGCACCCTAACGATCACCGACAGCCCGCGCGGCGCGCGCTTCCTCCTGCGCCTGCCGCTCTCCCGGGAGCCCTGACCGGGTCACGGACGTCACTACCGCTCGGCTCCGACCGCGGTGATGATCGCCTCGGGTCCCTCACCCGCGCGTATGCCGACCCGGCGTCAGCGGGCCTCGGCGCGGCTCTCCGTGGTCGTGTCGTCCTCTCGCCGCGTACGCCGCTGCCGGGGCGCGGCCTTGCGGACGGTCGTCGTGGCCGCGGGCTCCTCGCCGGGCCGCTCCGCGGCCGTCCCGGCGGCGGTGGCGCCCGCACTCACGCCACCGGTCGGCGATGGCTCCGGCGATCCGGGCGAGTCGGCGGAGGCGGCGGGCCTGGACTGCCGTTCCCCGGGAGCAGGCCCGGACGGCGCGGGACCGGACGGCGCGGGCTCCGACGGGGCGGGCCGGGCCGGGGATTCGCCCGCACCCGGTTCGCCGGGCCGTGGCGGGCGCAGCGCGGCGATGACCGCGTCGGCCTCCGCCTCGGCGGCGAACTCCCCGGCCGCCTCGGCCTCGCGCCGTTTGATGACCACCATGTGGTCGGCCGAGATCCGGCCCGCGCCGGTGACGGCCAGCAGCACGGAGGCGGCCCCGAGGGCCACGATCAGCTCGATGTCGCCTCCGGTGAGCGGCAGGCCGCTGTCCCCGGCCGTGACCACGAACACCGCGAGGGCCTCGGCGAACAGCAGCAGCCCGACGAACGGCACGGCGAGGCCCGCGATCAGCAGCGTGCCGCCCACCAGCTCGGTCAGCATGGTCACCGGCGCCCACACGCGGGGCAGCGGGGCCTGGAGCGCGGTGAACTGGTCGGCGGTGGCGTTGAGGCCGGCTTCGAGCTTCTGCCAGCCGTTGGCGAAGAAGATCCCGCCGACGCCCATGCGGGCGGCCAGCGAGGCTAAGTCGTGCAGGGTTCTCTTCACGGCTTCTCACTCTGGGTGGGGGGTGACTTGCCCGGACACTTCCCCGCCTGCGCCGCCGTCATGCGCCCGGCCGGCTCAGGTCCGTACGCCGCCGGACTCCTCGGCGTCGGCGCTCGCGGGGGTGGGAACGTGGCGGGGGAGCAGCAGGGCCACGGCCAGCGCGGTGAGCGCGAGCAGCGCCACGCTGACCACGACGGTGGAGTGCAGGGCGGTGACGAAGGCCGCGCGGGCGGCGTCCAGCAGCGCTGTTCCGGTCGTGCCGGTCTCGCCGGCCACGTGCGCGGCCGCGGCCAGCGACTCACGCGCCTGCGCCATGAGCCCGGCCGGGATCCCCGGGACGGGCGTGAGCGAGGGGGCGTACACGATCGTGGTGATCGTCCCGAGGACGGCGATGCCGAGGCCCGCCCCGAGCTCGTAGGCCGTCTCCTCGATCGCGGCGGCGCCGCCGGCCCGCGACTCCGGCACGGTGGCCATGATCGTGTCCGACGCCGCCAGCAGGGCGACCTCGACGCCGAAGCCGATCCCCACGAAGCAGACCGTCAGCATCACCGGATGCTGCTCGGTGCCCCAGGTCAGCACCGGGGCGAGGGACAGCGCGGTCAGGGCGAGGCCGCCGCCGACCGTCGCGCGCAGCCCGACGCGTCCCAGCACGTGCGCGGCGGCCAGGCCGCCCGCGATGGCCGCGACCATGAGCGGCAGCATGCGCACGGCGGCCTCCAGCGGAGACAGCCCCAGCACGAGCTGGAGATACTGCGCCAGCATCAGCTCCAGGCCGACCAGCGCGAAGATGGCCAGCAACACGCAGCCGACGCCGGTGGCGAAGCCGCGCTGGGCGAACAGCCCGACGTCGAGCAGGGGGAACGGCAGCCGCCGCTGCCGCCGTACGAACCAGACGAGCAGCGCGACGCCGGCCAGGAGGACGGCGAGCGAAGGCGCGCGGCCCAGAGTGTGTCCCGACCCCGCCTCCTTCAGCCCGAACGCGACGGCCAGGATGCCCAGGGTGGACAGCGCCGCGCTCAGCGCGTCCCACGGATGGCCGGCCCGCCGGGGCGAGGCCGGCAGGATCCGTACGGCGAGCGGCAACGCGACCAGCAGCAGCGGCACGTTGATGAGGAAGACCGCGCCCCACCACAGGTGCTCGACGAGGACTCCCCCGATCAGCGGCCCGACGGCCGCTCCCGCGGCGGCGACGGCGCTCCACACGCCGAGCGCGATCGCCCGCTCGCGCCGGTCGGTGAACACCTGCCGGATGATCGAGAGGGTCGCCGGCATGATCATCGCGCCGCCGACGCCGAGGAAGGCCCGCGAGACGATGAGCGCGAGCGGGGTCGCGGCGAACGCGGCGGACAGCGAGGCGAGGCCGAACACCACGTAGCCGCCCAGCACGAAGGGCCGCCGGCCGTACCTGTCGCCCAGCGTGCCGAACGTCACCAGCAGCGGCGCGACGACCAGCGAGTAGCTGTCGATGATCCACAGGAGCTGCACGGACGACGGTTCCAGGGCCGCGGTGAGCGCCGGGACGGCGATGTGCAGCACGGTCGCGTCGACCGCGATCAGGAGCAGGCTGAAACACAGGAGCGCGAGCACCGACCATCGGCTCGCGCGGTGCTCCCGCAGGGCACCCGCGGCGCGGACGGTGGCGGACTCGACCGAAACCATGATCATAGTCCGCTCAGTGCTCCTGCCCCAAGATCCTGGCCCGCTGGAACATGCGTGGCAGCTTAGGCCATGTGAAGCGGATCTCTCAGCCCTTCCGGTGATGTCGGGAACAAATCGCCGGATCCCCATCACCCCAGGTGATCAAGCGGAGCAATCCGGCTCTTTGGAGAGCCATAGGTATATAGGCGATCCGCCGCGCCGAGCGGGTGTGCGAGCGGATCCATCAACCCTTCAGACCGCACCATGAGCGTGAAGCGGTACACGGCCGAGGAACTGCCCGGCGGAAACGCCGCGATCACCACAGCGCAGGCCCGTCAGGTCCTCAAGGCCGTCAAGGCGTGGTGTCGCCCGGGGTGAGGCCCATGGCCTGCTGAGCGCGGCGGTGGAACTCGTCCTCCGCTGAGGTGGGCGGGTTCACGTCGAGGTAGTGCTGCTGATAGTCCGAGCCCTGCCTGCGACCCTCGGGGCGGAAGTCGGCCTCGGCCAGGTGCTCGCGCTCCCATTCGGCGTGGACTTCGGCGAGCGCGGCCAGGCGGGCGATCAGCTCGGCGCTCGGCCGTGTTGCCTTCCCCGGAGCCATGTCTCTCCCTACCAGTCCGCACCCGGCTTGTACGCCTTACCGAGCCAGGTGTCTGCCTCGTGCGTCCGACCTGGCCATCTCGCACGGAGTGGGATGCCTCCCGGAGCCGAAGGCTTCCTCCCGCGCTCTGCGCAGAATATCCCTGGCGGCGTCCGCGGAGGGGCCATCACGGTGCTCGTCGAGGTACTCCTCGAAGCCCTCGGCATCGCCTCGGTGCGGCGCGACCCGCGCGTGGTCCTCTTCGCGGGAGAGCCGCGATTCTGGGCAGAGGGACGGGGCGTCGCCGTGCCGGACGACGACGTGCCGCGGGTCACGCCGCGGCAGGTTCCGATGCGCGAGCACCCCGGACGCCACCAGGCCCGCACCCGATAGCCGCGCACCGTGCCACTCGCACCGTGCCACTTGTGCCACTCGTGCGGTGCGGCTCAGGGGGCGCGATTCGGCCGGCCGGCCGGTTCCGGCGACGTACGTCGTCCACCGTGCCGCATGGGTCCACCCATTCCGTTCGCACGTGCGGTATAACCGGGGTCGAAGCGGGGAGGCGTCGATGCGGGACTCCGACAGGGCACGGGCGGCGAGCCTCTTAAGCCGGACTGCGGCACGTGATCTGTTCGAACAGGTGCGTTTCCGCTATTTCCAACTTCCGCCATTCGCGCGACGCGCGCTGTTCGTGGTGCTGCTCGTCGCCACCATGGGACTGGCCGCGGCGCTCAACTGGTCGCTGGCGCCCACGTTCATCTACACGTTCCTGGCGCTGTGCTTCCTCGCGCTGGCGCTCAGCTACCCGCGCGCCGCCGCGACCGTGCTCGTGCTCGCCGGGTGGGGCCTGCTGCTGCCGCTGTTCATGGGCGTGTTCGGCGGGCAGTCGATCCTGCCCGGCCTGCTGATGCTGCTGGGCGCGCTGACCGGCGGCGCGGCCCACCTGATCCGGTGGGTCCCGCCGTGGCTGACGACGCTGATGTCCCTCGCGGCCGCCGGGGTCGTCGCACTGTCGCTGTCGCCGCTGTCGCCGTCCGCCGCTCTGTGGGGGGCGTACGGCGTGGCCGCCGCGGTGCTCCTCTACCGCCTGGTGCTGGCCCGCAAGGTGCGCGCGGAGGCGGAGCGGGAGGCGGCGGGCGCGGAGACCCAGGTGCAGGTGCGCGCCAGGGCGGGCGGCCACCAGCCCGCCGCGGCCGAGACCGGCGCTCCGCCGCCCATCACGGTCGAGCAGGCGCTCGCGGAGCTGGAGTCCATGATCGGCCTCGAACCGGTCAAGGAGCAGGTGCGCGCCATCGCCGCGTCGATCGAGGCGGCCCGGCTGCGCAGGGAGGCGGGCTACGCCAACGAGCGGCCGATGCGCCACTTCGTGTTCGTCGGCCCTCCGGGGACCGGCAAGACCAGCGTCGCCAGGTCGCTCGCCAAGATCTTCTACGCGTTCGGGCTGCTGGAGACGCCGTTCGTGGTGGAGGCGCAGCGGGCCGACCTCGTGGGGGAGTACCTGGGGGCCACGGCGATCAAGACCAACGAGCTGATCGACCGCGCGCTCGGCGGCGTCCTGTTCGTGGACGAGGCCTACAGCCTCATCAACTCCGGCGACGGCCAGCCCGACCGGTTCGGCGCGGAGGCCGTGCAGACGCTGCTCAAGCGGGCCGAGGACGACCGCGACCGGCTCATCGTCATCCTGGCCGGCTACGAGCGGGAGATGAACGACTTCCTCGCGTCCAACCCCGGGCTGTCGAGCCGCTTCGCCACCCGGGTGCGCTTCCCCAGCTACAGCCCCGCGGAACTGCTGGAGATCACCGAGGCGCTGCAGCAGCGCCGGGGAGACCGGCTCGACCCCGAGGCCCGTCCCGTGCTGCGCCGGCTGTTCGAGGACGTGGAGCGCCGGGGGCTCGTCGACGACCTCGGCAACGCCCGCTTCGCCCGCAGCCTCGCCGAGGCCGCGGCGCAGGCTCGCGACGTCCGCGTGGTGAGCGCGGGCGGGGCGCCGCGCGGCGAGGACCTGGTCACCACCACCGCCGACGACGTGACCAAGGCGTTCAACGAGATCACCGCGCGATACCGCGGCTACCAGGTCACCCCGACCCTGGACGAGGCGCTCGCGGACCTCGACAGGATGGCCGGCCTCGATCCGGTCAAGCGGCAGGTCCACGCGATCACCGCCCAGCTCAAGGTGGCCAGGATGCGCCAGGAGCAGGGCCTGCCGGTCCAGTCGCAGATGCGGCACTTCGTGTTCGTCGGCCCTCCCGGCACCGGCAAGACGACCGTCGCGCGCATCCTCGGCCGGATCTTCTCCGCGCTGGGCCTGCTGGCCCGGCCCGACGTGGTCGAGGCGTCGCGGGCCGACCTGGTCGGCCAGCACCTCGGCGCCACCGCCATCAAGACGAACGAGCTGGTCGACCGGGCGCTCGGCGGCGTGCTGTTCATCGACGAGGCCTACAGCCTGGTCAACACCGGCTACTCGGGGGGCGACGCCTTCGGGGCCGAGGCGGTGCAGACCCTGCTGAAGCGCGCCGAGGACGACCGCGACCGCGTGGTCATCATCCTGGCCGGCTACGAGCGCGAGATGGACGCGTTCCTGGCGACCAACCCCGGTCTGGCCTCGCGGTTCAACCAGCGCGTGTCGTTCCCCTCCTACAGGCCCTCGGAGTTGACCGAGATCGCGGAGCTGCTGGCCGCCCGGAGCGGCGACAGGTTCGACGCCTCCGCCGCCCGCGACCTCGCCGACGTCTTCGACTGGGTCTGCCGCGAGGGGCTGATCGACGGGCTGGGCAACGGCCGCTTCGCGCGCTCGCTGTACGAGCGGGCCGCGCTGCGGCGCGACGTCCGCCTCGCCGAGCAGGGGTCGGCGAACGCCGCCGAGCTGACGACGATCACCAGCGAGGACGTCCGCAGCGCGGTAGACGAGTTGTCCTGATGTCGTAGGGGTAACCCCGGACGCGTGTCCCGATGGCCGCGGGCCGTCACTTCCTGCTACTAATCGACTGCGTATGGTAGCTGGAGGATCGGAGAAGCACGTGAGAGCACGATGGCCGGTTGTCCTGGCCACACTGGCCGCTCTGTGGGCCGCCGGTGCCTGCGGCGTGCAGCGGGGGCCGGGTGAACCGGACAGCGGGCTCGCCCCCTCCCCGGTCAAGGCCTACGACATCAACCCGCTGGCCCGCGACAAGGTCAAGGACGGCGGCACGCTCCGGTGGGGGCTCACCGACTTCCCGACGCAGTGGAACCGCAACCACGTCGGCGGCGACGGCACCGGCGTCAAGGCGGTGACGGACGCGCTGATGCCCCGCACCTTCCGGTCCGACGAGCGGGGGCGGCTGACCCTCGACACCGACTACGTGACCAACGCCAGGATCACCGCGACCTCCCCGCGGCAGGTCATCACCTACTCCATCAACCCCAAGGCGAAATGGTCGGACGGCAGGCCGATCACCTGGACGGACTTCGCCGCGCAGTGGAAGGCCATGAGCGGCCGCGACCGGGACTACCGGGTCGACTCGACCATCGCGTACGAGAACATCCAGAGCGTGGCCAGGGGGGCGAGCGACCGCGAGGTGGTGGTCACCCTCGCCCAGCCGTTCAACGAATGGCAGTCCCTGTTCACGCCGCTGTATCCCAGCACCACCAACGCGACCGCGGCGGCGTTCAACGCCGACTGGATCAACCGCATCCCGGTGACCGCGGGGCCGTTCCGGGTGGAGCGCCTCGACGCCAAGGCCAGGACGGTCACGCTCACCCGCAACCCCGCCTGGTGGGGCAACCGGCCCAAGCTGGACGCCATCGAGTTCAGGACCGTGCGTCCCGACCAGATGGTCCACGCGTTCACCAGGGGGGACGTGGACGTCTTCGAGGTGGGCCCGTCCCCCGACGACTACGCGAGGGTCAGGGAGGCCTGGGACGCCGTGGTCCGGCAGGCCGCGGGCGCCCAGTATCGGCAGCTCACCCTCAACGGGGAGAGCCCCGTCCTGTCCGACGCGCGGGTGCGCGAGGCCGTCGCGGCGGCGCTCGACCGCCGCGGTCTCATGCAGGTGGATCTCAAGGGCCTCGGCTGGCCGACCGTGACGCTGGACAACCACTTCCTCATGAACAGCCAGTACGGCTACCACGGCAACGCCGGAGAGGTCGGCGCGTACGACCCGAAGCGGGCCGGACGGCTGCTCGACCAGGCGGGCTGGAAGCTGTCGGGCAAGACCCGCGTGAAGAACGGCAAACCGCTCACGCTGCGCTTCGTCGTCCCCGACGGCATCGTCATGAGCGGCGTCGAGGCCGACGTCGCCCGGCAGATGCTCCAGCGCGTGGGCATCCGGGTCGACGTGCGCAAGGTGTCCTTCGACGACTTCTTCGGCAAGCACCTCATCCCCGGCGACTTCGACATCACCGCCTTCGCCTATCCGAGCACGCCGTTCCCGGTGTCGAGCGCCTTCGACATCTACGCGGACGGCGAGAGCGGCGGCCGGGGCGACGACGTCGAGTGGTACTCCAACCTCGGGCGCAGCGGGAGCAAGCAGATCGACGAGGCCATGTACCGCGCCGGCAGCACGCTCGACCCCGACAAGGTGCCCGGCCTGCTGAACGAGGCCGACCGGCTGGTCTGGAAGAAGGTCAACGTGCTGCCGCTCTACCAGTGCCCGCAGGGCGTGGCCGTGCGGTCCGCGCTGGCCAACATCGGCGCCAACGGGTTCTTCGACCTGAGGTATGAGGACATCGGCTACGCCTCCTGAGCGGCCGCCGGCGGGCCGCCCCCGGCGCGCCGGCGCCGGGTCGCGCCTGCTCCCGGCTCGGCGCGGCGTCCATCCCGTCGCAGGGGGAAGGAGCTCCCGACGTCAAGCGGGAGGTTCGTCCGGTATGTCGGCGATGTCGTCCAGGGCGGCGGCCAGCTCGTCCGGATGGTCGCCGATCCGCTCGGCGATCTCGATGAGGACGTGCAGCACGTCGTGCCTGTCGTGCCCCAGGTCGATCAGGCGCTGGGCGGCCTCCCACAGCTGCGGCGGGTCGCCGACCCACAGCCGGCCCGCGATCTCCTCGTGCCAGGCGAGGTGCTCCTCCAGGTCCGTGCGGTCCAGCTCGCCGGCGTGGTCGATCTCCAGCAGGATGCGCCGGTCGGCCTCGTCCGCCGGATTCAGCAGGTCGAGGTTGGTCGAGCCGCGCATGCCCTGCAGCAGGGGGAACGCGAACGCGCGCCGGGCCAGCGCGGACAGGTCGCCGTCGGGCAGCAGCCGTTCCACGAGAGAGCGGTCCAGCCCGAAGGTGGTCGGGTCGCGGTAGGCCTCGGTGAAGCGGGCCGTCGCCTCCCAGACCGCGTCGAGCGTCGCGCGCACGCCCTCGTCGGGCAGCCCGATCCGGGGGCCGGCGAAACGCACCCACGCCGACAGCACGTGGGGCATCGCGTCCTGCTCCGCCGGGGTGAGCAGGACCTTGCGCGGCAGCCAGTCGAGCAGGAACGTCTCGCACTTGGTCGGGCTCACCCGCATCGGCCGGCCGAAGTCCTGGTCGCAGCCGTAGTCGATGATGTGGTCGGCGCACCGCGAGGCGGCGGAGGGGTCCGAGAGGTTCTCCGCCGCGTCCGAGGCGAGGAACTCGGCCGCCAGCATCGCCCGGCGGTCGCGGCTGTAGGGGGCCTCGGCGTGCGCGGGGGCGGGCCGCATCCGCCCGGGCGGCAGCGCCTTGACGCGTGCCCGCGCGAACGCGTGGTAGGCGCTGTAGCTGTCGCTCACCGGCTTCGGGCCCGTGCGGCCGTGCGCGGCGGCCCGGGCCGCCTTCATCGCGAACTCGAGCAGCGCCCGCGCCTGCTGCGGCTCCAGCTCCTCGAACCGCAGCAGCGCGTTGCCCGCGGCCTCCAGCCTGGCCTGCTCCAGCAGCTTGTCGACCTGCGACGACACCCAGGCGTCGCGGGCCATGCCGCCCATGTTGTAGTCGACGACCACGACCAGCGCGTGCCTGTCCTCGCCGTTGTAGGCGAACGTGCACACCACGGTGTCCTGGTCGCCGTACACGTCCCTGGAGACGTAGCAGCCGGTCGGCTTGACGGCGCCGACGCGGTCCGCCCAGCGGGGCCGGGCGACGTCCGACTCCATCAGCGCGAGCGCCGCGCCCTCCGCCTTTGCCGCCTGCCGGGCGGTGCCGAGGTAGGCGACGCAGATGAGCAGGGTGAGCGCGGCCGGCGTGCCGGCCTTGGCCGCGTAGTCCACCAGGCCCTCGCCGAGGATCTGCTCGACGTCGCCGCCGCGCAGCCGCCTGCCCCACCACGCGCCGACCATGTCGGAGACCATGAGCTCGGCGTCGAGCGGGCTGCGCACGGCGAGCAGCTCCCTGGCCGCCAGCAGCATCTCCGCGAACACGTCGTCCGGCGGCCGGGTCTCCCGGGGGTCACGTCGGCGCCGGCGACTCACGAGATCTCGCTCCGCTCGCTCACGGTGACCACCTTCTCGCATTCCCGCCGCGGAGGGCATCAGGAACACGGCCCGGTGACTTCCCCGTTATCTGCCGCTCCAGCCTTCCCCGCCGTACGGCGGCGGGCCGGGGCGACCGCCGAGCGACCGTCGTGCGCCGCCTCACCTCCGGGAAGGCGGCGCCGAGTTCACCATACCCAGGAGGCGCTCCCGGGCGACCCGTTCGACGATCTCCGGGGTGACGTCGAGCCCCAGATGCTCGCCGCAGGCCCAGGCGTCGGCGACGCAGCGGGCGACTGCGGACAGGGGGACGGTCAGGAATTCCGCGGCCAGCCGGTGGGTCACGAGTTCCGCCGGTTCACGAAGACCCGGCTCCGGTTTCGGGCCGCCACTGATTCGTGCTGCGAGTACGGGCATGGACTGCATTCCTCGCTGAATGGGGACCTGCCGCCCCTTATTTCACCTCTTTCCCCGGCGGTGTCAACCCTTCGCGGGCCGCCGCGTGGGAAGCTGAACACATGCGCATCCGGCTCGCCCAGGATCCCGAGGCCGACGAGCTGCTCGGCCGCAGCCCCCTCGCACTGCTCATCGGCATGCTGCTCGATCAACAGGTGCCGCTCGAGCGGGCCTTCGCGGGGCCCCGCACGATCGCCGACCGGCTCGGCCGCGACCTGGACGCGCGTGAGATCGCCTCCTATGATCCTGACCAGTTCGCGGCTCTGCTCGCGGCGGCGCCCGCCGTCCACCGCTATCCCAAGGCGATGGCGGCCCGCGTCCAGGCGCTCGCGACCTATCTCGTCGAGCACTACGATGGCTCGGCCGAGAGGGTGTGGGAGGATGTCGGCGACGGCGCCGAGCTGCTGCGCCGGCTGCTGGCCCTCCCCGGATACGGCCGGCAGAAGGCCCAGATCTTCCTGGCTCTGCTGGGCAAGCAGTGCGGTGTGCGCCCGGACGGCTGGCGTGAGGCGGCCGGGCCGTACGGCGAGGAGGGGGTGCACCGGTCGGTGGCCGACGTCGTGGACGCCGAGAGCCTGCAGCTGGTTCGCGCGACCAAGCAGGAAGCGAAGCGGGCGGCCAAGAAGTAGGCCGGATCTTCCTGCGCGAGACGCCGGTCTTTTGACAGGATGCGTTGACCGCATGGCGGGCGGGGCTTCCGTCCGCGCATGCCGATCGCCCATGATGTAGGGCAGATCTGCGCTACCAATCACAGTTATGGAGATGTGCCTCGTGGGAGACGCTGGCACGCGACGGAGGTGCCGACCATGAGCGCCGAAACCTCCGTGCCCCGGCCCCGGGAGCCCGGTTTGGACATATCAGACTCCGACCTCTTCAGAGGCCTGATGTCGGAGGCGCCGTTCGCCTTCGCGTTTTTCAACCCGGATGGGCGTTTCGTCCGGGTCAACTCCACCTTTACCGAGCTGACCGGCCATCCTGTCGAGCTGCATCTTGACCGCCAACCGGCCGAGCTGCTGCCGGCCGACCTGACCACCCTGATCGAGGCGGCGCTGCGCCGGATCGCCGACGAGGCGCTGCCGGTCACCGACCAGCGGATCAGGACCCGCGCCGAGAACGGCGACAGCCGCCACTGGACGGTCTCGTTCTTCCCGATGCGCGACGACGACGGCGTCGTCGGGACCGCGCTCTTCGGGGTGGACGTGACCGAGCGGCAGCTGAACGAGGAGGTGCTGGAGCGCAGCGAGGAACGCTACCGCTCACTGGTGGAGTCGCAGCAGCAACTCGTGTGGATCACCTCGCCCAGCGGCAGGGTGGTCGAGGACGCGCCCCAGTGGCGGGCCATCACCGGCCAGGGCCTGGAGGAGTACCTCGCGCACGGCTGGCTGGACGCGGTGCACCCCGACGACCGTCCCGGCACCGAGGAGGCGTGGCGCGAGGCGCTGCGCGGCCGGACGATGTTCGAGTGGAGCTACCGGGTGCGCACCCGGGCCAGCGGCTACCGGCACTTCGAGGTCCGGGCCGTGCCGATCATCAGGCACGGCCGGGTGGTGGAGTGGGTCGGGGCGAACACCGACGTCACGCCGCAGCGTGAGGCCGAGGAGATGCGCGGCCGGCTCACCGACCAGCTCGGCGCCGCCGCGCTGCGCACCGCCCGCCTCCAGGGCGCGACCGCCCAGCTCGCCGAGGCGCTCACCGTCGAGCAGGTGGTGCAGGTCATCATCGACGTCGGCCGTACGGCCCTCGCCGCCGACCACTCGTCCGTGGCCCTGCTCGACCTGGACCGGGCGACGCTGAAGCTGATCAGCAGCGGCGGCACCCCGGACACCCGGGGCGAGGAGATCGATCTCGCGCAGCCCAACGTGATGACGATGGCGGTCAACAGCCGCCGCCCGGTCTTCGCCGAGTCGCCCGACAGCCTGCGGGCCCAGCTCGTGGACGCCGGCGCCGACGAGACGCAGATCTCCGGCTTCCTCGCGCAGACGGACGAGCGGGCCTGGGTGGGCCTGCCGCTGCTGGCGGCCGGGCGGGCGCTCGGCGCGCTGCGGTTCTCGTTCACGCGGACCCAGAAGATCTCGCAGGAGGACGGCGTCTTCCTGGAGGCCCTTGCCGGGCAGTGCGCCCTCGCGGTCGAGCGGGCCACGCTGTTCGAGCGCGAGCACAAGACGGCCGAGACGCTGCAGCGCAGCCTGCTGCCCGACCGCCTGCCGGTGGTGCGGGGCCTGATGCTGGCGCACCGCTTCCGCTCCGGCTCGCGTCACGTGCAGGTGGGCGGCGACTGGTACGACGCGTTCGTCCTGCAGGACGGCCGGGTGGCGGCCGTCGTGGGCGACGTCATGGGCAAGGGTGTCAAGGCCGCCGCCGGCATGGGCCGGATCCGCAACGCCATGCGGGCGCTCGCGCTGACCAACCCGCCCCCGGCCGCGGTGCTGACGGGGCTCGACCGCGTCTTCGAGGCTACCGAGGAGGAAGAGCAGGTCACCACTCTGGCGTACATGGTCGTCGAGCCCGGGACCGGGGAGGGCACGCTGGCCCTGGCCGGTCACCCGCCGCCGCTGCTGGTCTCGCCGCAGGGCGTCGGGCTGCTGCACGAGACCGAGCCGGGCACTCCGCTCGGCTGGGCCACGAGCCGTAAGCAGTTCCGGTTCTGCGTGCCGCCGGGTCACACCGCCGTTCTGTACTCGGACGGTCTGGTGGAGAACCGCAAGCGCGGGCTGGACGCCGGACTCAGGGAGCTTTCGTCCGTCGTGGCCGAAGCGCCCCCGGAGGTCCTGAGCAGCCCGAATATGCTGCTCGATTTCCTGGTGGACCACATGCTGTCCGGGTATGAACAGGACGATGACGTAACGGTACTCGCGGTCCACGTTCCACCGGCCACGAAGAGTGACTGAATGAAACAGTCATAACGGTTGCTTTCGGGTATCAGTGACCTCCTTCCGTACGCACTAGTGTCTCGGTCGGCCTAGGGTGGAGGGGCAACCGGCGGGACGCGGCCGTATCACGTACCGTGGCGTGCCACAATGGCATGTCGCGGTCTGCGCGACCTCACCACCGGAAAAGAAGAAGCACCTGGGTCCATTCTCGCCATGCGTTCGTTCGAGAGGTGTTCGTGTCGCCTGCAAGTTCGACTCGCTCGAAGCCGTCGGAGCTGAACGAGCCAGTGATTCAGCAGCTCCTCGAGCGTGGGCGCTCGCAGGGTTTCCTCGAGTCCGAGGATGTCCGCAAGGCCTTCGAGGAAGCGGACATCCCGATGTCGCAAGCCGCTGGATTCCTGCGCAGCCTCAGCAAGGAGGGTGTGACCGTCGTGGTGACGGCCGCAGACTCCGCGGCTCCCAAGCGTTCTCGAGGTCAAGCCAAGCGCCGCACCACCGCGCCCGTCAAGAAGACCACCAAATCCGCGGCGGCCAAGGAGTCGCAGCCGGAGACCGTGACCGCCGTGGTGACCGACTCCGCGCCCGCCGCCAAGCCGGCGCCCAAGAAGCCCGTCCCGGCCAAGCCCGGGCCGCCCGCCGCCAAGCCGGCCGCCGCCAAGGCTCCGGCCAAGCCCGCTCCGCCGAAGAAGGCCGCACCCGCCAAGCCGGAGGCCCCCACCGCGGGTCCCGAGGTCAAGGCGCCCAAGGCCGACCCCAAGCCGAAGTCCGCCGACCTCGCCGAGGACGACGAGGACATCGACCTCGAGGGTGACGTCGACATCGAGGACTTCGACATCGAGGTCGAGGACGTCGAGATCGACGCCGAGGTGGAGACCGACGAGTCCGACACCGAGACCGAGGGTGAGGCCGAAGGCGAGGAGCCCAAGGCCGAGGCGCTCGTCCAGTCCGAGGACGAGGTGCTGATCCTCACCGACGACGATGACGACGCGCCCGTCGCCCAGGTCGCGGCGGCCGGCGCCACCGCCGACCCGGTGAAGGACTACCTCAAGCAGATCGGCAAGGTGCCGCTGCTCAACGCCGAGCAGGAGGTCGAGCTCGCCAAGCGGATCGAGGCCGGCCTGTTCGCCGAGGAGCAGCTCGCCCAGGAGGCCGACAACCTGCCCGTCGACGTCCGCGCCGAGCTGGAGTGGATCGCCGAGGACGGCCACCGCGCCAAGAACCACCTGCTGGAGGCCAACCTCCGGCTCGTGGTCTCGCTGGCCAAGCGGTACACCGGCCGCGGCATGCTGTTCCTGGACCTGATCCAGGAGGGCAACCTCGGCCTGATCCGCGCGGTCGAGAAGTTCGACTACACCAAGGGCTACAAGTTCTCCACGTACGCCACCTGGTGGATCCGGCAGGCGATCACCCGAGCCATGGCCGACCAGGCGCGGACCATCCGCATCCCGGTCCACATGGTCGAGGTGATCAACAAGCTGGCCCGCGTCCAGCGGCAGATGCTGCAGGACCTGGGCCGCGAGCCCACGCCGGAGGAGCTGGCCCGCGAGCTCGACATGACCCCTGAGAAGGTCATCGAGGTGCAGAAGTACGGCCGCGAGCCGATCTCCCTGCACACTCCGCTGGGTGAGGAGGGCGACAGCGAGTTCGGCGACCTCATCGAGGACTCCGAGGCCATCGTCCCGGCCGACGCCGTCAGCTTCACGCTGCTGCAGGAGCAGCTGCACTCCGTTCTCGACACGCTGTCGGAGCGGGAGGCGGGCGTGGTGTCGATGCGGTTCGGCCTCACCGACGGGCAGCCGAAGACCCTCGACGAGATCGGGAAGGTCTACGGCGTGACCCGCGAGCGGATCCGCCAGATCGAGTCCAAGACCATGTCGAAGCTGCGCCACCCCTCGCGTTCGCAGGTGCTGCGCGACTACCTGGACTGACGCACGAGTCGATCGTCCCCCGGCCACGCACCACGGCCGGGGGACGATGACGTTTACGCCCCCGTAACCTCCTGGTAGCGCCACGGGCACGTTGCCGCTCCTAGGCTCCCGCCTCATGGGAGTGATCGAAGTGGATCGGGCGCGTGCTCGGGGGCCACGAGTGATCCCGGACCGCCCGTGGGCGGACACCATGCTCGACGAGGCGGTCGAGGCCGCCTCCAGGGGCGACCTCAGACCGGCGGCGGCCGTCCTCGCGGACAGCAGGGGCGACCCCGAGACGCGGTCGCTGCGGGTGGAGGCGCTGTCGCGGACCGTCATCGGGACGAGCCGATCGATCGAGGCGCTGCTCGCCTACGACCAGGGCAATCCCGACCTTTGGCTGTGGCTCGGCCGGGCCCGCCTGGAGGAGGCCTGGGAACTGCGGCCCGACGTGAGGGCCAGGGCGGTGCAGGCGGACCGGCAGCGCGCCTACCAGTCGGCGATGGAACAGGCCAGGCAGCCGCTGCTGACGGCGGCGGGGCTCGCGCCGGGCGACCCCGTGCCATGGGAGTGCCTGATGTGGCTGGCCATCGGGCTGGACCGGCCGCGCACCGACAAGGACGCGGTCTGGTACGAATGCTCCCGACGTTGGCCGACGCTGTATTCGGGGGCGCTGGCCCGCCTGGTCACCCTGTCACCCGGCTGGGGCGGCACCGCACAGGAGATGCTCGGCTTCGCCCGTTCGGCCGCCGCGCACGCCCCGGAGGGCAGTCCGCTTCCTGCGCTCGTGCCGCTGGCCCACTTCGAGATCGTCGCCGCCGGGCGCACCCCCATGTCCCGGGGCGGCTGGTTCTCCTTCGAGGCGCAGCGAGAGATCGTCTCGGCCGCCGGCCACTGGGCGGAGCGGCGCCTCGGCGGGGCGCACCCGCGCTCGATCGAGGCGCACAACGTCTTCGGCGCCGCCTTCTACCTGTCCGACCTCCGGCGTCCGGCGCGCGGGCACCTGGCCAGGACGGGCGGCCGCTTCAGCCGGCTGCCCTGGTCGCACCTCGGCGATCCGGCGCAGCAGTACCGCCGGGCCTGCGCCCGGCTCAATCTCTGACTCACTCGTCCACGATCACGTCGAGGGTCCGCGGCCTTCCCCGCCCGGCCGGCGCCGCCAGTTCCACCCGATGTCCCAGGCCGGCCAGCAGGTCGGCCAGATCTGCGGCCGTGCGGGGCCGGTCGGGGGTCTCGACGAGCGCGCGGGCCACCACACCCCGGGTGGCCTTCGCCATGTGGCTGACGACGGTCCGCTTCCCGGCCGCCTCCCGCAGCACCCGTACGGCCACGCCGCGTTCGCCGGGCTGCCAGGCGGCGGCGTACGTCGCGGATCGCATGTCCACCACGAGACCCTTCGTCGCGTCGAGCACCGCGCTGATCGAGGGCCGCCAGAACGCGGCCAGGCCGCCCATCGGCGGCAGCCGTACGCCCATGGACAGCCGGTAGGGCGGCACGCGGTCGGACGGGCGCAGCAGGCCCCACAGCGCCGAGAAGACGACGATCCTCCGGTCGGCCCGGCGCCGGGCCTCGGGGGAGAGGGTGGCCAGGCCCAGGTTGTCGTACAGCACGCCCGTGTAGAGCGCGGCGACGGGCAGCGTGCGCGCCGTGGGCAGCGCCAGGTTGCGCTCGATCTCGCCGCTCTGCCCCTCCGACAGTCCGAGCACGTCGCGCGCCTCGGGCGTGTGGCAGAGCGAGACGAGGGCGTCGAGGACCTTCTCGCGCGGGGAGGCGAGTTCGGGGAAGCCGAGCCGGCGGACGGCGGAGGTGCCCCGCTCGGCCTTCCCCTCCGAGGGCGGAAGCAGGATGAGCACGGTTCCGCAGCCTACTGCGCCCCGACCGGAGGGTTCTCCCCGATCGGGGCGCCGCCCGTCGCTCACCCCCGGCCGGTCTCCACCGCCTTGAGCACGGCCTCCGCGATCGAGCGGGGATCCACGCCGAAATGCCTGCGGACCGCGTCACGGGTGCCCGACAGCCCGAACCCGTCGGTGCCGAGCGAGGTCCACGGCCGGTCGATCCACGGGCTGATCTGGTCCGGCACCGCGCGCATCCAGTCGCTGACCGCGATCACCGGCCCCGCGGTCCCGGCCATGGCCTGCCGGACGTACGGCACGCCCGTCGTGGTCATGGCGTCGCGGCGCAGCTCGCTCCAGGAGGTGACCGACCACACGTCGACGCCCAGGCCGTACTCCTCCCTGAGCAGCCGCTGCGCGTCCAGCGCCCAGTGGATCGCGGTGCCGCTGGCCAGCAGGTGGGCCTGACCGCCGCCGGCGGCGTACCGGTACATCCCCCGGAGGATGCCCTCCTCGACGCCCTCGGGCATCGGGGGCTGGGGCAGCGGCTCGTTGTAGACGGTCAGGTAGTAGAACACGTCCTCGCCGCCGGGGCCGTACATGCGCCGCAGCCCCTCACGCACGATCGTCCCCACCTCGTAGGCGAAGGCGGGATCGTAGGCCAGGCACGCCGGGTTGGCGGAGGCGAGGAGCTGCGAGTGCCCGTCCGCGTGCTGCAGGCCCTCGCCGGTCATGGTGGTCCGGCCGGCGGTGGCGCCGACGAGGAATCCGCGGCCGAGCTGGTCGGCCAGCGCCCACATCTGGTCGCCGGTGCGCTGCCAGCCGAACATCGAGTAGAAGATGTAGAAGGGGATCATGACTTCGCCGTGGGTGGCGTAGCTGGAGGCCGCGGCCGTGAACGAGGCCATCGACCCGGCCTCGGTGATGCCCTCCAGCAGGATCTGCCCGTCGGCCGCCTCCTTGTACGACAACAGCAGGTCCCGGTCGACGGGCTCGTAGCGCTGGCCCAGCGGCGAGTAGATCTTGGCGGTGGGGAACAGCGACTCCATGCCGAAGGTCCTGGCCTCGTCGGGCACGATCGGCACCCAGCGGCGTCCCGTCTCCGGCTCCTTCATCAGGTCCTTGACCAGGCGGACGAAGGCCATCGTCGTGGCCACCGGCTGCTTCGAGCCCTTCTCCAGCGCCCGGAACGGCGCCTCGCCCGGGGCCGGCAGCGGGGTGTGGGAGACCGTGCGGCGGGGGACGGGCCCGCCCAGGTCGCGGCGCCGCTCGGCGGCGTACCGCGCCTCCGGCGAGTCCGGCCCGGGATGCAGGTACGGCGGCAGGTCGCCGTCGAGCGCCTCGTCCGGCACCGGCAGGCCGAGCCGGTCGCGCAACGCGCGGAACTCGTCCTGGGTGAGCTTCTTCATCTGGTGGTTGGCGTTGCGCGCCTCGATCCCCGCACCGAGGGTCCAGCCCTTCACGGTCTGCACGAGGATCACCGTGGGCGCGCCGCGGTTGTCCAGGGCCCTGCGGTAGGCCGCGTACACCTTCCGCGGCTCGTGGCCCGCCCGCGACCCGCCCACGATGCGCCGCAGGTCGTCGTCGGAGCAGGGCACGTCCAGGCCCCGGAACAGCCGCTCCCTGATGTAGGCGCCCGTAGAGGCGGCGAACGTCTGGAACTGCCCGTCCGGCACCTCGCCCAGCCGGGCCACCAGCTCGTCCGAGGTGAGCAGCCCGTCCCACTCCCGGCCCCACAGCGCCTTGACGACGTGCCAGCCCGCGCCCCTGAAGACGCTCTCGAGCTCCTGCACGATGCGGGTGTTGCCCCGCACCGGCCCGTCGAGCCGCTGCAGGTTGCAGTTGATCACGAAGGTGAGGTTGTCGAGCCCTTCGCGGGCGGCCAGGGTGAGGGCGGCCGTCGACTCCGGCTCGTCCATCTCGCCGTCGCCGAGGAAGGCCCACACGTGGCTGTGCGAGGTGTCCTTGATGCCGCGATTGTGCAGATAACGGTTGAACCTGGCCTGGTAGACCGCGTTGAGCGGGCCGAGGCCCATGGAGACGGTGGGGAACTGCCAGAAGTCCGGCATGGACCGCGGATGGGGGTAGGACGGCAGCCCGCCCTCGGGCTCGCGCCTGAACAGGTCGAGCTGCGCCTCGCTCAGCCTGCCCTCAAGGAAGGCCCGGGCGTAGATCCCGGGGGAGGCGTGGCCCTGGAAGTAGACCTGGTCGCGGCCGGCGTGGAAGAAGTGGTTGAAGCCCACCTCGTACAGCCAGGCGGCCGAGGCGTAGGTCGCCAGGTGGCCGCCGAGCCCCAGCCGGCTCCCCCTGGTGATCATCGCTGCGGCGTTCCACCGGTCGTAGGCGGCGATGCGTTCCTCCAGCTCCAGGTCACCCGGGTAGACGGGCTCCTCGGAGGTCGGAACGGTGTTGATGTAGCGGGTGCTCGTGGCCAGCCGCTTCAGCAGGTAGTCGACCCGTTCGGGGCCGGCTGCACGGCGGACCGCCTCGAGGGATTCGAGCCACTCGGCGGTCTCCTGCGGGTCCAGGTCTACGTCCATGGATTCATTAAAACACCCTATGATCGATCAGCCCATGTCTGCCCTACGGCCCTATCATCGGTCTCGTGGAACCCGTCGTGCGGTCGCCGCTTCGCGACCACATCCGGCAAACCGTGCTCGACGGCCTGGCCGACGGCCGCTGGAAGCCCGGCGACCGCCTCGTCGAGCGGCGCATGGCCGCCGAGCTGGGCGTCAGCCAGGCCCCGGTGCGTGAGGCGCTGCGCGAGCTGGAGGCGCTCAGACTCATCGAGTCCGCGCCCAACAAGGGCGCGCGGGTCCGCAGGCTCACCCGCACCGATCTCCGCGAGGTGTACCAGGTGCGGGCGGGCCTGGAGGAGATGGCCGTCCGGATGGGCAGGCCCCCTGTGGAGGCCTTGCGTACGCACCTCACCCGCATGCACGAGGCGGCGGCCGCCGGTTCCCTGCACGATCAGGTGCGGCACGGCGTCGCCTTCCACCGGGAGATCGTGAAAGCCTCGGGCAATGAGGTGCTGCTGGCGGTGTGGGAGTCGCTCGGCATCGAGGTGTGGACCCACCTGTCGATCCGCCTGTTCCGGATGCGCCCCCACGAGAACGCCGCCGGCCACGAACCTCTCGTTGAGGCGTTCGAGCGCGGCGACCCCGAGGCGGGCGTCCTGCTCCGCGAGCACGTGCTCGGCTACGCCCCGCCCGAGCCCGGGAGGACGAGCTAGCCCTTCTGGCCGGTCGTGGCGATGCCCTGGACGAAGTAGCGCTGGCCGGCGAAGAAGACGACGACGAGCGGCAGCGTGGTGATCACGCTCGCGGCCAGGACGATCTCCCACTTGGGATCGCCGCCCTGGTAGAACTGGTCGACCACCGCCTTGAGCCCGCGCGGCAGCGTGAACAGCGCGGGATCCTGCAGGTAGATCAGCGGCTTCATCAGGTCGAACCAGCTCGCCTTGAGCTCGAAGATGAACGCGATGATCAGGGCCGGGCGGCCGAGGGGCAGCGCGATCCGCCAGAACAGGTCGAGGTAGGACGCGCCGTCCACCCTGGCCGCCTCGAAGACGTAGCGCGGGATGCCGAGGAAGAACTGGCGCAGCAGGAAGATGTAGAACGCCGAGCCGAACAGGTTGCCCGCCCACAGCGGCACCTGCGTGCCGGTCAGGCCGACCGAGTTCCAGATCAGGTACGTCGGCACGAGCGTGACGGCCGCGGGGAGCATCATCGTGGCGAGCACGCTGCCGAACAGCACGCCGCGCCCCGGGAAGCGGAAGTAGGCGAACCCGAAGGCGACGAACGCGCTCGACACGGTCACGGTGAGGGCCGCCATGACCCCCACGACGACCGTGTTGAACAGCCAGGCCAGCATCGGGGCGGCGTCCCACACGTTCGCGTAGTTCTCGGGGGCGAACGGGTGCGGCCAGGGGAGGAACGGGTCGGCGAACGTCCGGTCGCGCGGCTTGAGCGAGGCCACGACCAGCCACACGAACGGGTAGAGGAACACCGCCGCCGCGGCCGAGAGCATGACGAGGAAGAACGCCCTGCGGGTGCCCGCCGTGCCCGGGCGGTCGTCGCGCGCCGCCTCCCGCATCCGCTCCGCCACGCCGCCGGTCCCCGGCAGCGTGCGGCCCGCCGTCGCGGTCATCGCGTCCCTCCCGGCGGCTCGGCCTCGTAGTAGACGAACCGGTTGCCGACCCTGACCTGCACGACCGTGATGATCCCGATGATCGCGAACAGTATCCAGGCGAGCGCCGACGCGTAGCCCATGTGCAGGAACTGGAAGCCCTGCTGGAACAGGTAGACGACGTAGAACAGGGCCGAGTCGCCGTAGGAGTGCTGGGCGGTCTGGTTGCCGAAGAACATCGTGTAGACCTGGTCGAACATCTGCAGCGCCGCGATCGTGTTGATGATCACCACGAAGAACAGCGCGGAGCTGATCATGGGCAGGGTGACCGAGCGGAACCGCTGCCAGCGGCCCGCGCCGTCGATCATCGCCGCCTCGTACAGGTCGCGCGGCACGTTGCGCAGCGCCGCGAACAGGATGATCGTGGTCGAGCCGAGGTTCCACAGCGACATGAGCACGATGCCGGGCTTGACCCACGCGGGGTCGGTCGTCCACTGCGGCCCGTCCACGCCGAACAGCCCGAGGAACTGGTTGACCAGCCCCGCCTGGCCGTTGAGCAGGAACAGGAACAGCACGCCCACCGCGACGTACGGCGTCATGGACGGCAGGTAGAACGCCGTGCGGAAGAACCCGGCGGCCCGGCCGGTGACGCGGTTGAGCATGAGCGCGAGCAGCAGGGAGATCACCAGCGCCAGCGGCACGTGCAGGACCGTGTAGAAGGCCGTGTTGCCGATCGCCCTGGCGACCTTCGGGTCCTCCAGCATCGCGGCGTAGTTGCCGAGGCCGACGAACTTCGGCTGGGAGATCAGGTCGTAGTCGGTGAGCGAGAGCACGAGGCTCGCGACCATGGGCCCGGCCTGGAAGATCACCAGGCCGATCAGCCACGGCAGCAGGAACACGTAGGCCCAGCGGGCCTCGTGGCGGGCCAGTCCGGAAAGCGGGCGAGCCACGTCAGCCCGCCGCGGCCTGGAGGGCCTTGGCGGCCTCCTGCTGGGCCTGGGAGAGCGCGGCCTGCGCGTCCTGGCGTCCCTGCATCACCCGGGTCGCCGCGTCGATCCAGGCGGTGCGGAACTCCACCGCGGCGGCCGACTGAGGGACGACGAAGCCCTTGTCCTGCACGCCCAGGATCGTCGCGGTCGCGTCGTCGTACGGCTTGTGCCCGCTCGGCTTGACGATCTGGGAGAAGATCGCCTGGTCGGCCTTGGCGTTGGCCGTGAACGTGCCGGGGTAGGGCTTGCCCTCCTGGGCCCGCTTGGCCGCCCGCGCCTTCGCCGCCGCGATCCAGGTGTCGGCCGAGGTCATCGTCTTGATCCACTGGCAGGCGACGTCAGCGTGCTTGGCCCCCTTGGGGACGACCCAGGCGTTGCCGCCGACCATGGTGACCGGGTTGCCCTGCCTGTCCTTGAACGGCAGCACGGTGATCTTCGCGTCGGGGGAGGTGCTCGCCAGGGAGGTGACCAGGAACTGCTCGGTGAGCATCATCCCGATCTGGTCCTCGGCGATCGGGTTCTTCTCGCCGAAGTAGTCGAAGGTGTCGGTGAACGCCTTGAGCTTGGTCCAGCCGCCCTGGTCGTCGAGCAGCCCGTTGGCGTAGTCGAGCGCCTCCGCGACCTTCGGGTCGTCGAGGCGGGAGGTCTTCCCGTCCGCCGACATCAGGTCGGCGCCGTTGGCCTTGGCCCACAGGGGGAGGAACTCCGGCAGCTTGGGGTAGAAGCCGAAGCGCTCGATCCTGCCGCCGGAGACCTTGTTCATCTTCTTGGCCAGGGCGGCCAGGGCGCCCCAGTCGGAGGTGTCGATGCTCGCCGGGTCCACCCCGGCGTCCTCGGCGGCCTTGTCGTTCACCAGCAGGATGATCGAGGTGTAGAACTCCGGCACGCCGTACCACTTGCCGTTCAGCTTCACCTGCTGCTGGGCGGCGGGGTAGAAGTCGGACATCGGGATGCCCTCTTTTGCCACGCAGTCGTCGAGCGGCTGGATCGCGCCCCTGGCGGCGTACGTGCCGATCAGCTGGCGGTCGAGGTAGACGGCGTCCGGCGGGTTGCCGCTCGCCACCGCGGACAGGAAGGCCTGCTCGTCGAACTGGCCCTGGTTGACGGTGAGCTTCACCTCGGGATGGGCCTTCTTGAAGGCGTCCACCCGGGTCGTGGCGATCTCGTCGGGGAAGCCGAAGCCCATGGTGGTCAGTGCGGAACCGCCGCCCGCCGACGCGCCGTCCGAGGCTCCCACGCCGCCGCACGCGGACAGGGGCAACACCGCTGACAGGGCTCCTGCCAGCACGAGGACGCCGGTACGGTTCCTGCGCGAAGTGGACACCGCCGCTCCTTTGAGGGGGTCCGAGGGATCGAGAGCCCCCCACTGCCCCGGGCACAAGATCTAAACCCCGAGCAGTGCAGGTCAACTAGGCTGCGGCGGGTGGATGAGGAGACTGCACAGTTCGACCTGCTGGTCGATGCGGCATGGCCGGCGCCGGGACGGGCCGAGGACGGCGGCTGGGTCTACCGGCACGCGGGCGGCGTGACGAAACGGGCCAACTCGGTGCTGCCATTGGGAGAGTGCGCGGACTTGCCGGAGGCGGTCGACCGCGCCGAGCGGTTCTACGCGGACATCGGGCAGCCCTGCGTGTTCTCGGTCGGGATGGGCGCGCCGCCCGGGCTCGACGACGAACTCGGCCGCCGGGGCTACCGGCTCGTGGACCCCACTTTGGTGATGACCAGGCCGCTCGCCGGCGACGAGGCCGCCGCCGATGGGGCGGTGGAGGACAGGCCGTCCGAACGGTGGCTGCGCACCTGGTGGAGCGTGGACGGCGGGCGCCACCGCGACACCGGGGAGGTTCCGGCGCGGACGTGGGGCGAGCGGATCCTCCGCGGGGTGCCCGCCGGGTACGTCCTCCTCGAGGAGGGCGCGGTGGGAAGGGGCGTGCCACAGGGGCGATGGCTCGGGGTCTACTGCATGGCCGTCGAGCCGCACGCCAGACGGCGCGGGCTGGGCGCGGCCGTGCTGCGCACCCTGCTCGCCTGGGGGCGGCAGTGTGGCGCCGACCACGCGTACCTGGTGGTGACCGAGGCCAACGCCGGCGCCCGCGCGCTCTACGAGCGTGAGGGATTCGCCGTCGCCGGCCGCTACCACTACCGGGTGCGGTCCTGACCCGCCGGCGCCGTCCGCCGCGGGCCCCGGGGGAAGCGGGGAACGGCGGCCGCGCCGGGCGGGCGGCCCGGGTCGATGGGTTGCTTATATGGCGACGGCGCGCGGAGCCGACATCATCGTCCGACGCTCCGGCACGCCGTCTATGGGGTCAGCGCTCGCCGTCAGGGGCGGTCGCGGGGGATTCACTGAGTCGGGCCGACTCGTCCTGGATCTCAGCACCTTTGTCGCGCAGCACAGTCACGTGCTGACGCCCGTGGTGGGCGCAGAACAGCAACTCCCCACCCACGGGCAGGGTCGCGCGGATGTAGGCCTGAGCACCGCACCGGTCGCACCGGTCCAGGGCCGTCAGCGGCTTGATGGGGGCGAGAGCTCCAGTCACGTATCGCCTTTCGGGTCGCCCCACGCTGTGGGGACGTTGGCGTCAGTCACTTGGGACAACATCTAACCCGATACGGGCCTTCCCAATCATGCTCCGACTACGCCGAGAGCAGAATGATCCGTAAAGTGACGGGGATCACAGCGAAAGTGCCGGTCATTGTGCTGCGCCTGGCAAGCTTGTGCGCGTACAAACAGGAGTGGCGTTAAGCTGCGTACGCGTGTTCGATTGATAAGTAGGAGTTGGGTGTGACTGCGGTTCGCGCGGAGACGGGGTACACCGCCCGTCATCTCTCTGTGCTGGAAGGCCTGGAGGCCGTCCGCAAGCGCCCGGGGATGTACATCGGCTCCACGGACACGCGCGGCCTCATGCACTGCCTGTGGGAGATCGTGGACAACGCGGTCGACGAGGCGCTCGGAGGCTACTGCACGCGGATCGAGGTCGAACTGCACGCGGACGGCTCGATCGAGGTGCGCGACAACGGGCGCGGCATTCCCGTCGACATCGAGCCCAAGAGCGGCCTGCCCGGCGTCGAGCTCGTCTACACGAAGCTCCACGCGGGCGGCAAGTTCGGCGGCGGCTCCTACGGCGCCTCCGGCGGTCTGCACGGCGTCGGCGCCTCGGTGGTCAACGCGCTGTCCTCCCGTGTCGACGTGGAGGTCGACCGCGACGGCAAGGTCCACCAGATCAGCTTCCGCCGGGGCGTGCCCGGCGTGTTCGACGGCGACGGCCCGACCGCCAAGTTCCGCAAGAAGTCCGGCCTGCGCGACGGCGGCCCGGCCCCGCGCAACACCACCGGCACCCGCGTGCGCTTCTGGGCCGACCGGCAGATCTTCCTGCCCGAGGCGGAGGTCTCGCTCGACGAGATCCACGTGCGGCTGCGCCAGACGGCCTTCCTGGTGCCGGGGCTCACGCTCGTGGTGCGCGACGTGCGCGGCGAGGAGCCGGTCGAGGAGGAGTTCCGCTTCGACGGCGGCATCAGCGAGTTCACCGAGTTCCTGTCGCGGGACGAGGCCGTGTGCGACGTGCTGCGGCTGCAGGGCGAGGGCCACTTCCACGAGACGGTCCCCGTGCTCGACGAGCAGGGGCACATGACGCCGACGGAGATCGAGCGGGAGCTCACCGTCGACGTCGCGATCCGCTGGGGGAAGGGCTACGAGACGACCGTACGCTCGTTCGTGAACGTGATCGCCACGCCGAAGGGCGG
Source organism: Microbispora sp. NPDC046973 (assembly GCF_040644495.1). Taxonomy (NCBI): domain Bacteria; kingdom Bacillati; phylum Actinomycetota; class Actinomycetes; order Streptosporangiales; family Streptosporangiaceae; genus Microbispora; species Microbispora sp. NPDC046973. Next base: position 90,030 of record NZ_JBEYWQ010000008.1, on the reverse strand, counting down.
CACCCACGTCGCGGGGTTCGAGCGGGCGCTGGTCCGCACGATCAACGAGCAGCTCAGGGAGACCCGGCTGCTGAAGAACGGCGACGAGCCGGTGACCAAGGAGGACATCCTCGAAGGGCTGACCGCGGTGGTCACCGTGCGGGTGCCCGAGCCGCAGTTCGAGGGCCAGACCAAGGAGGTGCTCGGCACCTCCGCGGCCAGCCGCATCGTCGCCCACGTGGTCGCCCGTGAGCTCAAGGCCCTGTTCGCCAGCCCCAAGCGGGGGCAGAAGCAGCAGCTGCGCGCGGTGCTCGAGAAGGTCGTCGCCGCGGCCAAGGCCCGCATCGCCGCCCGCGAGCACCGTGACAACCAGCGGCGCAAGTCCGCGCTGGAGAACTCGGCGCTGCCCGCCAAGCTGGTCGACTGCCGCAGCGACGACGTCGACCGCAGCGAGCTGTTCATCGTCGAGGGCGACTCCGCGCTGGGCACGGCCAAGCTCGCCCGCGACTCGGAGTTCCAGGCGCTGCTGCCGATTCGCGGCAAGATCCTGAACGTGCAGAAGGCGTCGGTCGCCGACATGCTCAAGAACACCGAGTGCGCCGCGATCATCCAGGTGGTGGGCGCTGGGTCCGGCCGATCGTTCGACATCGAGTCGGCCCGCTACGGCAAGATCATCCTGATGGCCGACGCGGACGTGGACGGCGCGCACATCCGCTGCCTGCTGCTCACCCTTTTCCACCGCTACATGAAGCCGATGGTCGAGGCCGGGCGGGTGTTCGCCGCGGTGCCGCCGCTGCATCGCATCGAGGTCACCAACCCTGGACGCGGCCAGGACAAGTACATCTACACCTACAGCGACGCCGAGCTGCACAAGGTCCTGCGCGACCTGGAGCGGCGCGGCAAGCGCTGGAAGGACCCCGTGCAGCGTTACAAGGGCCTCGGGGAGATGGACGCCGACCAGCTCGCCGAGACGACCATGGACCCCCGCCACCGCGTCCTGCGCCGCGTGCGGATCGAGGACGTGGAGGACGCCGAGCACATCTTCAACCTCCTCATGGGCAGCGACGTGGGCCCGCGCCGCGAGTTCATCATCGGCAGCGCCGCCGAGGTTGACCGCGACCACATCGACGCCTGACCGGCGCCCGGCGGCACGAGCCCAGGCCTGCCGGGGGTCGCGTCAGGGCTTGACCTCGCGCAGGCGCCCGGTCTCGACCTCGTAGACGAACCCCCGCACCGAGTCCTTGTGGGGGATGAACGGGTCGGCCTTGATCCTGTTGATCGACTGGACGACGTCCGCGTCGAGGTCGGAGAACGCCTCTGCCGCCCAGTCGGGCTTGATCCCGACCTCGGCCTCGATGCCCTGGCGGAAGTCGTCGTCGGTGAAGGTCAGCATGCCGCAGTCCGTGTGGTGGATGAGGATGATCTCCCTCGTGCCGAGCAGGCGCTGGCTGATGGCCAGGCTGCGCCGCTCGTCCGTGGTCACCACGCCGCCGGCGTTGCGAATGACGTGAGCGTCGCCCTCGGCCAGCCCGAGCAGACCGTACACGTTCAGCCGCGCGTCCATGCAGGCGACGACGGCCACTCCGCGCGCCGGGGGCAGCGGCAGATGTCCCTTGTCGAAGCCCGCGGCGTACCGCTCGGCGTTGGCGAGGAGTTCGTCGGTGACGCTCATTGTGGTGCCCCTTCTGGTCGCGTGAGTCGCTGGCCCCACCTTTGCCGGTTATTCCTACCAAGTCAATAGGTATTGTGACCCGCTGTGAGGTGAAGGTGTCCGTCGGTCATCTGTGATCACGGGTTCATGGCATCTCTTGGACACGACCAGAAGAGCCGGGTGGCCGTGCGGCCGCTCACGGCGGAGGACGTCACCTGGGTGCGGGAGCTGTTCACCGAGCGGTGGGGACCGAGGCCCTGTTGCGCCGGTTCACCAGCGAGACCACGCACCCCGCTTACGCGGCACTGCTGGAGGTCGGCCGCGCCCAGAGGTCGATCTTTCTGGCGCGCCGGCTGCGCGACCGTGACCTGCAGCGGGAGCGAGCGCAGGGACGCTGGCCGCATCTGGCCGAGGCCGTCCGCCAGATCCGGCCGACGATCCTGCTGCTGCAGGACCCGCCGGGGGCGGCTGGCCAGATGTGTCCCAGGCGTCGCGGCATGACCGCCGCGCCGCAGTCCGACCAGCCCGCGCTTCTCCCCGGTAGATCGCCGCGGCCGGCACGACCAGGACGACGGCGACGATCGCGAGCAACGCCGGCACGCCCATGTGCATCCCTTTCCCAGGGTTCGGAAGACGCGCACTGACAAGACGAGCGTACGCCGCAGGGCCCGGCGGCCGGCTGGTCCTGTGGCACGCCAGCCGCACCGTGGTGCGAGGCGTGGGAGCCACGGATCGCCGGCCGGGATCGGCGTGGCGGCTAGCGGCTGATCCGGCGTGGGGCCGCCAGCGCGAGGAGCTTGTCCGGGTTGCGGATGGCGTAGAAGTGGGTGATCTTCCCGTCGACGACGTCGGCCAGGAACACACCCTCCAGGTGCTCGCCGCTGTAGGCGGCGAGCGCGGGCGTGTGGTTGCAGTTCACGAGCTCGATCCGCAGGTCCGGCTGGAAGATGCCCAGCACGAGCGCGGCCACCTTCTCCGCGCCCACCACAGGCCGGCGTACCGTGATCACCTTGCCGCCACCGTCGGCGGTCCAGATGACGTCCGGCGCGAGCAGCGACAGCAGCCCCTCCAGGTCGCCGGTGGTCACCGCGGCCATGAACCGCTCGGTGACCCGCGCGGTCCTGGCGGAGCCCGCGGGTTGGAAGCGCCTGCGCCGCGCCCGCACGTGCTCACGGGCGCGGTGCGCCACCTGGCGCACCGTCACGACCGACTTGCCCACCGCCGGTGCGATCTCGTCGTAGTCGAAGCCGAACACCTCGCGCAGGACGAACACCGCGCGCTCATCGGGAGTGAGCGTTTCGAGCACCACCAGCATCGCCATCGACACCGACTCGGCGAGCACCAGGTCCGCCGACACGTCGCGCTCGTCGAGCAGCAGCGGCTCCGGCAGCCACACACCGACGTAGTCCTCGCGGCGGCGTGCGCCGGCCCGCAACGCGTTGAGCGCCTGACGGGTCACCAGCCGCGCCAGGAACGACTTGGTGTCACGGACCGTCGCCAGGTCCACCTCCGCCCACCGCAGATAGCTGTCCTGGAGCACGTCGTCGGATTCCGTCGCCGACCCGAGGATCTCGTAGACGATCGCGAACAGCAGCGGCCGCAGCAGGGTGAACCGTTCGGCATGCTCGTCGGTGCTCATACGGACGCCGCCATCCGAGCGGCCCGCGGCCCGCTCTTCTGCCAGACGACGGCACCCGGGCTCCGGGCCTCCAAGCCGATCCCCGTCACCGCCTTCTTGCAGAACTCCTCCTTGATCTCGGCGGCCTGCTGCCCGTCGATGCAGGTGTCCAGGGGGGTGTCGTCCGCGCGGGCGGGCTGCATCGTGGCGGCGTGTCGGCCCAGGCTGATGATCGATCCCTTGAAGGCCTGGTCGATCACCGCCGGCGCGGTTCCCGCGATGCGGCTCAGCACGGTGTCGGCGGCCTGCACCCCGAGTGGTACGGCGGCCTGGCAACTCATCCGCAGCGGCCGGCCCGACGGCGAGGCGGCGTCACCCGCCGCGACGATGCGGTCGTCGTCGACGCTGAGGAGCGTCTCGTCGGTGAGGAGCCGGCCGAGCGCGTCGACGCGCAGCCCGCTGGCCGCCGCCAGGCCGGGCACGCCGAAGCCGGCCGTCCAGATGGTGAGACCGCTTCGCCGTACCGTTGCGTCCGTGAGGACGACCGCGTCCTGCCGGACCTCGGCCACCGCAGTGCCCTCCAGCACGGTGACGCCGTGCTCGGACAGCCACGTCATGACGGATCGGCGGCCGGCCGTGCTGAGTGACGGAGCCAGGGCCGCGCCGCAGACCAGGGTGACCGTACGTCCTTGCTCCACGAGCTCCGCCGCGGTCTCGATGCCGGTCAGCCCGGCGCCGACCACGGTGACTTCGGCATCGGCCGGCAGCTCCGCCAGCCTGGCGCGCAGCCGCTGGGCGGCCTCGAACTCGGCGAGGGAATGGGCGAACTCGGCCACGCCCGGCACCGAGGAGGGGGTGGCGCCGGTGCTGCCGACCGCGTAGATGACGTAGTCGTAGTCCAGCGCCCGGCCCGAGGCCAGCTCCACTGTGCGGGAGGCGGTGTCGATGCGGGTGGCGTCGTCGACCACCAGCCGGATGCCGTCGCCGAGCAGCGTGCCGTAGTCGACCGAGGCGTCGTAGCCGCCGGCCACGAACTGGTGCAGCCGGATCCGTTCGACGAACTTCGGGCGGGAGTTGACCAGGGTGATGTCGACGTCGTTGCGCAAACGGAGGTGGTTGGCCGCGACCGTTCCCGCGTAGCCGCCGCCAATGACCACGATCTTGTGAAGGGTGCCGTGTTCAGTCATGCCCTCAAGACACCGCGCGTCCATGCGGAGTGACACGACGTGGCGCACATCACACATGGAGTTTCTTCCGCGTCTGCAAGCTGGCGCAGTAAATACCGGATTTACTGCGCCAGCCGCCCGCGCCATGCCATCCTGAGCTGGATCACCCCCTCCGGCGATCACGGGCGAGGTGTACGCATTTACTGCGGCAGATGGAAGGGGAAAACACCCCCACCCTGCTGGCCCGCTCCCGGCACGCCTCCGTCCGCTCCCTGGAACGCTACGCCCGCCCCGGCGTCGACGCCGTCGCCGACCACGTCGCAGCACGAGACCCCCTCCGGCGCGGTGGCCGCGGGCGAGCCTGACCCATCGCATCAGTTCCCCCGGCCCCCTGCTGCTGCCCGGCGACTTACCGCGGGGTCGGGGCGTTTCCGTCTCGACACAGGGATCCTGACCTGCTCTAACGCAATCGCGTGTAGCGGGTGACAGCAGTCTTACAGGCTCCCCGATTCGTCGCGCTGCTCGACGGGGAGCTCGCGGGCGTCGCCACCTACGCGATCACCGGCCGGGAGTGCGAACTCGTCACGCTCGACTCCGTACGCGAAGGCGCCGGCGTGGGCACCGCCCTCGTCGACGCCATGGCCGGAGCGGCGCAGGCCGGGGGCGCCGTCCGGCTGTGGCTGGTCACGACGAACGACAACCTGCGGGCGCTGCGCTTCTACCAGCGATACGGCTTCGACCTCGTCGCCGTGCACCGCGACGCCGTCGCCCGGTCGCGAGAGCTCAAGCCGTCGATCCCCGAGATCGGTCTCGACGGCATCCCGATCCACCACGAACTCGAACTCGAACTGCGCTCGCGCCTGCTCGGGTTCAGCCCGACTCGATCTCCAGAGTGCTGACCCGGTTGCGAGCCTCCAGCATGCCCTCCCGGTAGCGCTCGTCCCAGTCCGGGTCGTCGTCGCGGATGGCCCTGACCGTCTGCCTGGCGAGCTCCACCGGCCCGTTGGGGCCGGGAGCGACCTTGCGCACGACGATCAAGGTCCACCCGTTCTCCATGACCGTGTCGGTCTCCCAGTGGGGTGCGCCGGCCGCCTCCCGCCGGGACGCCGGCTTGCCGCCGCGCGCGAGCGTCACGAGCAGATACACGAGCACGGCGATGACGATGAGCGTCACCGGAAGGGCGAGCAGGCGCATCGGGGTCCCGGCTCCCTACTTGGTGGGCAGAGCGACGCCTCCAGTATTGCCCGGCGCGTACACCGTGATGCCCTGGGGCAGGGCCTTCAGCTTCTCGATCTCCGCGCACGTGGGGCACTTGTTGTAGCCGTCCTGCCGGGCCTTGTTGGCCTCCGCCTCGGCGCGCGCCTGGGCGACCTTCGCCTGTGCCTCGGTGACCTTCGCGAACGCGGCCTGCGCCTGGTTGACCGCCTCCTGGACCTCAGAGGGCAGGGTCACCCGCGAGAGGTTGAAGTGGATGCCGGTGAGGTAGTCGGCGCCGAGGGTCGACTTGAGGTCCTCGGCCAGGCTCGTGTTCACCGCATTCTGGATCTTGGCGATGTTCGCGTTGTTGCCCTGCTGCGGCGTGCCCCCGCCCTGCTGGCCGGCGCTGTTGTTCTGCACGAGCGCGCAGGAGGAGACCAGTTCCGCGCAGCGGAAGTTGTTGATCTGGGTGCGCAGGTCGTTGTCGATCACCGGCCGGATGATCTGATCGAGGAAGGCCGACCAGCCCTCGTCGCCCTCCCAGGGGTAGTAGGTCCCGCCGTTGGTGCTGCGGAACTTGCGCGTGCCGAACTTGTCGTCGAACGACTTCAGCGTCTGGTGGTCGAGGTTGAGGCCGAAGTAGAGCGTGCCCTCGATGCCCATGTTGACGCCGTCGCCGCTCGGCACGTTGACGACGTCGACACCGGACCTCTCGCCGTGTCCGGCGTCGGAGGTGATCGTGTAGAACCGCTGCTGGGCGGGATAGCGGTGCATCTGGGACCACCAGCCGATCCAGGTCACCCCGGAGCCCGGGTCGATGACCTGGCGGACCTTGTTGTCGTCGAGCGGACCGCCGTCGCGGACCACCGCCACCTCGCCGCCGCTGGTGCGTTCGAACCCGCTGAACGCGCCGATCAGGGTGGGCGCCCCGGCGACGATGAGCACGAGGATCACCAGGATGGCGATGCCGCGGAAGGACCGGCGCGAGGTGCCGCCGGAGGCGGAGGGGGTGCGGCTGGGCATACGGGCTCCTTGGGGGGCGCCTCGGGACCGGTTGCGGTACCGGGGAAAAGCTCACGTTGTCGTCGGCCAGGACAACGTAGCAGCCGGGTGCCCCGGTTCCGGGACGGCCGGTAGCGCGGGAGAAGGCGCCCTTCCCGGCCCCGTACGGCAGGCCGGGCGGCCTGCCGTACGGGGGTGGGCTCAGAGCTCGACGGGCTGAAGCCGTCCCGTGTGGACGTCGTACAGCGCGCCGCCGACGACGAGGTCGTCGGGCAGGTAGGGGCTGGACTTGATGCGGGTGATGTCGTGCCGCAGCGCGGCCCGCTGGTCGGGGACGGTCTGGAACTCGAGGCTGCGGGTGTCGACGCCGTAGTCGGTGGCGATGAGGTTGTGCACGTCCTCGTCGGTCGACTTGGACATCCGGCAGTCGGTGTGCGGCATCACCAGCACGCGGTCGACGCCGAGCAGGTAGACGGCGAGGACGAGGGTCCGCAGGACGTCGTCGGTCACCCGCGCGCCCGCATTACGCAGGATCTTCGCGTCGCCCGCGGTCAGGCCGAGCAGCCCGAGCGGGTCGATGCGGGAGTCCATGCACGTCACCACGGCTAGCCCACGCGCCGCGCGGCCACTGAGGCCGGAGTGGGTGAACGTGCTCGCGTACTTCTCGTTGGCGTCAAGCAGATCGTCGAAAGCTCCGGTCATGTCACAGATGTTGCCCGATGCCCTCCAATCGGTCATCGCGGGGGGCGTGCTTTTGCGCACTGCTGGCAGGTGGCCATCCCCGCGACACCGGTATAAGGTCTTCACTGGTGTTTAAATCTGAGCGAGAGAGGTCACCATGAGCGGTGTCGCGCGTATGCACTCGGTCGTGCTCGACTGCCCGGAGCCGAAGGCCCTGGCGGGCTTCTATGCCGGGCTGCTCGGCTGGAAGGTCGCCGACGAGGAGGAGGACTGGGTCACGCTCGCCGGCGACGACCGGACCCGCCTCGCCTTCCAGAGGGTTTCCGACTACGTGCCGCCGGCCTGGCCGTCCGCCGAGCACCCGCAGCAGTTCCACCTCGACCTCACGGTGGACGACATGGCCGAGTCGGAGAAGCAGGTGCTCGCCCTGGGGGCCGTCAGGCACGAGCACCAGCCCGGCGAGGGCAACTGGACGGTCTTCCTCGACCCGGCCGGGCATCCGTTCTGCCTGGTCACCGGGTGAGCTGACGCCTCAACCCAGGGAGCCGGCGGCGGCCCGCTCCCGCGGCGTACGAGCGAGGCGCCGCAGGACGAGAAGGCCGCCGATCCCCGGCAGCCAGGCCAGGGCCTTGCCGGTCAGGTCGCATTCGGCGTCGCGTGCGGCGGCCACGACGACGACCAGGTACGCGCACCCGTGCAGGGGGCCGACGAGCGAGGAGACGGGCGGCAGGTGCACGGTGGCCAGATTGGCCAGGAGGACGGCCAGGGACCCCAGCTCGACGGCGGCGGCGACGCGCAGGGCGGAGTGCGGGCGTGACATGGTCAGACTCCCGTGGTCGAGCCGGGACGGACGATCATCAGGACCGTGACGGCCGCCCACAGCAGGTTGAAGACGCCGGTCAGCATGGCGAGCCGCGCCACCCCGCCGCCGGCGTCGGCGGGCGTGGAGTCGCCGGCGGCGAGCCGGGCGAGGACGGCGTCCTGACGCGGCAGGACCGCCAGGGCCAAGATCGCGGCCGCGGCGGCGGTGAGCAGGATGGACGCGATCACCCACGCGTCGCGCAGCACGCCGAGGCCGCTCGCCGTGGCGAACCCGAAGACCGGTACGGCCAGGCCCGCGACGGAGTAGACGCGGCAGACGCGGTGCAGGACACGGAGCGCGGCCACGCCGCCGATCCGTGTGCCCTGCTCCGCCGCGCCCTGCTCCGCCATACCGTGATCGGATAGGCGGCGCGCGGTGGCGGGAAACATGCTCGCCGCGACGGCGACCGGACCGACCGCGAGGATCGCGGCGAGGACGTGAACGGCCAGGAAGAACTTCGTCATCGTGCGCGGCTCCCCGATCAGCGGGCGGCGGGCGCGGACGGACGGCGCTCGCGCCGGACGACGCCGCGTCGTTCCTGGGCGAACAGCCGCCCCACGTCCCGTGCGACGTGCGGTCCGAACTCGCGCTCCATCAGGTGGAGACCGAGGTCGAGGCCCGAGGCGACCGTGCCCTGACGCTCCTCCTCGGTGAGGCCCTCCTCCGCGCGCACGTCCCCCGCCGCCCCGGCCTCGGACGGCGCGAGAACGTCGAGGGGATCGAACCCGTCGAACAGCACGAACTGGGCCGGCATCGGCATCTCTCCTTGTCGTCGGCGGTGCGGTCACCAACCGTAGGAGTGCGGCCGAGGCTGATCCCAGGGGCGGGAACGACAAAGACCAACGGATTCTCGCCAACTGGTGTCACCTGGGCAGTCGGAGATTCGCCCAGGATGCGTTGCTGGCGGGATCCCGTCTATCGTGGCGATTGTGCACACCGTGGCGATCCTGGCACTGGACCATGTCGTGCCGTTCGACCTGGCGACCCCCATCGAGGTGTTCGGGCGCACCCGCCTGCCGGACGGCCGGCGCCCCTACCGGGTGCGGGTGTGCGGGCCCGCCCCCGAGGTGGAGGCCGAGGCGTTCGCCCTGCGCGTGCCGTACGGCCTGGAGGCGCTGGCAGAGGCCGACACGGTCGTCGTCCCCGGCTGCTCCGAACGGGCGGGGCCGCCCCCGCCCGAGGCGCTGGAGGCGCTGCGCGACGCGGCCGCGCGGGGCACCCGCCTCGCCTCGATCTGCGTGGGCGCGTTCACGCTCGCGGCGGCCGGGCTGCTGGACGGCCTGCGGGCGACCACGCACTGGGCGGCGGCGCCCGCGCTGGCCCGGCGGTTCCCGCTCGTGGACGTGCGGCCGGACGTGCTCTACGTCGACAACGGGCAGGTGCTCACCTCCGCGGGCGCGGCCGCCGGGCTCGACCTGTGCCTGCACATGATCCGGCGCGACCACGGGTCGGCCGTCGCGGCCGACGCCGCCCGCCTGTCGGTGATGCCGCTGGAGCGGGAGGGCGGTCAGGCCCAGTTCATCGTCCACGAGCACCCGCCGGTGCCCAGCGGTTCGCTGCTCGAGCCGGTGCTTGCGTGGATCGAGGACAACCTCGGCCGGGACCTCACCCTTCGGGAGATGGCGGCCCGCGGCGGGATGAGCGAGCGGACGTTCAGCAGGCGCTTCCGCCAGCAGACCGGCAGCACGCCGCTTCAGTGGCTGCTGCGCGCCCGGGTCCGGCGGGCACAGTATCTGCTGGAGAACACCGACCACGGCATCGAGCGCATCGCCGCACAGGCCGGTTTCGGGTCGCCGACCGCGTTCAGGGAGCGGTTCAAGCGGGTCGTGGGGACCACGCCGCAGGGGTACCGCTCCTCGTTCCACTCCTCGTCTCACGGGGGCCCCGCCGCCACCTGAACGCCACGGACACGCGCCGGGGCGGCGGCGCGGAGCCACGAGACCGGCTCCGCGCCGCCAGAGTCACCCGGGGCTCTTCGCCTCCGCGGGTCACAGCGGTGGCTCTTCGCCTCCGGTGTCGCCCGTGGTGGCCATGCCGCCCTCCGTCGCGGCGGCCTCCTCGCCGTCCGCGCCGAGCGCGCCGCCGATCGCGGCGATGGCGTGCACGAGACGCACACCCGAGCCGTCGCGGCGGCCGAGCTCCTCGGGCAGCGGCACCGGCTTGCCGGTCGAGGAGACCGCCTTGACCGGCGCCGGGCCGGCGTAGGCGAGCAGCAGGACGTCCTCGCCCTTGAGGAAGCGCTGGGCGCGTACGCCGCCGGTCGCCCGTCCCTTGGGCGGGAAGTCGGCGTAGTCGGAGACCTTGCCCGCGCCCATCTGCGTGCCGGGCAGGGCGGTGGAGGACCCGGCGATCGTCACCACACGCGCCTCCCGGGTGGGATCGACCGCGCCGAAGAAGACCACCTTCGCGTCGCCGTCGAGGCGCACGCCGGCCATGCCGCCCGCCGGACGTCCCTGGGGTCGCACGACGGAGGCGGGGAAGCGCAGGAGTTGCGCGTCGCTGGTGATGAAGACCAGGTCGTGGTCGACGGAGGTCAGCTCGACGGCGCCGACCACCACGTCGCCGTCCCGCAGTCCGATCACCTCGAACTCGTCGCGGTTGACGGGATATTCGGGCACGACCCGCTTGACCACGCCCTGGCTGGTGCCGAGCGCGAGCCCCGGCCCGTCCGGGTCGAGCGAGCCCAGCCCGACGACCCTCTCGTCCGGTTCGAGGGCGACGTACTCCGACACCGGATGCCCGCCGGCGAGCGACGGCGGGTTGGCCGAGGGCGGCAGCGCGGGCAGGTCGAGCACCGAGACCCGGATCATCCGGCCCGCGGAGGTCACCACGCCCACCTCGCCGCGCACGGTCGAGCGGACCACCGAGACCAGCACGTCGTGCGCCGTCCGGTCGCCCTCGCCGGAGACCGGAGAGGCGTCGGTCGTACGGGCGAGCAGGCCGGTGGACGACAGCATCACCAGGCAGGGATCGTCGGCCACCTCCAGCGGCACGACCGCGGTCCTGGCGGCCTCCGACGACTCGAGCAGGACCGTGCGGCGCGGGGTGCCGTACGTCTTGGCCACCTCGGCCAGCTCAGACGACACGACCTTGCGCAGCCGGTCCTCCGAGCCGAGGATCTCGTTCAGCTCGGCGATGTCGGCCTGGAGCTGCTCCTTCTCCCGGTCGAGCTCCAGCTTGTCGTAGCGCGTGAGGCGGCGCAGCGGAGTGTCGAGGATGTAGTTCGCCTGGATCTCGCTCAGCTCGAAGGTCTCCATGAGCCGTGCCCGGGCCTGCGCCGTGTCGTCCGAGTTCCGGATGACCTGGATGACCTGGTCGATGTTGAGCAGCGCGATGATGAGGCCGTCGACCAGGTGGAGCCGTTCCTCGCGCTTGCGCAGCCGGAAGCGCGACCGCCTGCGCACGACGTCGAGCCGGTGGTCCACGTAGACCGACAGCAGCTCGCGCAGGCCGAGCGTGCGCGGCTGGCCGTCGACGAGGGCGACGTTGTTGATGCCGAAGGTCTCCTCCATCGGCGTCAGCCGGTAGAGCTCCTCCAGCACGGCCTCCGGGTTGAAGCCGTTCTTGACCTCGATGACCAGGCGCAGGCCCTTGTGGCGGTCGGTCAGGTCCTTGAGGTCGGCGATGCCGGTGAGCTTCTTCGCGTTCACCAGCTCTTTGATCTTGGTGACCACCCGCTCGGGGCCGACGTTGAACGGCAGCTCGGTGACGACGATGCCCTTGCGGCGCGGCGTGACCTGCTCGATCGTCGCCTTGGCCCGCATCTTGAAGGTGCCGCGGCCGGTCTCGTACGCGTCCCTGACGCCGGTCAGGCCGATGATCGTGCCGCCGGTCGGCAGGTCGGGGCCGGGGACGAAGCGCATGAGCTCGTCGAGCGTCGCTTCCGGCTTCCTGATCAGGTAGCGGGCCGCGGCGATGACCTCGCCGAGGTTGTGCGGGGCCATGTTGGTGGCCATGCCGACCGCGATGCCGGAGGCGCCGTTGACCAGCAGGTTGGGGAACGCCGACGGCATGACCGACGGCTCGGTCTCCTGGCCGTCGTAGTTGGGCTTGAAGTCGACGGTGTCCTCGTCGATCGACTGCACCATGAGCATGGCGGCCGGGGCGAGGCGGGCCTCGGTGTACCGCATCGCGGCGGGCAGGTCGTCGGGCGAGCCGAAGTTGCCGTGCCCGTCGACCAGCGGCAGGCGCATCGAGAACGGCTGCGCGAGCCGTACGAGCGCGTCGTAGATGGCCGAGTCGCCGTGCGGATGGAGCTTGCCCATCACCTCGCCGACGACGCGGGAGGACTTGACGTGCCCGCGGTCGGGCCGCAGGCCCATCTCGCTCATCGAGTAGAGGATGCGGCGCTGGACGGGCTTGAGTCCGTCGCGCGCGTCGGGCAGCGCGCGCTGGTAGATCACCGAGTAGGCGTACTCAAGGAAGCTCGTCCGCATCTCCGCGGAGACGTCGATGTCGACGATCCGCTCCTCGAAGTCCTCGTCCGGCGGGGGTGTCGTCGTGCGTCGGGCCATGTCGTGGTTTCCTGCGTGTCGAGGAGCCGGGCCCCGGCCCGTCGGAGCCGGGGAAGGTCAACGTCGGTGGTGCGTCTCGAACATTCTGCCGAGAGTTCACCCTGTTCGCGACTCACACCATATCGCCGGGCCCGCGCCCGCCGTCCCGGCTTCCCCGACGGGACAGCCCTTCGCGGTCCCGGGGCGGTCAGTCGCGGGGGCCGGCGCCGGGCCAGGGGCCGGGCGTCTCGCCCTCGTCCTCGTCGCCCGGCTCGTTCTTCTTCTCGTCGTAGATCCGGAAGCCCCGGGCCTTGTAGTTCGCCAGCGCGGCGGGCCCGTCGAGGGAGCAGGTGTGCACCCAGACCCGCCGGGTGGACTCCCGCCCCGGCCAGCGCTCGGCGAGGTCCCAGGCGCGGGCCACGGCCTCGCCCAGCAGCCACCCGCCGAGGCCCTGCCCGATCGCGTACGGCAGCAGCCCGAAGTTGACGATCTCGACCGTGCCGCTGTCCTGGGCCACCAGTTCCGCGTAGCCGGCGGGGGTGCCGCGCACCCAGGCCACCCAGGTCTCGACGCCCGGCCGGTCGAGCCAGTCCTTCCACTGCTTCCAGGTCCACGGCAGCCGGTTGGTCCACTGCCAGTCGCCGCCCACGGCCGTGTAGAGGAAGCGGCTGAACTCGGGGCTGGGGACCTCGGCGCGGACGACCTGCGCGGGGAGCGCGGGCGGCCGTCCCGGCCGCAGGTCGGCGGGGCTGGTCTGTTCGAGATACCAGGTGGTCACGTCCATAACGGGATTCATCCAACCACGACGCCCGTCCGGGTCCGTCCGGCCGCGGTCGCCGCCACCTCCCGCGTACGCCTCCATCGATACCGCCGTAAGGGGAATCAGCATGTATGTGCTGTTTGTCCAGCTATAGCCGCTCTTCGCTACCCTCCCCCCAGGAAAGGGAGGTGCTTGCGCGGTGTACGACGTCGTGGACCGGATGCTCGACGCGATGAACGCGCACGACCTGCACGCGGTGTTGCGGTGCTACGCGCCGGGCGCGGTGGTGGTCGGGCCGGAGATGGAGGCCGCGGAGCCCGGGGAGATCGGTTCCTACATGCTGCAGATGTGGGAGGGCTTTCCCGATCTGCACTTCACCCTCTGGGAGACGATCACCCTCGCGGACGCGGTCGCGACGGAGATGACGGCGGTGGGCACGCACACCGGGCCCTACCTGGTCGCCGGGGGCGACCTCCTCGCCCCGACCGGCCGGGGCATCAACGTGCGCGTCTCCTGGTTCTGGCACCTGAAGGACGGCCTCATCCTGAGCCAGCGCTTCTACTACGACCAGCTCCAGATCTACTCGCAGCTCGGCCTGCGGTTGCCCCTGTGCTTCGGAGACGAGGACGCCGGAAACGGCGCGCCCGCGGGCCGCGGCTAGTTTCCCTCCCCGCCTCCCGCCGTCGCGGCGGAAACGGTCGGCCGGACCTGGTACCAATGGGCGGGTGAGCGAAGAAGAGGTGATGCTGCGGGAAGAGGCCGAGGCCCGGCTGCGGGCGCTCGCCGGCGATCACGCGCGGCTGCGCGACGACCAGTGGGCCGCCATCAAGGCCCTGGTCATGGACCGCAGGCGCGCGCTGGTCGTGCAGCGCACCGGCTGGGGGAAGTCGGCCGTCTACTTCATCGCGACCGCGCTGCTGCGCGAGCTCGGCGAGGGGCCCACGGTCATCGTCTCCCCGCTCCTTGCGCTGATGCGCAACCAGATCGCCGCGGCCGAGCGGGCCGGCATCCGCGCCGAGACGATCAACTCGGCCAACCCCGAAGAGTGGGAGAAGGTCTACGGCCAGGTCGCCGAGGGCGCGGTCGACGTGCTGCTGGTCAGTCCCGAGCGGCTGAACAACCCCGACTTCCGCGACAACGTGCTGCCCGAGCTGGCCGGCAGCGCGGGACTCCTGGTGATCGACGAGGCCCACTGCATCTCCGACTGGGGCCACGACTTCCGGCCCGACTACCGCAGGCTCCGCACCCTGCTGGCGGAGCTGCCGCCGGGCATCCCCGTGCTCGCCACCACGGCCACGGCGAACGCCCGGGTCACCCGCGACGTCGCCGAGCAGCTCGCCGTCACCCAGGAGTGGGACGAACTGCCCGGCGGCGAGGTGTTCGTCCTGCGCGGACCGCTGGAGCGCGAGAGCCTCCACCTGAGCGTCGTACGGCTGGGCGGCGCCGACCAGCGGCTCGCCTGGCTGGCCAGGACGCTGCACGAGCTGCCGGGCTCGGGCATCGTCTACACGCTGACCGTCGCTGCGGCGCAGGAGATCGCCGCATACCTGCGGGAGCAGGGCCACCCCGTCGTCGCGTACACCGGCCAGACCGAGCCGGCCGACCGGCTGGCGGCCGAGGAGGACCTGCTCGCCAACCGGGTCAAGGCGCTGGTGGCGACCTCGGCGCTGGGGATGGGCTTCGACAAGCCCGACCTGGGCTTCGTCGTCCACGTGGGCGCGCCCGCCTCGCCCGTGGCGTACTACCAGCAGGTGGGCCGGGCCGGGCGCGGCGTGGAGCGGGCCGAGGTCATCCTGCTGCCCGGCCCCGAGGACCGGGAGATCTGGGCCTACTTCGCCTCGCTCGCCTTCCCGCCGGAGGGCGTGGTCAGGGCGACGCTGGAGGCGCTGTCCGAGGGGGGAGTGCTGTCCACCGCGGCACTGGAGACGAGGGTCGACCTCAGCCGGAGCCGGCTGGAGATGATGCTCAAGGTGCTCGACGTGGACGGCGCCGTACGCCGGGTCAAGGGCGGATGGGAGGCCACCGGCGAGCCGTGGAGCTACGACACCGAGCGTTACGCCCGGGTGGCCGCCGAGCGGCGGGCGGAGCAGGAGGCCATGCTCGGCTACATCGCGACCACCGAGTGCCGCGAGCAGTACCTGCGCCGCCACCTCGACGACGAGACCGCGACGCCGTGCGGCAGGTGTGACAACTGCACCGGCGCCCACCGTTCCGCCGAGGTGCCGGACGAGGCCGTCCGGGCCGCCCAGCAGCGTCTCGCGCGTCCCGGCGTCGAGATCGAGCCGCGCCGCCAGTGGCCCACCGGCCTGCCGGACCTGAAGGGGCGGATCAAGCCGGAGCTGTGCGCCGAGCCGGGCCGCGCGCTCGGCCGCCTGACCGACATCGGCTGGGGCACCCGGCTGCGCGAACTGTTCGCGGCGGGGGACGGGCCGGTCCCCGACGACGTGTTCGCGGCCGTGATCGAGGTGCTGAAGTCGTGGGAGTGGGAGCGGCGGCCGGTCGCGGTGGTCGCGGTGCCGTCGGGCACGCGGCCGGCGCTGGTGGGATCGCTCACCGAGCGGCTCGCCCAGGTCGGCCGGCTGGAGTATCTCGGGACGCTCGGCTACCGCGACGGGTCGCCCGCCGCCCGGCACAACAGCGCCCAGCGGGTGACGGCCATCCGCGGGACGCTCGCGATGCCGCGTGACGTCGCCGCGAGGATCGCGGCGGCGGGCGGGCCGGTGCTGCTGGTGGACGACCGCGTGGACAGCGGATGGACGATGGCGCTGGCCGCCGCCCAGGTCCGTCACGCCGGGGCGCCCGCCGTGCTGCCCTTGGCCCTGGCCGTCACCAGCTGACCACCTCCCGAGCCCGGCGCCGGAGCGCCCCCGGCACGCGGGGCGGCGAGCCGAGACCGGACTCGGGGACGGCTCAGGGTGAGGTCAGGGTGATCACCCCATCCCGGGGCCGCGCCCGATCGCCAAACTTGTCGCCATGAGATCACTTGTTGCGGCTCCGGTGCTGGTCGGCGCGTACGGCGTCGCCCGGATCGTCGACGGATTCGACGGCAGCCGGGGGCCCGGCCCGGCCTGGACCATGGGCCATCTGTTCTTCCTGGCCGCGTTGGTCCTCTTCGTACAGGTCTTCGGGCGGCTGCGGACCATGGCCGGCGGCGGTGTGACGGCCACGGCGGGGTTCGCCGCCGTGCTCGCCGGGGCGCTGGCGCTGGCCGCGCAGTTCACGATCGACATCGTGGTCGGCTTCCTGTCCGCCGACCACGACGCGATGGGGCCGCGCTTCGACGCCGTCAAGGCGATCCCGGGCGTCGAGCCGGTCGTGTACACCGTCGTGCCGATGCTGTTCTACGTCGGCATGGTCGTGCTGGTGGCCCGGCTCGCGGCGGGGCGGCGGGTGCCGTGGTGGAGCCCGGCGCTGGTGCTCGTGCAGGCCGTGCTCCCGCTCGTGAGCAAGGACCTGATCCCGCTGGGAGCGGCGCTGCTCCTGCTCGCCTTCGTGCCGCTGATGCGCCTGCGGCCCGCGCGGCCGGTCGTGCTCGCGCGCAGCTCGTCCTGAGCCGGGCCGTTCTCGACTGAGCCGTTGCTAACCGGCCCTTCTGAGCCGGGCCGTTCTTGGCCGGGCCGCTTGAACCGCGGGGCCTGTCAGAGACGAGGGCGGGCGCCGAGGTTGGAGATGCACTTGGCGGCGAGGGCGTTGCCCGCCGCCAGCGCCTCGGCGGCCGGCTTGCCGTCCAGCCAGACGGGCAGGAAACCGGCGGCGAAGGCGTCACCGGCGCCGGTGCCGTCCACCACCCGGTCGACGACCTCGGCGGGCGCCCGGACCGGTTCGGGACGGCTGTTGGAGTACCAGAGCGAGCCCTCGGCGTTGAGCTTGATCACGACCTGGGGGAACCAGGCGGTCAGCACCTTGGCCGCCGCGGCGGCGTCGTCCCTGCCGGTGAGCACCTTGGCCTGGTCGGCGTTGGCGAACAGCAGCTTCGCGCCGTCGGTCCACTCGAGGAACGGCTCGGCGCCGGTCCGCTCCAGCGGCGCGGAGGAGGCGCAGTCGACGGAGATCGACATCCCGGCGCGCCGGGCCATGTCGAGCGCGGCGAGGCCGGCGTCGCGCGACCCCTCGTTGATCAGCGTGTAGCCCGACATGTGCAGGTGGCCGCCGGCGGCGAACAGGTCGCGCGGCAGGTCCTCGGGGGACAGCGCGGCGTTGGCGCCGGGGTCGGACAGCATGGTCCGCTCGCCCTTGTGGGTGACGAGCACGACGCAGGTGCCGGTCGGCCGCTCGGGGTCCATGACGAGCCGGGCGTCCACGCCGTAGCCCATGAGTTCCATGTCGCGGTTGCGGCCGGTGATGTCGGCGCCGCGGCGGCCGATGAAGGCGACCTCCGAGCCTTCAACGGCGAGCCAGGAGGCGATGTTGGCGCCGGAGCCGCCACCGTGCATGGTCACGACGGCTGGGGTGTCGCTCGCCCTAGCAAGAGGGAACTTCGCGCGGGCGACCGCGTCCGTCATGAGATCGCCCACCACGACGACCCGCGTCATGATGTCACCACCTTGCCAACTGCTTGTGGAGGTGAGCCATGCCCTAGGAGGGGCGGCGTCCTCTCCGTGCTGTGAGGCTGACGTCCAGAAACCTAACAGCTTCCAGGGGCGTCGTGGGGTGGAGAGCGGACAGACGGGAACAGTCGATGCACAAGCGTTGCCCAACTTGCCTCGTCAGGGCTGGTAGATCCCCTATAAGAGGATCCGGAAAGCGGGCCCGACAGTCGTAAGGAATCTCTCAATACACCCCAAGCCGGACGCCGCTAGCCTCGATTGCGTGCACCCTCAGTACCCCGCCCACTGGGAGGCGGACGTCGTGCTGTCGGACGGCGGCACCGCCCACGTCCGCCCGATCAGGCCGGACGACGCCGACATGCTGCGCTCGTTCTATTCGCGCCTGTCCGCGGAGTCCATCTACTTCCGGTACTTCGGGCCACGGCCGCGGCTGACCGACAAGGACGTGGTCTGGTTCACCAACGTCGACTACGACAACCGGGTCGCCCTCATCGCCACGATCGGCACCGAGATGGTCGCGGTCGTACGGTATGACCGGGTGCAGCCGCGCGACCACGCCGAGGTGGCCTTCCTGGTCGAGGACGCCCACCAGGGCAGGGGCGTGGCCGGGGTGCTGATGGAGCACCTGCGGGCCGCCGCGCGTGAGCGGGGGATCAAGACCTTCATCGCGGACGTGCTGCCGGGAAACCACCGGATGATGGGTCTGTTCCGCCAGGCCGGCTACACGGCGCAGAGCCAGTTCGAGGACGGCGTCGTGCGGATGACGCTCGACCTTTCCAGCACCGAGACCGCGCTGGAGGTCCGGCTCGCCCGCGAGCACCGCGCCGAGGCGCGCTCGATCGCCCGCCTGCTGACGCCGGAGTCGGTCGCGGTCATCGGCGCGAGCCGCGAACCGGGGGGAATCGGCCAGACGGTGCTGCGCAACCTGCTCGGCGCCGACTTCACCGGCCCCGTCTATCCCGTCCACCGGCACGTACGGGCCGTGGCCGGCGTGCGGGCCTACCGCAGCGTGTCGGCCATCGACGGCGAGGTGGACCTCGCCGTGCTGGCGGTCCCCGCCGAGGGCGTGCTCGAACTGGTCCAGGAGTGCGCGGAGAAGGGCGTGAAGGGCCTGGTCGTGGTCTCCTCCGGGTTCGGTGAGACCGGGCCGGAGGGCCGGGCCCGCCAGGAGGAGCTGGTCCGCATCGCCCGGGCCTACGGCATCCGGGTGGTGGGGCCCAACTGCCTCGGCATCGCCAACACCGACCCCGCCGTACGGCTCAACGCGACGCTCGCGGCGACCCTGCCCGGGCGGGGGAGGGTCGGGTTCTTCAGCCAGTCGGGCGCGCTCGGCACCGCCCTGCTGCAGCGGGTGGCGCAGCGCGGCATGGGCATCTCGACGTTCGTCTCGGCCGGCAACCGGGCCGACGTGTCCGGCAACGACCTCCTCCAATACTGGGAGGAGGACCCGGCGACCGACGTGATCCTGCTCTACCTGGAGTCCATCGGGAACCCGCGCAAGTTCACCCGGCTGGCCCGGCGGATCTCCCGGTCCAAGCCGATCGTGGTGGTCAAGTCGCGGGGCGTTCCCGGAGGGCACCGCGCGCCCGTGCTCGGGCTGCCCGACACCGCGCTGAGCTCACTGTTCGCGCAGGCCGGGGTCATCCGGGTGGACGACCTGGTCCAGCTGTTCGACGTCGCCCAGCTCCTGGCGCACCAGCCGCTGCCGGCCGGGCCGCGAGTGGGCGTGGTCGGCAACTCCGACGCGCTCACGCTGCTCGCGGAGGAGGCGTGCGCCGGCGCCGGCTTGCAGCCGAGCCCGCCGGTGAACCTCGGCGCCCGCGCCGGCGCGGCCGAGTTCGCCAGGGCCCTGCGGAGCGTCCTGCCCGAGGTGGACGCCGCCGTCGCGATCTACATGCCGCCGATCCCCGGCGACTGCCGCGAGGTGGCCGAGGCGCTGCTGGAGGTCGCGCGGGAGTCGGGGAAGCCGGTGCTGGCCACCTTCCAGGGCGCGCTGGGCATGCCGGCCGATCTGCGTGTGGTGGGCGGCCCCGGCGACGACTCCCCCCAGCGCGGGTCGATCCCGTCGTACCCCGCCCCGGAGGAGGCGGTCCGCGCGCTGGCCCACGTCGTGCGGTACGCCCAGTGGCGCAGGCAGCCGCCGGGCACGGTCCCGTCCGTCGAGGGAATCGACACCGCCGCGGCGCGGGAGATCGTCGCCGCGGCATTGACTGGGGACGGGGCGGACGGCGAGGAGCGGGAGATCGACGCGACCGCGCTGCTGGCCTGCTACGGCATCGAGGTGTGGCCGGCGCACGTCGCCGCCGACGCCGAGGAGGCCGTCGCCGCCGCCGAGCGGATCGGCTGGCCCGTGGTGGTCAAGTCGGCCGACCCCGAGGACGCCCGCCGCGCAGGCACCGTCCGCATCGGCCTCACCGAGCCCGCCGGGGTCCGGCAGGCGTACGCCGGCCTCGCCGCGCTCCTCGGGCCCGGCACGCCGCTCGCGGTGCAGCGCATGGCGCCGCAGCCCTCGGTGCCCACCGTCGTCGGCGTGACCCAGGACCGCTACTTCGGCGGGGTCGTCACGTTCGGCCTCGGCGAGGTCACCGCCCGGCTGCTCGGCGACCAGGCCTACCGCCTCGCGCCGCTCACCGCCGAGGACGCGGCGGGGCTGGTGCGGTCGGTCCGCGCCGCGCCGCTGCTGTTCGGCGAGTACGGCTACCAGGCGGTGGCCGTGGAGGCGCTGGAGGAACTGCTGGTGCGGGTGGGGCTGCTGGCCGACGCCCTGCCCGAGGTCGCCAGGATGGACCTCGACCAGGTCCTGGTGGGCGGGTCGGGAGTGGCCGTGCTGGGCGCGCGGGCCGTCCTGCGGCACGTCAACGCGCTGCGCCCCGACGTCGGTCCCCGCCGCCTGAGCTGATCGGTCCGGCGTCACGCCGTGGGCGGAAAACCCGTCCCGCCGGGGTGTGAAACAGGTGTCCCTTACAGGGCAGGATGGACCCATGAGGGAAACCCGAGTCTCCGCCGCGGGCTTGCGCGAGGCCATAGATCGCAGCGGCTACTACCCGGATCTGGTGGCCGACGCCGTCGACTCCGCGCTCGGCAACGAGGCGGTCACGGCGTACGTCGTGCATCACGAGGCCACGTTCGACCCGGCGATGGAGGTGCGCAGGCACGTCACGGTCCTGGTCCTTTCACCCACCCGGCTGCTGGTCTGCCACACCGACGAGCACCCGCCCGCCGAGGGCATGCCCGCCTCGCACGCCTCCACCACCACCGAGGCGGTGCGGCTCAGCCGCATCCAGTCGGTCGCCGTGACCAGGGTCGTGCCCGACCCCGCGTCGTACGTGCCGGGCGTCCCTCCGACAGAGGTCACGCTGACGATCGGGTGGGGCGCGATCTCCCACGTCGATCTCGAACCGGCGACCTGCGGCGACGAGAACTGCGAGGCCGACCACGGCTACACCGGCGCGATCACGGCCGACGACCTGTCCCTTCGGGTCAGCGAGGCGGCCGACGGCCCCGAGGCCGTCACCCACGTGCTGGCGTTCGCCAAGGCGCTGTCGGAGGCCACCGCCAAGGCGGCGACCACCTGACCGTCCCCCCCTCGAGCCGCCGGGAGGTGATGTGATCGACCCCCAGCCCTCGGGGGCTCTGCCCGGGGACCCGCCCGTGGCGTCGCCGGCCGTGCCCGTGCCGTACGTGCCCGCGTACGGCACGGCCTCGCTGGCCGATCTGCCGGGCTCGCTGCTCGCCTCCCTCGGGCTGCCGGCCGACAACACGCTGGCGCTGGAGCCGGCCCCGCGGGTGTGCCTGTTCCTCGTGGACGGTCTCGGGGCCGAGCTCCTGGCCGCCCATCCCGGCACCGCGCCGTTCCTGTCGGCCCATCTGCGGGGGACGCTCACGGCCGGCTTCCCCTCCTCGACCCCCATCAGCCTGGCCACTCTGGGCACCGGCGCCCCTCCGGGGGAGCACGGCATGCTCGGCAGCCAGATGGCCGTCCCGGGGGAGGGGCGGCTGTTCAACTGCCTGCGCTGGACGGCCCCCGGCCTGTCGATCGACCCGGACGTGTGGCAGCCCGCGCCGACCGTCTACGAACGCATGGCGGCGGCGGGGATCGAGCCCGTCTACGTGGCTCCCGCCTCGTTCGACGGCACAGGGCTGACCCGCGCCGTCTACCGGGGCATGCGCTACCGGGCGGCCGAGAGCCCCGGCGAGCGCGTCGAGTCCGTGCGGCAGGCGCTGCGCGAGACCGCGTTCGTCACCGTCTACTACGGCGAGGTCGACCGCGTGGGTCACTTCAGCGGGTGGGGCGGCGGCGAGTGGCTCGAACAGCTCGCCGTCGTGGACCGCATGGCCGAGCGCCTCGCCGGGGCGCTGCCGCCGGGCGCGGTGCTGTACGTCACGGCCGACCACGGCATGATCAACGCCGGGGAGAAGGTGGACGTGGACCGCCGCCCCGACCTGCGGGAGGGCGTCCTCATGCTGGGCGGCGAGGCCCGCGCCCGCCATGTCTACACCTCTCCCGGCGCGGCTTGCGCCGTCCTGGAGACCTGGCGGGAGGCCCTGCGCGGGCGGGCCTGGGTCGTCAGCCGCGAGGAGGCGGTCTCCTCGGGCTGGTTCGGCCGCCGCGTCCGGCGCGAGTGGCTCGGCCGCGTCGGCGACGTGGTGGCCGTGCCGTACGGCGAGTGCGTGATCGTGGCCTCGGCCACCGAGCCGGTGGAGTCGTCCCTGATCGGCTACCACGGCTCGCTGACCCCCGCCGAGCAGAACGTCCCGCTCGTAGAGATCCGTCGCTGACGCTCCTGCCGGATCCGCCGCCGATCCGCTTACCTTCTGATCGACAGTTTGGACTGCACAGTTTCAGGTGTACAGTCTGAACTGTCTTTTTTGGGGGTGTGCCATGAGCGATGCCGTCTCGGAGGCGGCGGCGCAGGCGGCCGGCGACGCCTGGGTGGCGGTCAGCCGGCTCGTCCGCAGGCTGAGAGAGCTGGACGCGGAGGGAGACCTCAGCTCCGGGCAGGTCTCCGTGCTGGTGCGGCTGGCCAAGCACGGCCCGGCGTCGGCCAGTGAGCTGGCCGCGGCCGAGCGGGTCAGGCCGCAGTCCATGGCGGCGATCGTCCAGGCGCTGGAACGGGCCGGGCTGGTGGAACGCCACCGCGATCCCGAGGACGGCCGGCGTCAGCTCGTCACGCTGACCGAGCTGGGGCGCGAGCGCCGCCTGGACGACCGCAGGGCGCGTGAGGCGTGGCTGGCGCGGGCGCTGCAGGAACACTGCACCGAGGCGCAACTACGGACGATCATCGAGGCGATGGCGCTGCTGGACGCCGTGGCCCAATCATGATCGAGGCTCAGGCATGACACGGGTTCCGGCCGTCTCCAGGGCCGGCCGCCGATCGCACGCCGGCGGCTTCGACCGCCGGCTGATCGCCCCGATGATCCTGGGCTCGATCCTGAACCCGATCAACTCCTCGATGCTGGCGGTCGCGCTCGTGCCGATCGGCCGGTGGTTCCACGCCTCGCCCGCGCACACCGCGTGGCTGGTGACGGGGCTCTACCTGGCCACCGCGGTCGGGCAGCCGGTCATCGGACGGCTGGTGGACACCTTCGGCCCGCGGCCGCTGTATCTGACCGGCACGGCGCTGGTCGGCGTCGCCGGGCTGCTGGGTGTGTCGGCGCCCAGCCTGGGTGTCCTGATCGTGTCCCGGGTCCTGCTCGGGATCGGCACCTCTGCCGCCTACCCCGCCTCGATGTTCCTGCTGCGGGCCGAGGCGGACCGCACCGGCATGCGAAGTCCCAGCGGAATCCTGGCGGCGCTGTCGATCTCCAACCAGGTCATCGCGGTCGTCGGTCCGACCCTGGGCGGTCTGCTCATCGGAGCGGGCGGCTGGCATCTCATCTTCGCCGTCAACGTGCCGCTCTCGGCCGCCTGCCTCGTCCTCGGCGCGCGGCGGCTGCCCCGGCGCGCCACGACCTCCTCCGCGGCCGCCCGGCCCGACGGCGGACTGGACGTGATCGGCATGGCGCTGTTCGCCGGCACGCTCACGGCGTTCATGACGTTCCTGATGAACCCGGTGTGGGGGCTCTGGTGGCTGCTGGTGATCGTCGCGATCACCGGGACCTGCTTCGCCGTACGGGAACTGCGGGTGGCGCAGCCGTTCCTCGACCTGCGGGTGCTGGGCGGCAACCTGCCGCTGCTGGCCACGTACGGCAGGCAGTGGCTGGCCTACACGACCTCCTACGCCTTCATGTACGGGTTCCCCCAGTGGCTGCAGGACGGCCGGTCGCTCACCCCCTCGGCCGCCGGGCTGCTGCTCCTGCCCATGTCGGCGATGGCCATCGCCGTAACGGCCCTCACCGGCCGCCGCGCCGAGGTGCGCGGCAAGCTCGCCGGAGGCGCCGCGGCGCAGATCGCCGGCTGCGCCGCGCTGCTGACGGCCGGCTCCGCCAGCCCGATGTGGCTGCTGGCGCTGATCGGCGCGTTCGTCGGCGTCGCGCAGGGCCTCAACGGGCTGGCCAACCAGAACGCGCTGTACGCGCAGGCCGACCCGGCCCGCATGGGCTCCTCCGCCGGGCTGCTGCGCACCTTCGGATATCTCGGCGCGCTGAGCGCCTCGGCCGCCGACGCGGCGTTCTACCGGCACGGCGCCACCACGCTCGGGCTGCACCACCTGAGCCTGCTCCTGCTGGGCGTCTCGGTGCTGCTGCTGGCCGGCGTCCTCGCCGACCGGTCGCTCCGCCGCGTCGGCCGCCTCCCCACCGCCTGACCACCCCCGTCCGCACATCAGAAAGGGAGATTCCCATGCCCGCGACCACGCTCGACCCCAGGACCGCGCTCGTCGTCGTCGACCTGCAGAAGGGCGTGCTGGCCGCCCCCGGCAGCCCGCACTCCACGGGCGACGTGCTCGCCCGGACGGTCCGGCTGGCCGAGGCCTTCCGGGCGCGCGACCTGCCGGTCGTCCTGGTGCGCGTCACCGCCGCGGCCGACGGCGCGGACGCCGTCCCGGGACGCACCGACCTGTCGCGCCCCGGGCGCGCCTGGCCCGACGGCTGGGATGAGATCGCCGACGACCTGGCCGGCCATCCGGGAGACGTCGTCGTCACCAAGCGCAACTGGTCGGCTTTCTACGGCACCGACCTCGACCTGCACCTGCGCCGCCGCCGCGTCACGCAGATCGTGCTGACCGGGGTGGCCACGAGCATCGGCGTCGAGTCCACCGCGCGCGCCGCCCACGAGCACGGCTATCACGTCACCCTGGCGACCGACGCCATGACCGACCTCGACCCCGAGGCCCACCGTCACAGCGTCGAGAAGATCTTCCCGCGCCTCGGCGAGACCGGCACCACCGCCGAGATCCTCGACCTGCTCGCCGCCACCGCGTCCTGAGGCGCGTGGCGCCCGGGCCGGGTTGGCACAATGGCTGCGACACCGTCCGACAGGGATCCAAAGGCGAGGGGATGGCATGAGCCCGCTGATCACTCCTGAGGAGCTCGCCGCGCTTGGCGACGCCGCGATCCTCGACGTCCGCTGGCGGCTGGGCGGACCGCCCGGCGTCGAGGCGTATCGCGAGGGTCACATCCCCGGCGCGGTCTTCTGCGACCTCGACGCCGATCTCGCCGCCCCGCCGGGACCGGCGGGACGGCATCCGCTGCCCGCTCCGGAGGCGTTCCAGGAGGCGATGCGCCGCCTCGGGGTGTCCGGGGGCAGGCCGGTGGTCGTCTACGACGACGCCGACGCGACGGCGGCGGCCAGGGCCTGGTGGACGCTGCGCTACTTCGGCCACGGCGACGTGCGCGTGCTCGACGGCGGGCTGCGGGCCTGGACGCGGGCCGGGCTCCCGGTGACCAAGGAGGAGGGTCCCGTCCCCCCGGGCGACTTCACCGCACGGCCGGGCGGGATGCCGGTGCTCGACGCCGATCAGGCCGCCGCGCTGGCGTCCGACGGCGTGCTGCTCGACGCCAGGGCGGCCGAGCGCTACCGCGGTGAGGTGGAGCCGGTCGACCCGGTCGCCGGGCACATTCCGGGCGCGGTCAGCGCCCCGACCGGCGGGAACGTCGAGCCCGGCGGGCGATTCCACACCAGGGAGTTCCTCCGCGAGCGCTTCAACAGCCTCGGGGCGGTCGAGGGCGTGCCCGTCGGCGCGTACTGCGGGTCGGGCGTCACGGCCGCCCACGAGGTGCTCGCGCTGGAGGTCGCAGGGCTGCCGGCATCCCTGTACGTCGGCTCGTGGTCCAACTGGGTCGCCGACCCCGGCAGGCCGGTCGCGACCGGCTGAGCCCTCCGCCGGTTGGGGGAGTGGGCCGTCAGCCCGTGCCGAAGGGCCGGTCGCCGGCGCCGAAGCAGACGAAGCCCGGCACGGCCGTCTTCTCGGACGCCAGGGCCAGCGCCTCGGCCGGGGAGCGGCCCTCGGCAAGCAGCGTGTGGAAGAGCGTCATGAGGTTCAGCGCCTCCTCGTCGCGCACCGGCACCACTCCGGCCACCACGCAGGCGGCCTGCCCGCCGCGGGCGGCGCTGTCGAGGAAGGCGCCGGCGAGGCCCAGCGCGGCGCCGTCCACGGGGGCGTGCGCCATCCCGGCGTCGCAGGCCGACAGCACGACGAGACGGGGGATCCGCCGCGCGGTCAGCAGGTCGTAGGCCATGAGCGGCCCGTCGTCGAGCGTGATCTGCGACAGCATGGGCCCGCGCGGACTGAACATGCCGTGGGCGGCGACGTGGAGCACGTCGGCCCGCTCCAGCGCGCGGAGCACCTCCGCCCTGGTGGCGCCGACGCGCCGCGCCCGCGCGTGCGCGGCGGCGACCATGTCGGCCTCGGCCGCGGCGTGGTCGAGGCCCGGTCCCGCGAGCGACAGCACCAGTGGGATGCCGGCCGGGCCCGGGCGCGGGGCGAGCCACGCGGCGGCGTCGGCCGCCACCGACACCGGCCGGGCGCGCAGCGAGGGAAGCAGCGGCCAGGGCAGCGTGCACAACGCTCCGGTGGGCACGACCGTCACCGGCCCGCCGGGCGGGCTCCCCGCTGACGCGAGGGTGCCAGGACCGGACAGGAGAACGCGGTCGAGCGCGGACAGCTCGCGGGTGATCCCCTCGTCCGCCGTCCCGGGGAGGGTGCCGGCGTCGCCCGGGGTGTCGCGCAGGGTGTCGAGAAGAGCGCGGCGGCGCAGGCCGTACCTGATCCGCACGGTCGCCTCCACCGCCGCCTGGTAGGAGCCGAGCGTGTGCAGCGTGCATCCCTCGATGCCGGCGGTGACGGCGAACAGCTCGTCGCCGCGCCGCACCAGTTCCACGAGGAGCCCGGCCCCGGCGGGCGGGACATCGTGCAGCACCGAGCCGGGAGCCGGGACGCCGCGCACGACCGCCCGCCACCGCTCGGCCCATTCGAGCACCGTCCGCGCGTCGCCCGTCCGCCGGGCCCGGTCGAGGGCGATCTCCAGGCCGAACGCGGCGAGATCCTCGGCCGGCCGCGCCGCGTGCACCCGCAGTTCCGCGTCCCGTGCCGCGTCGCGGTCGCGTGGGCCGGCGTCGCCGTCCGGGGCGTGCACGGCCTCGATGCCCCGGGCCGCGGCGGCCAGGGCCCGGTCGAGGTCCCCGTCCAAACGGTGCCGCATCGCCACCGCGTGCCAGCGTACGAGCGGGCGGGTGGCGGTGGCGGCGACGCGACCGAGCTGCGGGCGGGCGTGGGTGATCGCGCCCAGCCGTACGGCCGCCGCCGCGGCGGTGAGCCGCAGCGCCGCCGAGGCCCCGGGCCAGCCGCACGCCGCGAGGTCGTCGGCGCACGTGATCACGTCGGTGACCAGGCCCTCGGCCTCCGCCGCGTCGTGTGGGCGCGCTGCCGACGAGTCGGGGGTCTCCGCGAGGCGGGCGCGCAGGACGACCTCCCTGGCCAGGGGCAGCCAGGCCGTCCTGCCCTGCGCGTCGAGCTCCGCGAGCGCCGTGCGGGCCGTCGTCTCGGCCAGCGGGGCGTCCCCGGCGAGGAGCGCGGCCTGGGCGAGCAGCAGCCGCGCGCCGGGGACCGCCGCCTGCGCCCCGGCCGCCACCAGTTCGGGGACGGCCTGTTCGAGCATCGTGCGCGCCTCACCGGGCAGCCGCGCGGCCACCAGCGCCTCGGCGAAGTCCGTGCGCATCACCGCGAGCCGTTCGGGGTAGCCGAACAGCGTGGTCTCGGCCGCCCGATATCGCGCGAAGGCGGCGGCGACGTCGCCACGCCGGGCGGACACGAACGGCAGGTTGCCCTCCGCCAGCATCGCGACGTGGTCGAGGCCGGCGGACCTCGCGACCCGGGCGCACTCGGCCAGGTCGGCCTCGGCCTCGCCGTACCGGTCGAGGTAGGCGTGGGCGAGGCCGCGGTTCAGCAGCCCGCCCGCCCGGAAGCGGGGATCGTCGTCCAGCAGGCCGATCGCCCGGTCGCAGTGCCGCACGGCCTCCTCGTGCCGTCCCAGCAGGATCAGGGCGACCGACCGCTGCACGGCCAATCTCGCGAGGTCCGCTCCCACGAGATCCCGCTCGGCGAGATCGGCGAGCCGCAGCCCGCCCTCGGGGTCGCCGAGCTGGGCCCGGACCGTGACGAGCGACATCCGGGCCTGCGCCACCCGGCGCGGGAACCCCCGCCCCGCCCCGATCGCCTCCTCCAGCCGCTCTCCGGCGAGCTCGAGGTCGCCCAGCTCACGGGCCGCCAGCGCCGCCGCGCGCAGCGCCACCGACGCCGCCTCGCCGTACGCGCCGGCGGTCAGGTCCAGTACGGCTCTCGCCTCCGCGAGGGCCAGCCGAGGGTCGGTTGCGGAGAGCCGCACGGCGGCCTCGGCCCTGCCGAGCAGGTCCACGTCCAGCAGGTCCATGTTCAGTAGGGCCCCCGGGAGAAGTCATGGGTGCACGTGGACCCAGCGGGTGAAGACGGGAGGGTGGCCGGGCCGGTGGCAGACGACGCTGACCCACCCGGGCGGCAGGCCGGCCACCGCGAAGTGGCCGCTGCCGGAGGGCACGCGGACCTTGGAGATGTGCGGGGTCCGCACCTCGATCCTGGCGTCCGGCCCCGGCGCGGGAGACACCTGACCGGCCACCTCCATGCGCCCGCCGGCGACGGCCGTCTCGACGTCGATGACCAGGCCGTCCGCACTGAAGCGCCGGACGCCGGCCTGCGCGGCCCCGGTCTGCGTCGTCCCGGTCTGCGTCGTCCCGGCTGCAGGGGAGGAGCGGGCTCCCGGCGGCACAGGGAGGTCGACCGGCCCGGCGGGCACGCCTCCGGGCACCCGCAGGCCGAAGACCGCCCGGGCGGCGGCCGACACGCCTTCCGGCACCGGATCGGCGCCCGCTCCCATGCGCAGGGCCGCAAGCAGGTATTCCTCCCTCATCGGGTCTCCTCCTCCACGAGGGCGCGCAGCCGGGCCATGCAGCGGGCCCGGGTGGGACCGATGCTGCCGACCGGCAGGTTCAGACGGACCGCTATCTGGGCGTACCGCGCCTCGGGGTGGAGCACGTAGAGGCGGATGAGCGACCGGCACGGCTCGCCGAGCAGGTCGAGCCTGCGCCACACCTGCCTGCCGAAGTCGGCGTCCACCACCGCGGCGGTCGGGTCGGGCAGCGCCGTGTCCGGCACGTCCAGGTCGGAGACCACCTCGCCGCGGGCCCTGCGGCTGAGCCGGGCCGCCTCGTGTCGGGTAGTGGTGACGAGCCACGCGCCGATCCGTTCGGGGTCGCGGATCGCGCCCGCGTTCTCCACGAGCCGGAGCCATGCGCCCTGCACGGCGTCGGCCGCGTCGGCGGCGCTGAGCCCGACCGCCCGGGCGACCGCCCACATCCTGCCGTCGAATCGGGCGACCAGGTCCTCCCAGGTGGCCTGGTCGATGGTGGCGAAGGAGTTGTCTGTCGGCATCTGTCACTCTGCGCGCTCGGGGAGAAGCGTATGGTGACAGGAACCTTACCGATCCCCGCTCGTCACGACCACCCCGAGATCCGCGACCCGCCGGCCGCCATCGAGCAGGCGCCGTACGGCACGGCCCGGCGGAACCTCCCGGCACAGGCGGGCGAGTGCGCCGGTGACGACGGCGGCGGCGAAGGAGGTGCCGCTCCAGGTGGCGTAGCCGTGGAAGTCGCCGTGATCGAGGAAGCTGCTGGTCAGGCCGACGCCCGGGGCCCAGACGTCCACCCAGGGACCGTAGGCGGAGAAGCCGGCCCGGGCGTCCCCGTCGAGCGCGCCGACCGCGACCACGCCGGGCAGGGCCGCGGGCCAGAAGGGACGCGACGACGCGGTGTTGCCCGCGCACGCGACGACGGCGGGGAAGCCCGCGAGCGCCTCGGCCAGCCCGAGGGGCGGCGCGTCGTCGAAGGTGTGCCCGCCGAAGGAGAGGTTCACCACGTCGGCCCGGCCGCCGCGTAGCACGGCGAGCGCGCGAAGCAGCGCCGCCTCGTCGCTCACGCCGTCGCTGTCGAGGAGGCGCAGGGCGCGCAGCCGGACGCCGGGCGCGTGCCGCAGGATCAGCCCGGCCACGAACGTGCCGTGCCCTGCCTGCCGGTCGCGCACGCCGTCGCCGTCCGCGTCGGGCGTCTCGGCGATGTCGTCGCTGTACCACCGCGCGACCCAGGGGTGCGGCGCCAGGCCGGTGTCGAGGACCGCGACGGTGACCTCGCCCGGCTCGCCCGGCTCGTACGGCGGCGCCGCAGCGGGCACGGGCGGTCCGCCGGGCCCGCCGAAGAACAACGGCTGGCCCGACAGGACGTGGTTGGGGGAGGCCGGATGTCCGCGGTCGCGGAGCGTAGCCGTCAGGTCGATCACATCGGTGCCCGGCGGCAGCCGTACGTGGTGGACCCGGCCGGCGCCCGGAAGGGGCTCGGTGGCAAGGGCCCACCGGGCGACGGCGGCGGGGGAGGAGGTCAGGAGTTCGTCCGGCCGGATGAGGGCGGGCCGTCCTGGGAGGGGTTCGACGAGCCGGCTGCGCATCGGGGGAGCCTTTCCGTGATGGTTACGGAACGCGTCCTTCCCGATTCGGTTGGTCGCCAAGCACCAATCGGTATGACCCCCCTCTGGTGCCGAGCTGCGACGGACGGTAGTCTCTCCTACAGTCATCCAACCGTGATCATTCCAAGTATGAGGCCGTTGGGGAAGGCGCACCTCATGCGAATTGGGAGGTCCGGTGGCTGCTGCTCGTGGCGTCCTGTACGTCCACTCGGCCCAGCCTGCGCTGTGCCCGCATATCGAGTGGGCCGTCGCAGGCGTTCTTGGCGTGCCCGTCGACCTGACGTGGACCGCCCAGCCCGCCGCGCCCGGGACCCTGCGGGCCCAGGCCGAGTGGGAAGGGCGTCCCGGCACGGCGGCGGCGATCACGTCCTCACTCATGGGCTGGCAGCGCATCCGCTTCGAGATAACCGAGGACGCCTCGCCGGGCGTCGACGGCTCCCGGCACGCCTACACGCCGACGCTGGGCGCCTTCACGGCGGTCGTCGGCGCGAACGGGGACATCCTGGTCCCCGAGGACCGGCTACGCAACGTGATGCTGATGGCCGCCCAGGGCCGGGTCGTCCTGGAGGAGGAGCTCGACCGCCTGCTCGGCAAGCAGTGGGACGAGGAGCTGGAGTCGTTCCGGTACGCGGGAGAGGGCGCGCCGGTGCGCTGGCTGCACGCGGCCGTCTGACGCCTTTTACGCGGATCGTGATAACAATCCGCCCTTGCACCTTGTGAAAGCGACATAGAAAGTCGTCTTTTTCGCAGATATACCGGGACTCATCCACGTCCGCACCCCCCGACGCGGACCCAAGGAGGAGTCCATGAGCGTTCTTGCCCGGCGCCTGGCGATCGGCGTGGCGGCGGCGGCGCTGCTGGCCGGCTCGGCGGCGCCCGCCCAGGCGGCCGCCGCCTACGACTACCACCCGAGCGACGCCGACTGGGCCGACTGCCCACGGCTTCCGGCCGGCGCCACACCCGACACCTGGAGCTGCATCTTCATCATCACCGTGGGCGGCTCGATCAAGCTCGGCTCGATCACCCAGGACATCAGCGAGCCGCTGCGGATCACCGTGGCCCAGGGCAAGCTCGCCGACGGCAGCACGGCGGCGGCGTACGGCAGCGTCGTCGGCGGCCGGATGAAGGTGCCCGGCGGCCTCATCGGCAAGCCGTTCGAGGTGCCCAAGCTCACCGACGTGTACGTGGAGACCCAGGGCACCGGCAAGGTCGAGGCCGGCCCGATCTTCCCGGGAGGCGTCGGCATCAAGATCCGGATGATCCACTCGCTGCTCGGCAAGAAGTGCTACATCGGGAGCGACGCCGCTCCGATCGTGCTGAACCCCGAGGTCACCTCGCTGGACCTGACGTCGATCGACGGGACGCCGGTCTTCAAGGTCGCGGCCAAGGACACGACGTTCGCCGTGCCGAAGGCGTCGGGCTGCGGCCTCAACTGGGGCCTGGTCAACACGGCCGTGAACCTGCGGGCCGGGCTGCCCTCGCCGAGCGGCAGGAACGCGGCCGACTTCCAGTGGTTCGTCCGCGGCAAGTCCTACCTGGAGCTTCCCCAGCTCACGTCCTGACCTCGCCCGCGCCCGCCCGGCCCCCTCCCCCGGAAAGGCCGGGCGGGTGGCGGCTCAGGCGAGCCCGTCCAGCAGGGCGATGTCCTCGGAGGACAGGCGCAGCCGGGCCGCGGCCATGTTCTCCTCCAGGTGGGCGGGCGAGGAGGTGCCGGGAATGGCCAGGGTGACCGGGGAACGGCCGAGCAGCCAGGCGAGCGCCACCTGGGCGCGGGTCGCGCCGTATCGGCCGGCGACATCGTCGAGTGCGGCGAACTGCTCGGGGGAGGGGGCCATGCCGGGCGGGGCCTGCGACAGGTCCAGCCCGGGCCGGAGCATGCCGGCGGCGAGCGGGAAGTAGGCGGTGAACGCGATGCCCGCCTCCTCGCACGCGGCCAGGACGTCCGCGCCCGACCGGTCGAACAGGTGGAGCCGGTTCTGCACCGCGGCCACGGGCGCGATCGCGCGCGCCTCGGCCAGTTGCCCTGTCGTCACGCCGCTGAGTCCGAGCGCCCGGATCAGCCCGCGTTCGCGGAGCTCGGCCAGCGCCCCGAAGGACTCGGCGAAGGGCACCTCGCCGGGAAACAGCAGTCCGTCTCCGCCCACGCGCAGGTAGACGAGGTCGAGCCGGGCCCGGCCGAGCCGGACCAGGTTCTCCTCGACCTGCTCGCGCAGCCGCTCAGGCTCCGCCGCGGCCTCGAACCCGCGCCACTCGTCGCGGACCACGCCGACCTTGGTGGCGATGACCAGGTCGTCCGGATAGGGGTGCAGGGCCTGTCTGATCAGGTCGTTGGCGACGTGCGGGCCGTAGAAGTCGCTGGTGTCGATGTGGGTGACGCCGAGTTCCACGGCCCGGCGCAGCACGGCGAGTGCGGTGGGGTGGTCCCGCGGCGGGCCCCACACGCCCGGACCCGGCAGTTGCATCGCGCCGTACCCCAGCCGCCGGACGGCCAGGCCGTCCGCGAGCCGCAGGACGTCGCCGGTGGAACCGGTGAACACGGTCATTCACGCCTCCTCACGCCGGCCGCGGCCTGGTCGCCGCGGCTCCGGGAGAGGCGGGCCTGGATCGACGCCGTGGTGATCGCACCCTCGGGATCGCGGTCGAGCTTGTGCCGGCGCACCAGGTCGTGCACGCCCTGACGGGTGATGCCGAGCATCGCCGCGGCGACCGAGACCGGCACCGCGGTCGCGGCGGGGTGCCCCGCGCGCCGGGCGACCGCCCGGCCCAGTGGCGTGCCCCACCACGCGGCGGGCGGGTCGAACGGCGCGTCGCCCGGATACAGCGCGCTCACCAGCCGGATCGCGAGGAAGGCGGCCGCCCGGTCATCCTCGCCGCACAGCACGTCGGCCCAGGCCCGGCTCTTCACCACGAGAAGCTCGCGCAGTCGCGTGTCCTCGCCGGACAGCTCGTCCGGCTCGAAGAGGATCTCCAGCGCCCCGAGCACCCTGCCGCCGACGACCCGGCACAGGTCCTCGGCCAGTTCGCGGCGCTCGTCCATGCCCGCCTCCCTTCTACTTGACGACAAGCATCAAGTACTTGTCGTTGAGCGTCAAGTAGTTGACGTCCGCTCTCGGAGAACGCGAAAGCGCCGGTCCCCGGGGTGGGGACCGGCGCTGTCAGCGCGTCGTCAGAGCGGGATGTTGCCGTGGGCGCCCCGGGCCGGCGTGGCCTGGGCGAGCACCCGGGCGATGGTGCCGCGCGTCTTGGCCGGCTCGATCACCTCGTCGATCACGCCGAGGTCGAGGGCGCGCTCAAGGCCGCCCGCCGTCTTCTCGTGCTCCTCGGCCAGCCGGGCCTCGAGCGCGGAGCGCTCCTCCTCCGGGGCGGCGGCCAGCTCGCGCCGCTTGAGGATGCGCACCGCGGCGACGGCGCCCATGACCGCCACCTCGATGCCCGGCCAGGCGAACACCCGGGTCGCGCCGAGCGAGCGGGAGTTCATCGCGATGTACGCCCCGCCGTACGCCTTACGGGTGATCAGCGTGACGCGGGGCACGGACGCCTCGGCGAACGCGTGCAGCAGCTTCGCGCCGCGCCGGACGACCCCGTCGTGCTCCTGGCCGACACCCGGGAGGTAGCCCGGCACGTCCACGAGCACCACCAGCGGCACTCCGAAGGCATCGCACATGCGGACGAACCGGGCGGCCTTCTCGGCGGAGGCGGAGTCGAGGCAGCCACCGAGCCGCATGGGATTGTTGGCGATGACGCCGACCGTGCGGCCGCCGAGCCGGCCCAGGGTGGTGACGATGTTCGGCGCCCACTTGGGGTGCAGCTCCACGCCGGGCTCGTCGAGCAGCCCGTTCACCAGCGGATGCACGTCGTAGGCGCGGCGGGGGTTGTCGGGGAGCACGTCGCTGAAGTCGACCTCGTCCACCTCATCGCGCACCCGGCCCTGGTGGCCGAGCAGGCAGGCGAGCTGACGGGCCCGCAGCATCGCCTCGGGCTCGTCCTTGGTGACGACGTGGACGACGCCGCTGCGCTTGCTGTGCGGCTCGGGGCCGCCGAGGGCGGCCATGTCGATCTGCTCGCCGGTGACGCTGCGGACGACGTCGGGGCCGGTGACGAAGATGCGGCCCTGGTCGGCCAGGATCACGATGTCGGTCAGGGCCGGGCCGTACGCGGCGCCGCCGGCCGCCGGGCCGACGACGACGGAGATCTGGGGGACCAGGCCCGACGCCTTGGTCATGGCGGCGAACACGCGGCCCACCGCGTGCAGCGACTCCACGCCCTCGGCCAGGCGGGCGCCGCCGCAGTGCCACAGGCCGATGACGGGCACCCGCTCGCGCACGGCGACGTCGTAGGCGTGGACGATGTGCTCGCAGCCCTCCGAGCCCATCGCGCCGCCCTGGACCCGGGCGTCGCTGCAGAACGCCACGACCGGCACACCCTCGATGCGCCCGGCGACCGCCCGCACGCCGCTCTTGTCCTCGGGGGTGATCGGCCGGATGGAGCCCTCGTCCAGCAGTTGGCCGAGGCGCACCAGGGGGTCACGGGGGTCGACGGCGGCCGCTTCGGCGGCGTCGGCCACCGTTCTGCTGTCCAGCACTGTCATTCGAGACTCCCTTGTCAAACCGTCGTGAAGGCCACGGCGACGTTGTGTCCGCCGAATCCGAAGGAGTTGTTCACCGCGGCGATCTGCCCCTCGGGAAGGTCGCGCGGCTTGGCACGCACGATGTCCACCTCGACGCCCTCGTCGAGGTCGTCCAGGTTGATCGTCGGCGGCACCAGTCGCTCGGCCAGCGCCTTGATCGTGAACACGGACTCGATGCCGCCGGCGCCGCCGAGCAGGTGCCCGGTCATCGACTTGGTCGACGTGACGAGGGGGTGCGACCCGATCGACTTCTGGATGGCCTGCGCCTCGATGACGTCGCCCGCGGGGGTGGAGGTGGCGTGCGCGTTGACGTGGAGGATGTCCCGGCCGGTCAGGCCCGCGTCGGTGATGGCCTGGGTCATCGCCATCATGACGCCGCGGCCCTCGGGCTCGGGCTGGGTGATGTGGTGCGAGTCGGCGGACATGCCCAGACCCGCCGCCTCGGCGTAGATCCGGGCGCCGCGGGCCACCGCGTGCTCGTACGACTCGAGCACGACCAGGCCGGCGCCCTCGCCGAGGACGAAGCCGTCACGGCCCCGGTCCCAGGGGCGGGAGGCCCGCTCGGGCTCGTCGTTCCTCGTGGACATGGCCCGGGCCGCCGCGAAGGCCGCCATGTTCAGCGGATGGATCGCCGCCTCGGTGCCGCCGGCGACCACGACGTCCGCCCGGCCGCTCCGGATCATCTCCATCGCGTAGCCGATGGCCTCGGCGCCGGAGGCGCAGGCGGAGACGGTGGCGTGGACCCCGGCCATGGCGCCGAGCTCCAGGCCCACCCATGCCGCCGGGCCGTTCGGCATGAGCATCGGGACGGTGAACGGCGACAGCCGCTGCCAGCCCTTCTCCTTGAAGGTGTCGTAGGCCGACAGCGTGGTGCCGATGCCGCCGATGCCGCTGGACACGCAGACGCCGAGCCGCTCGGCGGGAACCTCGGGGGCCCCCGCGTCCTGCCACGCCTGGCGAGCGGCGATCAGCGCGAACTGCTCACTGCGGTCGAGCCTGCGGGCCTCCGGCCGCGGCAGGACCTCGGCCGGATCGACGGCCGCCATGCCGGCGAACTTCACCGGCACGGAGTCGACCCAGTCCTCGGTGAGCGGGCGGATGCCCGACCGCCCCTCGAGGAGCGCCGACCAGGTCGATGCGACGTCTCCACCGAGGGGCGTCGTCGCGCCGAGCCCGGTGACTACGACACGTACCCGGTCCTTACTCACTTTTCTGCACTCCTCTTGATATCGGGGCGTTAAAGGGGGCCGGACGCGCCCTGTCGCCTCGCCGGAGGCGAGGCGGGCACGTCCGTGCGGCCGTCGTGCGACCTAGGGGTCCCTAGGCCTGGATGAAGTTGATGACGTCCTTGACGGTCTTCAGGTTCTTGAGCTGGTCGTCGGGGATCTCGACGCCGAACTCGTCCTGGGCCGCGACGGCGATCTCGACCATGGAGAGCGAGTCGATGTCCAGGTCGTCCACGAAGCTCTTCTCCGGGGTGACCTCGTCGGCCGAAATGCCGGTGATCTCGTTGATGATCTTGCCGAGGCCCGCGAGGATCTCCTGCTCGGTCAGTGCCATGTCGCGACTACTCCTTGGATTTACTGTCTTCCGGGTTTCCTGGGTTGCCCCAGCTCTGTACGGCAGGCCGTACAAGTTCCTCAGGGGATCTCGATCACCTGGGAGGCGTAGGTGAGGCCGGCGCCGAAGCCCAGCAGCAGGGCCAGGCCGCCCGACTGGACCTCGCCGCGCTCGATCATGCGCGAGAGCGCGAGCGGGATCGACGCGGCGGAGGTGTTGCCGGCGAGCACGATGTCCCTGGCGACGACGGCGTTGTCGGCGCCCAGCTTGCGCGCGATGGCCTCGACGATCCGCAGGTTGGCCTGGTGGGGGACGAACGCGGCCAGGTCGGCGGGGTCCACGCCCGCACGCTCGCAGGCGAGCTTGGCCACCGGGTGAAGCGCGGTGGTGGCCCAGCGGAACACCGTCTGGCCTTCCTGGTGGAGGAAGGACCGGCGGTCCTTGATCTGGATCGCCTCGGCCTTGTCGCCGGCGCTGCCCCAGGCCACCGGGCCGATGCCCGGCCGGTCGGAGGGGCCCACGACCGCGGCGCCCGCGCCGTCGGCGAAGATCACGACGGTCGATCGGTCTTCGCTGTCGACCCACTGGCTCAGCTTCTCGCTGCCGACGACCAGCACGTTGGTCGCCGAGCCCGACCGCACCGCGTCGGACGCGGCGGCCAGCGCGTAGCAGAACCCGGCGCAGGCGGCGTTGAGGTCGTAGGCGCCGGGGGCGGTGATGCCGAGCCGGTGGGCGACGCGGCCGGCGGCGTTGGGAATGGGGGCCTCGATCGTGCAGGTCGCCACGATCACCAGGTCGATGTCGTCGCTGGACAGGCCGCTGGCCGCCAGGGCCTTGCCGCCCGCCTGCACCGCGAGGTCGATCTCCGACTCCTGCGGGCCCGCCACGCGGCGTTCCTTGATGCCGACGCGGCTCTGGATCCACTCGTCGTTGGTGTCGAGCCGGGCGGCGAGGTCGTCGTTGGTCACGATCTGGGCGGGCTGATAGCCGCCGAACGCGAGGATCCTCGCCGCGGGGGCGCCTTGGCCGAGCCTCACTGCAGCACCTCCCGGGCGGTGTCCAGGTCGTCAGGGGTCTTGAGCGCCACGGTTTTCACGCCGGGCAGGGCCCGCCGGGCCAGGCCCGTCAGCGTGCCGCCGGGCAGCAGCTCGATCATGGTGGTGACGCCGCGCTCGGCCATCGTCGCCATGCAGGCGTCCCACCGGACCGGGTTGGCCACCTGGTTCACCAGCCGGTCGAGGAACTCGCCTCCTCCGGAGACGGCCGCGCCGTCGGAGTTGGACAGCAGCGTGACCGACGGGTCCGCGGGGGTGAGGGCCGCGGCCTCGGCCCGCAGGTGGTCGACGGCGGGGGCCATGTGGACGGTGTGGAAGGCTCCGGCGACCGCCAGGGGGCGCACCCGCGCCTTCTCCGGCGGCTCGGCCGCGAAGGCCTCCAGCTGCGCCCGCGTGCCGCCCGCGACGATCTGGCCCGCGCCGTTCATGTTGGCGGGGGTCAGCCCGTGCTTGGAGATCGCGGCGAGGACGTCGTCCTCGGTGCCGCCGAGCACCGCGCTCATGCCGGTCTCGGTGATCGCGGCCGCCTTGGCCATCGCCCGGCCGCGCTCGCGCACCAGGGCGAGGGCCTGCTCGGGGGACAGCACCCCGGCGATCGCGGCGGCGGCCAGCTCGCCCACACTGTGGCCCGCGACCATGTCCGGCCGGACGCCGAGCGTCTCGAACGACGCCAGGGCGGCCGCCACGAGCAGGGGCTGGGCCACGGCGGTGTCGCGGATCTCGTCGGCGCCGGCGGTCGTCCCGTACGTCACGAGATCGAGATCCACGATCTCCGACCACGCGGAGATCCGCTCGCGGAACTCGGGTATCTCGAGCCACGGACTGAGGAATCCTGGGGTTTGGGCGCCTTGGCCCGGAGCGACGATGACGAGCACGTACTCAACCCTGCCCTGTAGAGGTTCACCACACTGATGGAGATCCGAACGAACTTTGTGGCCGTCGCGTTGTGGGGTCCCTACAGTTTCGGTGTCGAGGAGATTAAGGCCCGGCTCAGGTTACGGACAGGCGCCCGAGTATGAGTCCCACTTGGAGGGTGAATGCGGACCGCCCCTCCGTGGGCTGGTACCCGGTCAGTTCCGTGATCTTACGTAGACGGTACCGCACGGTGTTGGGATGGACGAACAGCAGCCGGGCCGTCGCCTCGAGTGAGGTCCCCTGCTCCAGGTAGGTCGCGAGCGTGTCGAGCAGCGGGGTCCCCGCGAGCGGCTTGTAGACGTTCTCCACCAGCTGGGCCCTGGCGTCCTCGTCGCCGTCCAGCGCGCGCTCGGCCAGCAGGTCCTCGGCGAGGACGGGGCGCGGGGCGTCGGGCCAGCCGGCGGCGGCGCGCAGGCCCGCGATGGCGGCGCGGGCCGACCTGGCCGCCGCGTGCAGGTCGGGCACCTCCGGACCGATCACGACGGGCCCGGGGCCGAAGCGCGCCACCACGCCGCGCGCCGCGTCCTTGACGCCGTCGGCGCCGCCCACGATGACGATGAGCCGGTCGCCCTGCACCCCGGCGAGCAGTTCGTGGCCGAGGCGCCGCCCCTTGTCGCGCAGCCCGTCGATCACGCTCTGCGGGTCCTCGTCGGGGGCGTACCCCGCGAAGACGACGACCGGCGCGGAGGTCCAGCCGAGCGCGGCGGCCCAGGAGTGCAGCCCGTCGTCGACCTGGCCGCGCACCAGCGCGTCCACGATCAGGGCCTCCAGCCGGGCGTCCCACGAGCCGCGCGCCTCGGCCTCCCTGGCGTACACCTGGGCGGCGGCGAAGGCGACGTCGCGCGTGTAGCGCAGCATCGCGTGCCGCAGCAGCTCCGCTCCGCCGGGCGCGGCCAGCTCCTCGACCTGGGCCTCGACGACCTCGACGACGATGCGGACGAGGTCGACCGTCTGCTGGAGCGACACGCTGCGCTTGAGCTCGCGCGGCGCGGTGCCGAAGAACTCGATGCTGGGCGTCGGCCGCCCCTCGCCCGCGTGGCCGAACCACTCCACGAACGCCGCGATGCCGGCCTGGGCCACCAGCCCGACCCACGACCTGTCCTCCGCCGACAGCGCGCGATACCAGGCCAGCCGCTCCTCCATGCGGGCCATCGCGGCCGTCCCGAGGCTGCCCATGGCCCGGTCGAGCCGCCGCGCCGTGTCCTCCCGGATCCTGTCGTCCTCCCGGATCCTGTCGCTCGCCGGCACACCGTCTCCGGCCATCCGGCCGACGTCGTCGCCCTGCCCGTCCGCCCGCACCTGTCCGCCGTTCCACGCGCCCCGCTCGCTCACGCCCTCTAGCGTGCCAGGTCATCCCGGTGATCGTGCCGTACGGGGGTGTGGAGCGCGTCGCCGCAGGTCGGAACGGCGGCCCGCGGCCTCAGGCGCCGATGCGGTGCAGGACCACGATGTCGTCCCGGTCGAGGCGCAGCTCGTAGCCCTCGGTCAGGTAGCTGTTCACCACGCCGCGCAGGTCGTTGTTGACCGAGGCCACGATCCAGGGCGTGCCGCGCTTCTGGTAGTCCCACCACAGCACGGTCCTCCGGCCGGACAGCCGCGCGCCGAAGTCGTCGGTCGCCTCCACCACCACGCCGTCGGGGACCATGCTCATGGCCTGCTCCCTGGCCGCCGTACGCGGATCGGGGTGGTAGAAGTCGGGGCTCATGAGGTTGTCGAACGGCCGGTAGGGGACCGTGGTGACCGCGACCGCGAAGACCGCGGCGGCGTAGGCCAGCCGCAGCCCGTGCCCGGGGCGCGGCACCCCGCGCCGCTCCAGCCACCGGATGAGCCGGGCCGCGCCGTCCACCCCGGCCATCAGCAGGATCACCACCACGAACGCGTCGTAGTGCCAGCCGGTCGACCACCAGTTGTCCGAGTCGGCCAGCAGCCGCTCCAGGATCAGCGGCAGCGCCGCCAGGACCAGCGGGGACAGCAGGCAGAGGAACAGCGCCGGCCACAGCAGCAGGCCCCAGGTGTCCCACTTCGAGTGGTCGTCGAAGAGCATGGCCACGAACTCGTGCGGACGCGTGACGGCGCTCCACACCATCTGCGGCAGGTCCTCGCCGAGCTTCGAGTAGCGCGTGTAGTACGCCGGGTTGCCTCCCGCCAGGGGGATCACGAACTTGCGCACCACCTCGAAAACGGCCACCCCCGTGAAGACCAGCCCGGCGCCGAGCCTGCGCTGCCCGGTGAAGAACAGCCAGACGCCGAGGCCCGCCACCATGAGGCCCAGGTCCTCCTTGGTGAGCAGCAGGCCGAGCACCGCGAGCAGCCCGGGCAGGCGCCGCCCCGCGTGCAGCCGCTCGACGGCGATCGCGCTCAGCAGCGGCACGAAGGCCACCTCGTGGAACTCCACCGCCGTCGCCTGCGCGATCGGCCAGGAGATGGCGTACGCGACGGAGACGAGGTAGGCGTGCGGCGTGCCCAGCACGCGCCGGGTGAACATCCACACGAACGGGATGGCCAGGGCGAACAGCACGGCCTGCGCCACGAGCAGCGTCTCGGGCCCGTCGTGCAGCCAGTAGAGGGGCGCCAGCACCGCCAGGATCGGCGAGAAGTGGTCGGCGAGCTGGATGTAGTCCATGCCGAAACCGCCGGTGACCCCGCGCAGCGGCACCGTGGGCGCCGAGAAGTGCGAGTATCCGCGCACCGCCTGGTCGAAGATGACCAGGTCGTAGGTGGCCACCTGGAAGTGGGCGAACCTGAGCAGCGAGAGGGTCCAGTTCAGGGCCGACGACAGCGCGCAGAGCACGGCCAGCGCGATCAGGTGGCGGTTGGACCTCAGGAACCGCGCGGCCGTGGCGCCGGCGGTGTCTCCGGGCTCCGCCTCGCCGACCGGCCGCTCCTGCGGCTCGACGGCGGCTGTGGCGCCGGTGGTGTCTTCGGGCTCCGCCTCGCCGGCCGCCCGGGTGCCTGCGGTGTCTCCGGGCTCCGCGACGGCCGTTCCGTCCACGGCGGCTGCCTCCAGGGTGTCGTCGGGGTCGCTGCCTTTCCGGGGCGGCTCCTCCGCCGGTTGCCCGGACGTCGTGGTCCCCGTGATCACGAGGAGGAGAGTAGGCCCTCCGGGCGGGAACGGTCTATACGGGCGTATCCC
The DNA here is from genome assembly GCF_040644495.1 of Microbispora sp. NPDC046973. Classification (NCBI taxonomy): domain Bacteria; kingdom Bacillati; phylum Actinomycetota; class Actinomycetes; order Streptosporangiales; family Streptosporangiaceae; genus Microbispora; species Microbispora sp. NPDC046973. Next base: position 47,858 of record NZ_JBEYWQ010000008.1, on the reverse strand, counting down.
CGGAAACTCCTCGGCAGGACGCCCCACGCTCCCACCTGGGCCTCCTCGCGGGCGCCCATGAATCTTTCACCGGCGCGCGGTGGCGGGTCAGATGACGGCGACGGCCGTGATGAGGCCGATGAAGAAGTGCGTCACGCCGAGGAGGACGGCGGCGGGCTGCAGCGTGGCCTCCCTGACGAGCTCGCGCACCGAGATGCCGGCGACCTTGTCGAAGGCCACCATGCCGAGCGTCTGCACGGCGATGCCCACCAGGCCGAACACGAGCGTCGCGAGCAGGCCCTCGCGCAGCGCGCCGCCCGACGACCAGATGGAGGCCGCCACGACGAGCCCGACGCCGGCGACGCTGGAGGAGGCCAGCACCGTGGCGTTGGGATTGCGGTCGGTACGGATGATCTTGCTGAGCCGCCCGGGCGTCGCCAGGTCGATGACGTAGAACCCGGCGACGAGCAGCAGCACGCCGAGGATGGCGTACGCGAGGATCGCCAGGGCGCCGTGCGCGAGCACGTCGGCGATGGAGGTTGTGGTGTTCACGGGGGGCCTTCGCTTTCAGCCGTGGATGCGGTGGGGGACGAAAGAGGACGTGTCGTCGGTGACGAGGCCGGAGGTCTCCCGGATGCCGAGCCCGGCCGACTCGTCGTCGACCACCCACGCCCCGAGCACCGGTCGCCAGCCGTCGAAGTCCGGCAGCGGCAGGAACTCCTGGTAGACGAAGCCCTCCCTGCCGTAGTCGCCCTCGGTCTCCACCTCGACGCCCGGTGCGGCGATCCGCATCGAGGCGCCCTCGCGGCCGAGCAGCGGCTTGCGCACGTAGCCGGGGCCGCCGGCCAGCTCGCGGGGCCCGTCGAGGTAGGCGGGCAGCAGGTTCGGGTGGCCGGGGTACAGCTCCCAGAGGATCGCCAGCAGGGCCTTGTTGGACAGCAGCATCTTCCACAGCGGCTCGATCCACGTCATCGAGATCTGCTGCGCGAGCGCGTGCGGCGCGAACGGCTCGGCGACGACCCACTCCCAGGGGTACAGCTTGCACAGCGTGCGGACGACCCGGTGCTCCATGTCGACGAACCGGCGGTTGAGCGCGTCCCAGCCGATGTCCTCCATGGCGATCGCGGTCGTGACCAGCCCGGCCTGCTCGGCGGTCTCCTGGAGGTAGCCGATGGTCATCGCCTCCTCGCCCGTCTCGTCGGCGCTGGTCCACGCGAAGTGGGCAGGGCCCGTCTGGAGGGTGAGGGACTTCCAGCGGTCGACCAGGCGCTCGTGGATCGAGTTCCACTGGTCGTCTCCGGGATACACGTCCTTCAGCCAGAACCACTGCACGACGGAGCTCTCGACCAGGCTCGTCGGGGTGTCGGCGTTGTACTCCAGCAGCTTGGCCGGTCCTGTGCCGTCGTAGCGCAGGTCGAAGCGGCCGAAGACGTGCGGGTCGCGCCGGCGCCACGACTCCGCGACGGCCGCACGGCAGTGCGGCGGGATGCCGAGGTCGGCGAACCGGTCGGAGGCCACGATGTGATCGGCCGCGGCCAGGCACATCCGGTGCAGCTCCTCGACCTGCTCCTCCAGGGCCAGGACCTCGTCCATGGTGAAGACGTAGTGGACGCTCTCGTCCCAGTAGGGCCGGGTGAGGCCCTCGGGGTGGGCGGAGCGGTGGAACGCGAGCCCCTGCGACTCGATGAGGGCGGCCCAGTTCTCCCTGGGCGCCGAGGTCAGCCTGCGCACGTGCCGGCCCCGCTCAGCCGCCGCCGCCGGAGTGGAAGCCGAAGCCGCCCCGCTGCACGACCCGCCCCGTCCGGGTCGTGATCTGGGCGTCGGCCGGCCTGACCGTCGTGCCGCGGTAGACCCGGCCGCCGCTGCGGGTGCCGCCGTAGTACCAGCGGTACGCGCCGTGCGAGCCGTAGTAGTGGCTGCCACCGTCGTCGTCGCAGTAGTCGTCGTCGACGACCACGTACGACCCGTCCGGGTTGAGCGTCGAGGTGTCCACGCAGTCCGCGCCGACCTCCTCGTAGTCGTCCTGCGCGGCGCAGAAGCCGACGACGAGGACGGACAGCACGCCCAGGGTGCCGAGTTTGATCGCCGTGGAGGACTTGATGCCGCTCGGCGACGGCGGCGTCTGCGGCCGCGGCGTGCCCATGGCCATGGGATGGGTGGGCAAGGAGGAGCCGCCGGGTGGCGTCGTCTTCGGTGGGGGGCTCTCCCCGGGCTCTGCCAATCGGGCTCCTGCTGTCGAGATCGGCACACATTATCGTCTGGATGGACGAACGGGACAGGCTGCTGCGGGGTTCCTGATCGGTCTGTTACGTCCGCCCCGGCTGAGACCGCGTACGCCGGGTAGCGTGCCGGATGTGGATCCCGTCGAGGCGCTGAAGCGCATCGCCTTCCTGCTGGAACGGGCAGGTGAGCCGACCTACCGCGTGCGCGCCTTCCGCGGCGCCGCCGCCGCGATCGAGGACCTGCCCAGGGAGGAGCTGGCACGGCTCGCGCGCTCCGGCGGCCTGACCGACATGAGGGGCATCGGCAAGGTCACGGCCCTGGCCGTCACCGAGGCGCTGGACGGCGCCGTGCCGACCTACCTGCGGCGGCTGGAGGACACCAAGGACGTCGACCTGGACGAGGCCGCGCAGGCGCTGCGGTCGGCGCTGCGCGGCGACTTCCACAGCCACTCCGACTGGTCGGACGGCGGCTCGCCCATCGAGGAGATGGCCGAGGCCGCCCGCTCGCTCGGGCACGAGTACCTCGCGCTGACCGACCACTCGCCCCGGCTGACCGTCGCGCACGGCCTGTCCGCCGACCGGCTGCGGCGCCAGCTCGACGTGGTCGCCGAACTCAACGAGCGGTACGCGGGGGACGGCGGCCCGCCGTTTCGCGTCCTGACCGGCATCGAGGTGGACATCAACACCGACGGCTCGCTCGACCAGGAGCCGGAACTGCTCGAACGGCTCGACGTCGTCGTGGCGAGCGTCCACTCGCTGCTGCGCATGGACGCCGCGGACATGACCCGGCGGATGGTCGAGGCGGTGGCCGATCCCCACGTGGACGTCCTCGGGCACTGCACGGGCCGGGTCGTACGCGGGCGAGGGCGGCCGGAGTCGCAGTTCGACGCCGAGATCGTCTTCGAGGCGTGCCGGAGGTTCGGGGTCGCGGTGGAGATCAACTCCAGGCCCGACCGGCTCGACCCGCCCAAGCGTTTGATGCGGCTGGCGTACGAGATGGGCTGCGAGTTCGCGATCGACTCCGACGCCCACGCGCCCGGCCAGCTCGACTGGCAGCGGTTCGGGTGCGAGCGCGCGGCCCTCTGCGGGATACCGCCCGAGCGCATCCGCAACACCCGCCCCTGGGGGACTGCTGCGGACTTGGGGTGATAGTGCTGTGGCGTCCGAGTGAGGTGTGTTAGGCGGGTTTCGCCGGACTGATCGACGTAGCGTCGAATCATGAAACGCCGCGACGCGCTGGTGAAGGAGCTGGAATCCGCCGGATGCCTGTCGGCCCGCGAGCTCGCCTCGCGCCTCGGGGTCAGCAAGAGCACCGTCGTGCGCGACGTCGCGAAGCTCAGGGAGGCCGGTGTCCCGATCCGGCTCGACCAGGGCGGGTACGCGCTCGCGGGCCCCGACTCGGTGAAGCGCGCCATCGACAGGGCGCTGCGCGGGCGGCACGTGCTGCGCCTGGAGTACGTCAACAGCAAGGGCGTGCCCACCGTCAGGGACGTCGAGCCGAGCATCTGCCTCGGCGGCCGGGGCGGGCACTGGTATCTGGTGGCCTGGTGCAGGCTGCGCGACGACGTGCGCGTCTTCCGGCTCGACCGGATCTCCTGGGCCGAGGTCACGGACGAGCGCTTCCCCGAGCCGGGGCGCGACCGCCTGGCCGAGCTCGCCGAGGCCGTCGGCGGCTGACCGGGCCGTTCCCCGGCTGGTGCGCAGCGCCGGGACGCGGCATCCGATCGGCCGCAGCCCCGGGCGGCATGACCGGGGGCGGTCGCGGCGGGTGCGGCGGAGTCGTGACGACCCGCGAATCCGTGAGCCGGCGGGCGGGCGCCGCCCGGATGCCGTGCTGACGTGCGTCGATGGGATGGAGTCGAACGCGTCAGCGAGAAATGTCGGTGGGGTGGCCTACCCTCTGCGGCGTGAACCGTACCGACCGGCTCTACGCGATCGTCGAGGACCTGCGCGCGATCTCCCCGCGCTGCCGGTCCGCGCGTGAGCTCGCCCTCCGCTTCGAGGTCAGCTCGCGGACCATCGAGCGGGACATCTCCGCGCTGCAGCAGGCCGGCGTGCCGATCTACGCGGAGGTCGGGCGCAGGGGAGGATACGCGCTGGACAAGAGCATGTCCCTGCCCCCGCTCAACTTCACCCCCGCCGAGGCCGTGGCGGTGGCGATCGCCCTCAGCCGCACAGAGCAGCAGCCCTTCGCCGACGAGGCGCGCAGCGCGTTGCGCAAGCTCGTCGCCGCCATGCCCGGCCCCGAGGGGGAGCGGGCCCGGCAACTGGCCGCCCGCGTGCAGATCCTCACCGACGACGAGCCGGAGTCCCGATACACCGGGTCGATCGGCCGGGTCATCGAGGAGGCCCTGCTCAAGGGCGTCGTCTTACGCATCCACTACGGCGACGCACACGGTGTGCTGACGACAAGGGAGGTGGAGCCGGGGGCGTTCGTGGGCGGGCGGAGCGGGTGGTGGTATCTGGTGGCCTGGTGCCGGCTGCGCGACGCCGTCCGCGTCTTCCGGCTCGACCGGATCGTCGAGGCCGTCCTCACCGAGGATCCGGTGCCCGGCCGGCCCCTGGAGGCGTTCGACGCATGCGTGCCGGACATGATCGCGCGCACCCCGGTGCTCGACTGACCGGTTGATTCGAAAACATGTTCGCGAGTTTCTGGAAACACCGACAGGGGGGTGTCGCCGACGGGCGGGAGGCTCTATTCACACGACGACGAACCGGCCACGGTCCACCGAGCGCCTTCCCCGCTCCTCACGCCGCCCGGCCGGCCACGTCGCGTACGAGAGCGAGCGCCCGCGCGCAGAAGGCAACAGAGAAAGAGACCGACGATGACCACTCCCGCCACCCCCGCCGTCAACACCGTCGCCTGGTTCGAGATCGCGAGCGACGACCCCGAGGCGGTCCAGCGCTTCTACGGCGACCTGTTCGGCTGGCGGTTCCGCGCCGACGAGGGCTCGGCCGCCGTGGGCATGGACTACCGGCTCATCAGCTACGACGGTGACGACGAGATGCGCGGCGGCGTGTTCGGCACCCGTGGCGGCATGCCCGGCCACGCCGTCTTCACGGTGCTGGTGCGGGACGTGACCGAGACCTGCCGCAAGGTGGAGGCCCTCGGCGGCAAGGTGCTCAGCGAGGTCGTGGGCAACGAGAACGGCCCCGACTTCGCCTACCTCCACGACACGTCCGGCAACCTCTTCGGCGTCTTCGCCCCGGCCGGTTCCTGACCGGCCGGAGCGCACCCAGGCCGTCCGACCGCCCGCCGGGACCTCCCCGTGCTTCCCCTGCGGCGCCTTTCCCCCGGGCCCTTCCCCTCCGGGCCGTCAGGGCGCTCGGACGGCCGTCCCCCGCCCCCGCCGGCCGGGTGGGGTCCGCCGGCCGCCCGTTCGAGGTGCCGATACGGGCGGCCGGCGGCGGCGCGTCATGCGCTGTGCGGTGGCGGAGACCCGGGGCCGTGGGCGCGACCCCGCGCGCGCCGTGGCGGGGCCTCGTCACGCCTCCGGCGGGCGGTGCTGCAACTGGCGGCGCAGTTCGGCGATCTCCCGCTCCAGGTCGGCGACGTCCGGGGCGTCGGAGCCGGCAGGCCCCTGGCCCGGCGCGGCCTGCGGCCGCTGCTGCCCATAGGGCGAGGGAGCGGGACGCACGTACTGCGTCGCGCCGTCGGGCCGCTGGGGGTCGTAGCCCCCGCCCTGCCGCTGGGCGTCGTAGTCGCGGGAGCGCGAAGCCTCGTAGCCTCCGGCACTCCGTCCGGGCTGGTGGCCGTTGGCCGCCGGCAGGCTCTGCGGCTGCCAGCCCTGAGGCAGCACCTGGCCGTTCACCGGCTGCCGGTCGTAGCCGCCGCCGACCTGCGCCGGGTAGCCGCCACCGCCGTTCACCCCCGGGTAGGGCCCGCCGTACGCGGGCGAGGGCGACTGGCCCTGCGGGGAGGAGGGGGCCTTCTTGCGCCTGCGCATGAGGACCAGCAGCAGGAGACCGCCACCGACCACGACCAGGACACCGGCGCCGACGGCGATCCACAGCCACACCGGCTGCGGGGTCTCGTCCCTGCCCGACGAGATCGCCTGCTGGGAGTCGGTGATGTACTTCGCGACGTACGGGTGGCTCGGGAACAGCGCCTGCACCTCGCGGAACTTCGGCAGCGCGTCCTTGTAGTGCCGCTGGAAGAAGTCGTCGAGCGCCTCGTTGTACTTCGTCGTCGTCAGGGACGCGGAGGGCTTGACGTTCTTCTCGTTGAGCTTCTCCTTGATGATCGAGACCGGGAGCACGAAGCTCTCGTTCTCCGACGCCTCGCCGTTCTCGCTCACGGTGCCGGCGATCAGCATGCCCACGACCTTGCCCGCACGGCTGAAGACGGGACCGCCGGAGTTGCCGTGGTAGGAGGGCGCCTGCGTCTGGATGTAGGGCACGCCTTCCTGCGTCGTGCGCTTGGCGTTGTACGGCCCCTCGGTGAGCGCGGGGTCGAGCTTGGACTCGAGGCTGAACCACGGGGTGTTGGTCACCAGGCCGGGGAAACCGCTGATGTAGAGCGTGTCGCCGGTCTGCACGTCGGCGTCGTCGCCGAGCGGCACCGTCGGCAGGTTCTGCTGGCCGTTGACCTTGAGCAGCGCGAAGTCCTTGCCCGGGTAGCTCTCGCCGACCGACACCAGCTCGGCCGGGACCTCCTTGGCCGTCTTGTCGACGCCGCCGCCGGGCAGGCTCTGCAGGACCGACAGGCTCTTGCGCAGGCCGCGGATCTCCAGGTGGGTGCTGTTGAAGGTGACGTAGATCTGCTGGACGAGCTCGAGCATCTCCTTGTCGGCCTCGAAGTTCCGCAGGGCGTTGATCATCTCCTTCGCGTCCTGCTTGTTGAACTTCTCCAGCGCCTGCTGCGCGAAGGTCTGCGACAGCTCCTCGTTGCTCATCTCGACGCAGTGCGCGCCGGTGACCATGTAGCCGTCGGGGGTCACCCACCAGCCCGTGCACATGCCGCCGACCTGCGCCTTGACGGTGCGCTCCGGGCCGACGGGCTGGAGGTAGCGGTCGACGTCGGCCGCCACGCGCTGGAAGAAGAACTTGGCGATGCTCCGCTCGTCGGAGGGGATCTTGCCGGCGAGCACGGCCTGGGTGGCCTCGTTGGTCAGCTGGTCCCACGCGGCCTGCTTGGCCTGGCTGCTCGGGACGACGACCTCGCCCGAGTACGTGATGCTGGTGAGCTGCACGGCCGGGTGGGTGCGAGCGGCCAGCCGGGTGCCGACGGGGACCTCGTCCCCGGTGTCCGCCGAAGCGGGAGCGGCCACGACGAGCAGGGCGAGAGCCGCAATCGCGGCCATCCCCCCGGTCAGTCTGCCGAAGTATTTCCTGAGATTTCCATCCACGGCCGCAAGCGTGATGGAACGGTCTTGTTTCTTGCTTGGAGGTGGCTTGGGACCGGACGGTACCGCACTGCAAGACCCATTCCGCGCCGCTCAGGTGCGTGAGGGCCCCGGAAACGGTGCGGCCGGGGGCCCCGGAAACGGCCGGGGGCCCCGGAAACGACGGCGGCCCCCGCCGGAGCGGGGGCCGCCGGACGATCCGCGGATCAGACGCCCATCGACTGGGTGTCGTTGGTCTCCGGGGTCTGCTGAGCCGACACCTCGGTCACCCCGTTCTTGAGGTGATAACGGGCGACGGCCTCCTGCAGTGTCTCGGCCTTGACCTCGCCGCGCCGCACGAGCTGGGTCAGCACCGCCAGCGTGATCGAGGCCGCGTCCACGTGGAAGTGGCGGCGCAGCGCCGAGCGCGTGTCGGACAGGCCGAAGCCGTCGGTGCCGAGCGAGCTCCAGTCGCCGGGCACCCACTGCGCGATCTGGTCCGGGACGGCGCGCATGTAGTCGCTGACGCCCACGAACGGCCCCGGCACACCCGACAGCTTGGTGGTCACGTACGGCACGCGCTGCTCGGCGTCGGGGTTGAGCAGGTTGTGCTCCTCGACGGCCAGCGCGTCCCTGCGCAGCTCGCTCCAGGAGGTGGCCGACCAGACCGACGCCGACACGCCCCAGTCCTCCGCCAGCATCCGCTGGGCCTCCAGCGCCCACGGGCCGGCGACGCCGGACACCAGGATGTTCGCCTTCGGCCCGTCGCCCGTCGCCGGGGCGTAGAGGTAGAGGCCCTTGAGGATGCCCTCCACGTCCACGTTCTCCGGCTCGGCCGGCTGCGGGTAGGGCTCGTTGTAGACGGTCAGGTAGTAGAAGACGTCCTCGGGGTGCTCCCCGTACATCCTCCGCAGGCCGTCCTTGACGATGTGCGCGATCTCGAAGGCCCACGCCGGGTCGTACGAGACGGCGGCGGGGTTGGTCGAGGCGATCAGCGGGGTGTGGCCGTCCTCGTGCTGCAGGCCCTCGCCGTTCAGCGTGGTGCGGCCGGCCGTCGCGCCGAGCAGGAAGCCCCGGCCCATCTGGTCGCCGAGCTGCCACATCTGGTCGGCGGTCCGCTGGAACCCGAACATCGAGTAGAAGATGTAGACCGGGATCATGTGCTCGCCGTGGGTGGCGTACGACGTGCCCGCCGCGATCACCGAGCCCATCGAGCCGGCCTCGCTGATGCCCTCGTGCAGGATCTGACCCTCGGTCGACTCCTTGTACGACAGCAGCAGCTCGCGGTCGACCGCCTCGTACGTCTGCCCGTGGGGCGAGTAGATCTTGGCGGTCGGGAACATCGCGTCCACACCGAACGTGCGGGCCTCGTCCGGGATGATCGGCACGAACCTGGCGCCGATCTCCTTGTCGCGCATGAGGTCCTTGAGCAGGCGGACGAACGCCATGGTGGTGGCGACGTTCTGCTTGCCGGAACCCTTGCGCAGGCCCGAGTAGACGGGGTCGCCGGGAAGCTTGAGCGGCTTGGCACGTACTACCCGCTTGGGCAGGTAGCCGCCGAGCGCCGCCCGGCGCTCCTTCATGTAGGCGATCTCGTCGTTGTCCTCGCCGGGGTGGAAGTACGGCGGGAGGTCGGCCTCGAGGTCCTTGTCCGGGATCGGCAGGTAGAGCCGGTCGCGGAACTCCTTGAGCTCGGCCTTGCTCATCTTCTTCATCTGGTGCGTGGCGTTGCGCGCCTCGAAGTCCTTGCCGAGCGTCCAGCCCTTGATCGTCTGGGCCAGGATGACGGTCGGCTGGCCGACGTGCTCGCGGGCCGCCTTGAACGCGGCGTACACCTTGCGGTAGTCGTGGCCGCCGCGCGACAGCTTGCGGATGTCGTCGTCCGACATGTGCTCGACCATCTTGCGCAGGCGCGGGTCGCCGCCGAAGAAGTTCTCCCGGATGTAGGCGCCCGACTCGACCGAGTAGGTCTGGAACTGCCCGTCGGGCGTCGTGTTCATCTGGTTGACCAGCACGCCGTCGACGTCGGCCGCCAGCAGCGGGTCCCAGTCACGGCCCCAGACGACCTTGATGACGTTCCAGCCCGCGCCGCGGAAGTACGACTCCAGCTCCTGAATGATCTTGCCGTTGCCGCGTACGGGGCCGTCGAGCCGCTGCAGGTTGCAGTTGATGACGAAGGTGAGGTTGTCGAGCTCCTCGCGGGCCGCGACGCCGATCGCGCCGAGCGACTCGGGCTCGTCCATCTCGCCGTCGCCCAGGAAGCACCAGACGTGGCTGCGGCTGGTGTCCTTGATCTTCCGGCTCAGCAGGTAGCGGTTGAACCGCGCCTGGTAGATCGCGCCGATCGGGCCGAGGCCCATGGAGACCGTGGGGAACTCCCAGAAGTCCGGCATCAGCCGGGGGTGCGGGTAGGAGGGCAGGCCCTTGATCCCGTGGGACAGCTCCTGGCGGAACGCGTCGAGCTGGGCCGCGTCGAGGCGGCCCTCAAGGAAGGCGCGGGCGTAGATGCCGGGGGCCGCGTGGCCCTGGATGAAGATCTGGTCGCCCGACTCCCCGTGGTCCTTGCCCCGGAAGAAGTGGTTGAAGCCCACCTCGTAGAGCGAGGCCGCGGACGCGTAGGTGGCGATGTGGCCGCCGACGTTGGTCCGCGCGTTGGCACGGGTCACCATCACCGCCGCGTTCCAGCGGATGTAGGCCCGGATGCGGCGCTCGACGTACTCGTCCCCCGGGAACCAGGGCTCGCGCTCCGGGGGGATGGTGTTGATGTAGTCCGTGCTGCGCAGGCCGGGCACGCCGACTTGGTGTTCGCGGGCGCGCTCGAGCAGCCGGAGCATCAGGTAGCGGGCCCGGGTGCGGCCCTCGGTCTTGATGACGTTGTCGAGCGATTCGAGCCATTCGTTGGTCTCGCTCGGATCGACATCAGGCAACTGGCTGGGTAGGCCGTCACTGATGATCGAAAAACGCTGGCGTCCGGAAGCCACTGGGTCTCGCCTTCCGAGAATGGACTTTGTCTCGTCGGATCTGTTACGTCTGTGTTGCCTGCTGCGATGCGGTCAGCGCTTGATCGCGGCGTTGCGGTCTTCTTCCATCCTGTCTCGTCCCACCGGAAAGTGCATCTCTACTGCCCGGTAACCGAACCGTCCGCGCTGGCTGCGGGGCAGGTCTTGGCCTAGACCACCGATGGTAGGACGATTTTTACTTACCATCCATTCCCGGTCGAGGCCGGGGGCATCACAAGGTCGCCGGCGTCATATCGTGCCTGGTCGGGACCTCCGTACCCGGCCTGACCGCGCCCTACCCGAAAGACCGGGCGACGTCGCCGCGCGGTCGCGGTCCTGACCGTCCCGTCATCGTCTCCGGCGCTCTCCCGCCTCGCCTGTTTCACGTCTCCGGCATGCTCGCGGGGCCGCGCGGGTGAGGCCGGGAGACGGCGTGCCGGCCACGTAACGTTTTGGTATGAGTTGTCCCTTCCTCTGAGGAGAGGGGGGTTTCTCCTCTTTCCAGGTGGCGATAGCCGTACCAGGCTCTGGAGAGAGGGGGATCGAGATGCACGCAACGGTAGGGGACCGGCTGGTGGTGCACGGTGCCGTCGTGGGCGACCACGAGAAGCACGGTGTGATCGTCGAGGTCCGCGGTCCAGAGGGCGGCCCGCCGTTCCTGGTGAAGTACGAGGACGGGCACGAAGCGCTCGTCTTCCCCGGTCCGGACGCTGTCGTCCTCCCAGCTCAGCGCGAATCGTAATATCGCGGATGTGAAATCGACGGTGATCGAGGTGCGGACCGGCGCGCGCGAGCGCGTGCACGACATAACGAAGGAGTGCGCCGATTTCGCGCGCGAGTGCGGGGGAGACGGGCTGCTGCACGTCTTCGTCCCGCACGCGACCGCGGGCGTGGCGCTGCTGGAGCTCGGCTCCGGCAGCGACGACGACCTGCTGGCCGCTCTGGGGGACCTGCTGCCGGCCGACGACCGGTGGCGGCATGCGCACGGCTCCCGTGGGCACGGGAGGTCGCATGTCATGCCCGCCTTCATTCCGCCGTACGCGACCGTTCCCGTCCTCGGGGGCAGGCTGGCGCTGGGAACCTGGCAGTCGGTCGCCCTGATCGACCTCAACGTCGACAACCCCGACAGGCGTGTTCGTTTGTCGTTTTTGACCGATTAAGAGATAACGGTGCGGGTCACCCGCCGTGGCGACCGTTGACGACGACGGGTCGCAGCGTGTGGACTGTGCCGAAGCATGGCTCTCAACGAGCCGGGACAACCGCAGACATGGGCGGGGTCACCCCAAGCAGGAGGGATAAACGTGAGCGCGACCGCGGGTCAGGCGCAGGGCGAGCGCGGCCTGGCCGAACGACTCGGCCTCAAAGCGGGTCAGGTGGTGCAGGAGGTCGGCTGGGACGAGGACTGCGACGAGGCGCTGCGCCAGTCCATCGAGGAGCTGACCGGCAACGAGCTGGTGGACGAGGACTACGAGGACGTCGTCGACGTGGTGCTGCTCTGGTGGCGTGACGGCGACGGAGACCTCTTCGACGCGCTGAGCGACGCGATGACCGCACTCGCCGACGGAGGCCAGATCTGGCTGCTGACCCCCAAGGCGGGGCGCGAGGGCCACGTGGAGCCCAGCGACATCGGTGAGGACGCGGCGACCGCCGGGCTGTCGCAGACGAGCAGCGTGAGCGCCGCCAGGGACTGGTCGGGCACGAGACTCGTCGCCCCGAAGGCCCGCCGCTGAGTATTGCCCTGCCGTACGGCCCGGGGATGCCGTACGGCAGGATGATGGGCGGATACCTGGGGAGGGACTGCTCATGGCGATAGAGGTCGGGCAGCGGGCTCCGGATTTCGCGCTCAAGGACCAGCACGGCGTTCCCGTGCGCCTCTCCGACCTGCGAGGCAAGACGGTCATGCTCGTCTTCTATCCCCTGTCCTTCAGCCCCGTCTGCCATGGCGAGCTCGCGGCCATCCGCGACGAGCTCGCCGGCTCCCTGCCTTCGCACGTCCAGGTGCTGGCGGTGTCGGTCGACTCGATGTTCAGCCAGCGCGCCTGGGCCGACCAGGAGGGCTTCTCTTTTCCCCTGTTGTCGGATTTCTGGCCCCATGGTGAGGTCGCCCGGGCGTACGGTGTCCTCGATGAGGACAGGGGACTCGCGCTCCGGGGCACGTTCATCATCGACGGCGAAGGCGTCGTGCGCTGGAAGGTCGTCAACCCGATCGGTTCCGCACGCGATCTCGACGAGTACCGGAAGGCGCTTGCGGAACTCTGATCGTTTCATTGCCCGCCCCCGGGCACTGACATATTCGACTCCGACTCCGACTCGCCCCATTGGAGGCCACGATGCCCTGCTACAGGTGCGGGGCCCGGCAGACCGACCCCGTCCGCGGCGCCAGCCCCTGGAAGCGCGCGGTGCGCCGGGAGGCGCAGGTCCTCGTCTGCCCGGACTGCCAGCGTGTGCACGATCTCGATCTCGACACGTGTGCCTCGTGCGGCTCGATCGCGCTGATCTGCCGCCTGGGGGAGATCGAGTGCCGCTCCTGCGGCGAGGTGCGGCTCGCCCGCGCCGGTGAGCCGCTCGTCACGGCCGGTTCGCAGGGTTCCGCGCCGATGCCCGGCCTGGCGGCAGAGGTGGAGGCGGCCCTCGACCGCGTCCTGGGCCGCTCGTGACGCGGTCCGCGCCGTACGTGGTCGCACTCGACGTGGGCGGCACCTCGATGAAGGGCGGCCTCGTCACCCGGCGGGGCGAGGTCACCGTCCTCGCCGGGCGTCCTACAGGGCGTGAGCACGGCCCCGACGCGGTGGTGGAGGCCGTGCGCGCCTACGTCGGCGAGATCGCCGACCTCGGCCTGTCCCGATACGGCGCCCCGCCCGCCGGGGTGGGCCTGGCGGTCCCCGGGATCGTCACCGCGTCCACCGCCGTCTACTCGGCCAACATCGGCTGGCGCGACGTGCCCGCTGAGGCGTTCACGCCTCCGGGCGTCCCGGCGCGGCTCGGCCACGACGTCCGCACGGGCGGCCTGGCCGAGAGCGTCTTCGGCGCGGGTCGCGACGTCGCCGACTTCCTCTTCCTGCCCATCGGCACCGGCATCGCGGGAGCGGTGGTGCTTCGCGGCGAGCCGTACGGCGGCGCGCACGGCTGGGGCGGCGAGATCGGGCACGCGTCCGTCTGGCCGGCGGGGGAGAAGTGCGCCTGCGGGCAGATCGGCTGCCTGGAGACCTATGCTTCCGCCTCGGCCGTGGCCCGCCGCTTCACGGCGCGGTCCGGCCGTACGGCGACCGCGAAGGAGGTCGTCGAACTCGCGGCCGCGGGAGACCCGGTGGCCGCCGAGGTGTTCGGTGAGGCGATCGAGGCCCTGGCCATCGCCCTCGCGTCGTACGTGCTCGTGCTCGACCCGGCCCTGATCGTCATCGGCGGCGGCCTGGCGGAGGCGGGTGCGGTCCTGTTCGAGCCGTTGCGGGAACGGCTGGCCGGGCGGCTGGCCTTCCAAGAGCCCCCGCCCGTACGCCCGGCCGCCCTGGGCCCCCGGGCGGGCATGCTGGGCGCGGCCCTGCTCGGCTGGCAGGCGGCGGGAGACGACGACGCGGGCGCCGAGTGGTCACTCGATGTGCTGAGAGGCGGGTCGGTGTCGTAAGGTGTAGTCCGGTCCGGGCGGTTAGCTCAGCGGTAGAGCACTCGCCTTACAAGCGAGGGGTCACTGGTTCGAACCCAGTACCGCCCACCTGCGAAAAGAGCCCCGTCTCCCACCAGGGAAAACGGGGCTCGTGCCATTAATGTGCCATTAGCGAACGCAATCGATCTTGCTCAGTGACCACTCGCCTCGGTCGGTAGGACCTGTGTGATCTTGCCGTTCATGACGTCAGCGATCTTGTGGTCTGCCTCCGCCGTGCGGTGCTGGTAGATCATCGCGGCGCGTACGCTGTCATGGCCCATGCGTGCCATCAGGTCGCGGAGGGAAGCGCCGGCACTGGCCGCGATCGTGTTCCCGGTGTGGCGAAGATCGTGGAAGTGGAGCCCGGGGACGCCGAGCTTGCGTGTCGTCTCGCTCCACTTGGCGGCCCGCCGGAAGTTGCTGCGCCGCAGAATCCCGCCGTTCGCCCCGGTGAAGACGAGCGCTGTCGGTTCTGACTCGGTGAACTGGTCGAGGTGCTGACGCAGCGCCGGAATGATCGCCTCTGGTATCGCCACCGTCCGCAGACCGAACTGCTCAATCGGCGGCGGTGGAACACCTGCATCGAACTGGCGAACGCGATCTTCGAGTACCTGGAGATCTTCCACAACCGCCAACGACGTCACAGCGCCCTGGGGATGCGTACCCCGGTCGAATACGAGATGCTCTACGCAAACACCCAGCTGGCATGACGGCCAACCAAGCCAACTCCACAGAACCCGAGGCACATCAGAGCCTCCATCAATCCCGGCGCGGTTCACTCGACCTACGTACGGCTCGGTGACGAGCAGCACGTCACAGAAGCCGGCCAAGCCGCCCTTGCCGCTCTCGGCCAGGACGAGGACCAAAAGCACGTGTCGATCGTCTACGCCGACATCGCACAGGCACAGCTCCAGCTCGGCGACGTGACCGAAGGAGTCGCCTACGCTCGCCGCGCCCTGGAAGCAGCCCAGCGCACCGAATCCACCTGGGGCATGCAACACCTCGCCAAGGTGGAGAAGGCCCTTGCCGCCCGGCCAGACCATGCCGCCCGCGAACTACTCGGCGACATCCGCACTACTCGCCGCGCTCTGGGACCGTCTCCCGCCTGATCCACTCCAAGTAGTCCGGCGTCCCCTGCACAATCGGCACCGCCACGATCTCAGGCACCTCGTACGAGTGCAGCTCACGCACGCAAGCCGCAAGGTCCTCGAAGCGATCAGCAGTCGTCTTCATGAGCAACAACCACTCCTCCGCCTGGCCAACCTCACCCGCCCACCAGTAGGTAGAGGAGATCGGCGCAACGACCTGCGCACAAGCCGCCAGACGCCGAGCCACGACGGCAGAAGCAATCCGGTCGGCCTCGTCCCGGCTGTCACTCGTCACACGAACCTCGATTGCGTTCATCGTCGCCACCTCACGATCTTCCCTGATTGGTTATCTGTACCGGGAGCGCCACCGGTTCCATCTTCAGTGGCGGGTCTGATTGCCGCACACAGCGGCCTGGCATACTGTCGATCATGTCGCACGATGATTTAATTCGGCGGCTTCGTCGCCGAGCTTACGATCCCGCCCGGCGCCACGACACCGTTTGGGTGCCGCTGGACTGGCTCAAGCGTGAGTACGGAGACCAGGTCAGGAAGCGGTTCGTATCTTTGCGAAGTCGGACCAAATCGGGTGATACTCGAAGCGAACTTCCACTCGCCTCAGAGCCGCACGAACGGCAGACGACCGAAACGGGGGAAGCGCCTTTCTTCCCCGACGGTCCACCCATTCTTCCCTCTGCAAACATGCAGTCGGCTGAGCCCGACGACAGCCTATGGGACGCTCCCTTGAGAGCCGGAGCGCCAGAAGCGATAGCGTTTTTTCGCAGCAGCCCACATGGGCCGCCCTATTCTCCCGCGTCACTGGCCGACGTTGTCACTTGCGAACAACGTATCGGCCATCCCCTTCCCCTCCTTCTTAAACGCATTTACTTGGAGGTCAGCGATGGCGGATTCGGCCCTGGCCCAGAAGGCGGAGTTCTGGGGATCACTCCCCAGGGTTGCCGCCTTGGCGGAGTTGGACCGAATGCTGTAGAGGCATACGAGGAGTCGCGCGAGGTAAGCGAGGTCATGGGGTTCCCCATCGCGGGCGGTGGATGCACACTTTACTGGTACGTCTCACTTACTCATCCTGGCAACCCCGTCTCGCTCTGGGATGGTTCTGGCTGGGACTATCCGGAAGGACCCATCGAAGCTGGAACCGTTCTTACGGTTCCCACGTTGGCGGAATGGCTGAGCCGCTGGTCCAACGGACAGGACCTATATGAAGAGATAGACGACAGCCAGCAATGAGATTGCCGGCCGGTACGGTCCGCCCGCGCATCTGGGGAGACGCCAGCAGTCGATGCCCATATGAAGAGCAATTCCAAGTTCTGCAGCTTCAGTGGTCGTACTGCCGAATTACGCTCATAGGAGTCAAGGCGGCGGCGCACCGCGCCGCCGCACCCTCGCGCCGTCCTCCCCGCGCTGCGCGTGCGGCCTGGAGGCCGTTCTCGCGCGGGGGACGCGCGGACCGCCGCGCACCCGCCGCGCCGTAACAAGGCACTGCGCCGACCGCCGGCACGCCACCGCCTGATTTACCACTCAGCCGCTCCGACATGATCTGATAGTCGGGATCTTGGAGGGCTGACCATCATGACCAGATCGAGTAGACACATCGTCACTGCCCCCGTGGCCCTGTTGACCCTGATGGTCGCCGCGGCATCCGCACCTTCCGTCTCCTGGGTGTCGAGCGCGGAATACGAAGCCGTATGTCACCCCGACGCGCGCAACGAAGAATGGGACCCTAAACGCAGCGGAGAGTGGAACCGGCCATTCGACATCCACAGGAGAATAGAGCTGACCAGGCCTGGGGCGATCAAGATGCGAAACATCGTTCTCTGCAGGACGATCCCTTGACCTGTGGCCAGTTGATTACGCCTCCGGCGGGGGCCTCAGCTCCGGGATGATCGCGACGAGCACGAGCCGGGTCCGTAGTGGCTGAGGTGGGCCTGATCGTCCCGCCTACCGCGACCCAGGCAGAGCCCAGCAGCCCTACTTCTCCAGTTCAAGCCCGTCCGAGACCGTTGGCATCTGATGATTGAGGAACGGCGGCCGGTTGAGGTACACCCGAGGACGGGCTTGACCTTCCGTCGCCGGCCCGCTGCCGCTTCGCGGTGGGTCGAGGCAGACGGGAAGATCAGGCAGGGGAGAAGCATGCAGGTCTCCACCACACTAATCGATGGCTGCGTTGGACGGAAGGCGTTCCACCACCATTGCAATGGCTTGTGCCGGCGTTGCTGCGGGTCCTACGGTCTCGTCACGGCGAGGCCCCATCACGAGGTAGCCGCCCCTCACAGCGGGTGCGATGTATGGGATGTCCCATGTCCATCGTGGAGTGGTGCAGCGGCTGAAGTGGAGTTCTCCCATGCCCGTCCAGGGAAACAACTGCCGTAGGCGTGGCTCGGAGTAGGCTGCGTCCACCAGTTCGGGGGGTACGCGTCCGTCAGCGCGAACCTTCCGCCAGCAGGCTTCAACGATGTCCAACCCGGATCGGCTGGGTGTTCATGATGAGATCATGCACGATGCCGTGCCATTAGCGTGCCATTAGGCGAGCGGAGAACGGCCCAGGGGTCATGATCCAGGGCATCGAAGAGCTGCGACAAGAGGCATGATCACCGTGCCGTTAGCGTGCCATTAGGCAGCTCGGAGACGGGCGGCGGGGGAGCGGTGTCCCAGGTCGGCCCGCAGGTCAGCGTGCCGTCGGGAGCGCTCTTGGCTCCTTACAAGCGAGGGGTCACTGGTTCGAACCAAGTACCGCCCACCAGCGTGAAGAGCCCGCCTTTCCGTCAGGGGAAAGCGGGGCTCGTGCCGTTCAATCAACGTGCCACTGCCCTTGACTCTCGACTTCCGGGTATCGGTGATCAGGGCGAAATCTCGGAGCCGTGGGAGGGAGTGGCGCATCTTCGTATGCTTGTGGGGGCGGCGGCTCAGGCGACCTTGACGGAATGAGAGCCGACGCTGATCGTCACCTGAAGGTGTCCTCCCAGGGCGTTCGCGTAGGCGCGAAGGGTTTCTATTTCCATAACCTCAGGATCGCCGTTCTCGATTTGTGAGACACGGGATTGCGAGATGCCCAGGGCGGCGGCAATATCGGCCTGAGTCTTCCCTAGTGCCTTACGCAGTTCCTTCAGATGATGTCCGGCCACGTACGCGTCCAGCTCAGCATCGGCTGCGGCCTGCCGGGCAGGATCGGCCAACTCCGGATGGCGGCGGTGCGCCTCCGCCTTGACTTCGCGCCAGCTACGAGCAGGGCTCATCTCGATCTTCCTTCGCCTTGTCTGCGCGGTATTGGGCGTAGCGTTGCTTGGCCAGAGGGATTGCCTCGTGGTACCAGCGCGACCATCGTCCCGCCTTGTCTCCGGCTACCAGAAGGATGGCTTCCCTGTCCGGGTCGAAAACGAACACGATCCGGATCTCTGAGCGGCCTCGGGAGCCAGGGCGCAACTCCTTCAAATTGTTCAGGTCGTCGTCTTCCAAGGTGTCCACGAGTGGGCGGCCCAAAGCCGGGCCAACCTCGGCCAGCCGGTCGATGGCCCGTTCGACCAAGGTTGCGCTGTGAGGGTCGGTCTCGCAGAGCTTGAGGAACCAGTCCTCAACCGGTTCGAGCAGAACGACGTTCCAGGCCACACCTTGGAATATAACCCCTGGCTTCTACCCCTGTCAGGCTACTGCACGGGTTCAAGGCGCTGCCGACCGGGGCTGGCGAGTGGAGCTTGCCGAGAGAGCCTCGTGCGCCTCTCGGTACGGGCTACGCCGACAGCGACTGGGTGACTATCTGGGTGACAATCGCCCCGGACGAGCCTGGACAGCGGTGGACAACGGTAGACCGTACGCCCAGGTCAGGGCAGGTGCCGGTGCTGGTCCCGCCCCTTCCTGGGGTGACTTACAAGCGAGGGGTCACTGGTTCGAACCCAGTACCGCCCACCTGGTTGAACGGCGTGCTGTCGATCTTGTTATGGCCGCCTGACGCGTGATCGTTCGCTGGTGTTTTCGCCCGTGGGCGGCCCGCTGATGTCGCCGCCTCTCGCTGGGTAAGGGCAACGGGTACCGAGGGAAGCCGGCGACCGAAGCCGATCTAGGCCGGGATGTTGACGGCTTACGTGGCGCTACGGCGGACACGGTGTGGCCATCGATGAGGTCGCGGCCCGGAAGATCGTCGAGGAGTCTCTCGCCGCGGCCCTCAGCGGCGACACCGAGCCACTGATTCGGCTGCTCGCCGAAGACACGGTCGGCGTGACCGACAGCGGCGGTAAGGTCGTCGCTCGCAGGATCCCGATCATCGGAGCGATGGGCATCGCCCGGTACCTGCGTGGCGTGTTCCAGCGGAGGACTCCAAACGAGCCCTCGTCGGCGGCGATCCCGCCTTCTCCGCCGCTGTCGTCAACGGCTCTGCCTGCCGTGCTGGTCGAGGTCGGCGGGCAGATCATTGGCATGGTCTGCCTCGATGTGACCCCCGGCGGCCTCGCCTCGATCCACATTCACTCCAGCGCATCGCGCGCCCATGGGCAGCCGCTGGACCTCATCGCCCGTTCCGGACCAATTGGTGACCTACACCACACTCGTTCCCTGTCAGGGATTGTGCGCCTGTCCGGTTCAGGAGCTGAAACCAACCAGATAGGAGCGAGCCATGAAGCACCGCGTCGTCGTCCTGGGAGCTGGGTACGCCGGAGCCAACACCGCCGGTCGCCTCGCCAAGCGGCTGCACCGCGACGACGTCGAGATCACCCTGGTCAACGGCGACCCGGAGTTCGTCGAACGGGTACGCATGCACCAGCTCGCGAGCGGGCAGGATCTGCGGCCCCGCCCGCTGCGCGACCTCTTCGCGGGCACCGGCGTACAGGTCCGGACCGCGCAGGTCACCGCTGTCGACGTGGAAGGCAAGACGGTCGATCTCGGCGGTGAGACCCTCGCCTACGACACCCTCGTGTACGCCCTGGGCAGCGCCATCGCCGATCACGGCGTCCCTGGTGTCGCAGAGCACGCTTACAATGTGGCCGGCAAGCAGGCCGCTCTCCGGCTGCGAGCGCGCCTGAGCCAGGTAAAGCCCGGTGGGACCGTGCTGATCGTGGGCGGTGGCCTGACCGGCATCGAGGCGGCCACCGAGATCGCCGAAGCCCACCCGGACCTTGAGGTCGCGATCGCCGCCCGTGGTCGCGTCGGCGGCTGGCTCAGCGACAAGGCCCAGCGCCACTTGCGCGGTGCCTTGGACCGGCTCGGCATCACGGTCCACGACCACGCTGACATCACGCGGGTAGAAGCGGACGGTGTGGTCACCGGTGCAGGCAGCAAGATCCGGGCCCAGGTGACCGTGTGGACCGCAGGTTTCACCGTGCACCCGATCGCGGCCGCTACCACCCTTGAAGTGTCCGACACAGGCCGGATTGTCGTCGACACCAGCATGCGATCGGTCTCGCACCCCGATGTGTACGCCGTCGGGGACGCCGCGCTCGCCATAGGCGTGGGTGGCAAGCCGCTGCGAATGTCCTGCGCCTCGGCGAACCCGATGGCATGGCTGGCAGCCGACGTCATCGCCGCGCGCTTGACTGGTCGCAAGGTTCCCGAGACCACGATCGGCTACTCCTTGCAGTGCATCAGCCTCGGACGCCGCGATGGAATCATCCAGCGCGTGACCCCCGACGATCAGGTCACGTCCACCGTCTTCACGGGCCGGACCGCCGCCCGCATCAAGGAGATGATCTGCGCCAGCGCGGCCTGGAGCGTCTCCCACCCGACCATGATGCTGCCGAGCCGCCGCCGCCACCTCGCGCTCACCGGCGCGGTGGACACCCGGCCCCTCACCCGGTCGTGACGAAGAGCGTTGCCGGGCGAGCGTGTTGCTCCGGTCAGGACGGCGAGTACGCAGGCCGCCAGCAGTGGGCCCAGCTGGTAGCGGCGGCCCCGCCGGTGCCGCGGATCGAGGCAGGCCATCGAGGAGATCCGCCAGAGTGTGCACGTCCGGCAGTTCGACGGGCGGACAAGGCAGCGTGACGTCCTCGCTGTGGCGAACCAGGACGTCGATGAGGGAAGACGGTACGCGAGCGCGACCCCTGTTCACGATCAACCGGCTTGGACACCCACGATCATCAGGGGTCGCACTTGTCGTCCACAAGTTGGAGGTGTCTCCGACGGCGCCACCTTGTCGCCCTGTCATCTCGCGATCCGAGAACGCATCCTGACCGAACACGCAGAAAGCGTCACCGTTTGACTTCGCCGTTTCCGGTCCAGGCCCAGAATGATGCAGTGGTCTCCTCGGCGGAGAGGAAATGGTGGCAGGGCTTCGCCTTGTCTGCGCAGTATTGTCGCTCGACCAGTGTCGCGGTGTGCAGGTCGGTCTCGCAGAGCTTGAGGAACCAGTCCTCAACCGGTTCGAGCAGTACGGCGTTCCAGTTGGAAGAGAGCGTCGCGCGCCTCTCGGTACGGACTACGCGACAGCGACTAGGTGACTATCTGGATGGCAATCACCGTGGACGAGCTCGGACGGCGGTGGACGACCGCGGACCGTACGCCCAGGTCAGGGCGGGTCCCCGTGCTGGTCCCGGTCCTTCCTTTCAGCTTTGGATCGTGGCCCTTTGATCTTGCGATGCATCGCGTTGGCGATGCCCTTGTCCGCCTGCGCCAGGCGGTGCTGATAGATCACTGCGGTGCGCGCGCTGTGTGGTCCATGCATGCCAGGTCGCGAAGAGCTGCTTGGCGACCGCGTCGACGGCCGCCCCCTCAATGAATCTCGGATGGGGCCATCACCAGGCGGCGTTCGGGGAGTCGCCCTCGCCGGAGTGCTCATCGGTCTTGAGCGGCACCGACGTGGTCGAACCATCGGCGAGATCGACTCGAAAGCCCCGCCATCGGTGCACGTAGAGCAGGTATCGGCCGGTTCCATCGAGGCTGAAGCGGAGGGTCAGTGACGCGTCGGCCGGCAACGTCACCCGCGCGAGAACCCGCGGTTCCTCCGCACCGTCGAGCGGGATGCGCATGATGGCATGACCGGCCGAGTAGATCAGAGCTCTGCCATCGGGGGTGTAGGCCACAGACTCCAGGAGTGGCAGGTCGTTGCTCGGTTTGACGAGGCGGGTGGAGGCCAGCAGGTCGGATCCCTTCAAGCCGAGGTCGAGGACGCCGATGCCCCAGCCACCGACCACCAGTGCGATCCGCTGACCGTCCGGGGCCCAGGCCAGGCCGGTCACCACGGACGCGCGCGTGTTCCAATCGCGGCGCTGACCGGTGGCGAGATCGACAACGGAGATCTTCACTCCACCCGGTATGGAGGCGGCGTAGGCCAGCCTGGTGGCGTCCGGGCTCAGGGCGATGGTGTATCCGGCGCCCAGTGCGTCACTCTCGAGTCCGGGGACGGGTATCGGATCGCTCGGCGATCCGTCCTCGGCAAGGTGGACGCGGAAGAACCGGAGGGGAGAGTCCGGCCCGGTCCATCCGGAAAGGACGAAGGTGCGGTTGTCAGGTGCCGCGGCCAGCACTTGCCAGGAGGAGCGCACTCCTGGCGGCATCGGGACGGCGGCCAGGAACTCTCCGGTTGTGGCGTCGTGCACGGCGGCCCGTACCGGAGTGAAGATCGCCGTCTTGGACTTGTCCGGAAAGCGTGCGAGTGGAGCCCTCGCGGTGACGAAGAATCGCGGTGGGCCGGTCACCGGCAGGGGCGAAGAGGTCGCCATCGGCGATGCCAAGGAGGTCGCCATGGGCATCGGCGGGGAAACGGCTGCGGAATCTGACGACTGCGCGACTGTGACGAGGAGAGATGGCAACGCTGACGGTGAGGACATCGAGGCAGCCGTAGAGGACGCCCCGCCCTTGAGCGCGACCCGCTCGTCGGCATGATCCCCGCGGTCGTCGCCGCAGGCGCCCACCAGCGCCAGCACGAGTAAACCCGCCGTGGTGACGCCTGCGCGTGACAACATCTGTAGATCATCTTGTGATGTCGGACACGTCGTCAAGATCCAGGAATCGCATACAGAGCGGGTACAGCATTGCGATCTGAGCGGCCGGTGTTGAGTCCGTGAGTTGTCCGACGTTTCTGTCCAGGGACATTCGACTGCTGATGCGGCCTGTCGACCGGGGCTTCTACGGCAGAAAGACCGCTCACGGCGATGTCGTCAACGCTGCTCGACACCAGACAATAAGAGCGGACTAATCTCGGCTGACGCGCGACATTCACAAACGACGCACGAAAGACCGGTCGATGACGGCGCCTGTCAAACATGTCCGGGACAGGACGTGGGGACGATGGACCCCAGGAAGGAGTCCCGGCACATTTCGCCAGGCTTTCCCCTAGCAAGTACCGACTCTCAGTAGCGTGGTGTCATGAACGAACACGCCTTCGTGGCACGGCGGGCTCAGCGGCCAGGGCGACGTGAAGACGTTCTGAACGCTTTACACGTCCTCGGCGACCGCGACTACCAAGAGCAACACTGGCGATCAGGACACGGGTGGGCAGACCTCACCGCCGCCGTTCAACTGGCTGATCGACGATACTTTCATCGACCAAGTCGGCGCACGAGCACTGATCCCTCAACTCTTCCGGGATGAGCAAGAAGCCGACCGCGTGCAGTTCGTGGTTGATGCCGTCCTTCGCGTTCTCGATGACCTTGGACCCGCCGCCCCAGACGACGCCTACCTCGATCACCCCGCATGGATCGGGGTCCTGCACGCGGCCGACGCCGCCCTCCATGTTCTGTCGCCGCACAAGGAGAACTCGTAACGGCGTCCCAAACGCGCGGCGAGGCGAGGACGAGGTGGCCGCCTTACCAAAAGCCCTTGCACCACAGGAGCGTCAGGCAGGGGAGAAGCGTGCTGGCCGGCACGTCATGGGTCAACAGTTGCTCGCTCCTGTGCAGCAAGTTCTTCGGGAGTGCCGACGAAAGCAGGGCCACAACCGTAAGGAAGACGTTCCACCACCATCGCAACGGCCTGGGACGGCGTTGCCGCGGGCCCCACCTTCTCGTCACGCTTAGGGCCTTCCACCATGTAGCCGCCGCCCGCGACTGAGGCGATATAGGGGATATCCCATGTCCATCGAGGACGTGTGCAGCGGCTGAAGTGAAGTTCTCCCATGCCCGTCCAGGGGAACAACTGCCGCAGGCGCGGCTCGGCGTACGCTGCGTCCAACAGCTCGGGGCGTACACGTCCGTCAGCACGAACTCTCTGCCAAGCGGCTTGCACAATGTCCGTACTCGATCGGCTGGTGTTCACTATGAGATCATGCACGATGCCGTGCCATCAGCGCAGCTCGGAGACGGTCGGCGTGGGAGCGGTGCCCAGGTCGGTCCGCGGGTCGGCTGCCCGCCGGGAGGGATCTTGGCTTCTTACGAGCAAGGGGCTGGATCGGGCCTCGGCGCTTCTGGACACTGCGGATGCGTTCGCCTGTCGTGGCCGCGAATCCTTGCTGAAGCGGGGTCGCTCGATCGCGGTGTGGTGGCGCTCGGCCGAACGGGTTAGCGGACGACAGGAATGCCCGCCTTGGCCGCGAACTCGGCGGTGAACACGACCATCACGTCGTCGGTGCCGAGGTGGTGGTAGACCTCACCTGGCGGCCATTGCGCCGGTCGCCCGGCGGCGATCCACACGGCCCCGTCTCGCGAGCACAACCGGATCGCGTCCGGAACGCGGATACCGCTCTCATGGTCTTCGGACCAGACAATGTCAACGCAGGTCACTGCTCTGCCGACCAGGCTCGACCAGCGCGGATGACCGGTCACTTCCACGGCAGCCGGCCCGTATGGCTCTCCGATTCGCCGCAGGTGAGCGGTCATCGGCTCAGGGAAGAGTTCGAGCCCGTAGTGGTCGAAGCTGCTTCCCCATACAGCCGAAAAGCAGGCGCCGCCATCGGTACACAGCTCGACACCCATGGTCGGCTGATGCCAGGGCCCGAAGTCCCAGTCCTCGACATCGCGGCCGTCCTCCCCGCACGTCAGCGGGTAATAGACGACTCTTCGGATGCGGCTGCCACGCAACAGGGCAGTCGTCCGTTCATATCTCACCGTGGTCAGCAACGACGACACCGGTACAGCATCGCTCGACACCGACGACTGAGCGATCCAAATTCCCGGCGACGCATTGGGATTCCCCGCGTCCATCCTCCGGGGACTACCCCTTCTCCGAGTACGTCGCCTGCAACATGCTGGACCGCTCGTTCCGCTGTTTCCTCCTGTACGGCGGTGCGGCACTAAGATCGCGTCCCATGCTTTTGGCTAGTTTCTTGCGGATTATCAGAATTGGATTAGTAGGTCTGGTTCTTGCGGCGGCGGTCGCGGGTCTGGTGCTCGGCGACACTTGGCTCTGGGTGGCCGTCGAATGGTCGCCGCCGGCCTACGCGCAGTTCTACGCGCGCGACGGGTTCGACAGCTCGACGGCTGTGGTGTTGCTCGTGGCCGCCCTGGTGAAGGCCGCGTTCCTGTGGCTGATCCTGCGTGCTCCCGCGCCGGGACCACTGGACCGCCGGGCGAAGGCGTTGCGCCGACTGCTGTACCTGGCGGTGGCGTACGCCCTCGTGCTGTGGTACCCGATCGAGTTGCTCCCCGATGCGGTCGACGCGGCGTTCCTGCTCGCGCTGTGGACCACGATCGACGTCCTCTACCTGCTCGTCATCCGCTGGCGGTCCCGCATGTTGCGCGCGGCGGCCGGAGCGATCTTCGTCGTCGAGCTGGCCGCGATGGCCGACGAACTGCTCGACGAACTCGACCTTCCAGAGCTTGGATCGGGCTACATCGTCGAACTGGGCTTGACGCTGGGCGGAGTGGCGGCGATCGTCATCACGCTCGTCGGGCAGCGGCGCGACGGCCGCTGGAGCCGCGGCACGCAGACCGCCGGATGGTTGTCGGTGGGCGTCTACGCGCTGGCGATCCCGCTCAACGTCTTCTTCGGAAGCATCCCCAGCGGCGGCACTATGGCGGTGCCGGTCATGATGGACGCGCTGGGATTCGCCGGCACCGTGTGGATCGCGGCGACCGCCCGTGAACTGCCCGCCGAGGGCCGCCCGGCGGACCTTCCGCCCGCGCGGCGGCGCGTGATCCGCGTCGCGGCGGCGACCGTGACCGTACTGCCGATCATCGCATTGATCCACCCGGAGCAGACGCCGCACCTCACCTACACAGGCTGGTCGATGGACTGCTATGACCGGCCCAACTTCGGCGACCTGGAGCCTGCGGAACGCGACGCCGCGTTCCTGTGCCGGGCGCGGAGCACAGAGGGCGGAGTCCCGCCCATATTTCCGGACAGCATGTCGGATCAGCAGATCCTCGCGTACGGGCGGGCGCTGTGCCGTACAAAGGACCGCGACGAGCAGGAGGCGATTTTGACGCGGGCCGGGAGCGCGCGGCCCGCCCGGGGCGCCGATCCGTCGGACCTCGTCTACATCTGCCCGGAGATCGTCGGCGCGACCCATCCGGAGCTGCTGCGGTCGACCACGGAGGAGGAGGCGGCGAACGCCGCCTACATCGCCGGGGAGAACGCGAAGTGCCGCGACCCGTGGCCCCGCACGAAGGGTGTCGCCCAGGCCACGGCCAAATACTTCCTGTTCGTCGACGGCGATCCCGGCTATCTGGTCCACGACCCCGACGACGAAGCCGCCGACGAGTCGGCGGAGCGGGCGATGGGCAAGGTCTACGACGACAGCACCCTCTTCGGGGCGGCCGGCAGCGCGGTGCTCATCGGGCATCTCGGAGACGTCGTCGATCTGTGCCTTACGGTGAAGGCCTTCCGCACCCCGCCGCCACAGCGGACGGCCGGGTGGGATCAGGTCAACGAGGTGCCGATCGTCAGCCGCAGCGGCAGGCTAACGGTGCCGGAGATGGGTGAGGGCGGAGAAGTGGGCGCGGGTGCTTCGATGCCGAACCTGGCGATCGCGGGCAAGGGCCGCTACCGGCTCCGTGTCTACGTGCGGCTCGACGATGCGGGAGAGGAACAGCACCTGGTCGTCGTGTTCCCGGGTGCGTCGAGGAAGAGGCTCACGCTGAAGCGGTGAGCGGTGAGCGGTGAGCGGACGCCGCCGGTCGACACGGACAAGTTCGGCTGGATGTCGCGGACACCTCCCGGGTTGATCCTCGCCGGCGGGGTGGCGGGTCTGGTGCGCGGCCGTGGTCAGCGGCCGGGGTGGACGAGGCCGCATTCGTAGGCGAAGACCACGGCTTGGACTCGGTCGCGGAGACCCAGCTTGGCGAGGATGCGGGTGACGTGGGTTTTGACCGTTGGCCCGCTGAGGAAGAGTTCCGCGGCGATCTCTGCGTTGGAGCGGCCTCGGGCGATGAGCCTCAGTACCTCGAGTTCGCGCGGTGTCAGTGTCTCGAGCCCGGCTGGACGGTCAGAGCCCGGCCGTGGGCGGCGGACATAGTCCTCGATCATCCGCCGGGTGATCTCCGGTGCCAGTAGTGCGTCGCCCGCGGCGACTGTACGGACGGCCCCGGCCAGCTCGCGCGGCGGTGCGCTCTTGAGCAGGAAGCCGCTCGCTCCGGCCCGCAGCGCCTGGTAGACGTACTCGTCCTCATCGAATGTCGTGAGCATGAGGATGCGCGCCCGGCAGGTGCCACCGTTGAGCAGGTGGCGCGTCGCCTCGATGCCGTCCAAGCGCGGCATGCGGATGTCCATGAGGATGACGTCGGGCTGCAGCACGCACCCCCGGTCGATGGCCTCGATGCCGTCGACGGCCTCGCCGACCACCTCGATATCGTCCTGACCCTCCAGAATCGAGCGGAAACCGCCGCGTACGAGGGCTTGGTCGTCGACAAGCAAGACCCTGATCATCGCTGGCCCGCCTCCAGCGGCAACTGTGCCGTAACGGTGAAGCCACCGCCCGGCGAGCGGGTTGTCTCAAGCGAGCCACCGTAGAGCCCGACCCGTTCGCGCATGCCGATCAGGCCGTGCCCGACGCGGTTGGTGCCGGCTCTGCCCGGCCCGCCTGTTCGCCCGGTGTCGCGGACGCTCACCCGTACGGACTGATCGTCGTAGTGCAACCTCACGTGCGCGGTGGTCGGCGCGGCGTGTTTCAGCACGTTGGTGAGCGCCTCCTGCACGATCCGGTAGACGGTCAGGTCCACGCCGGGTGGGAGCGGGCGGCCCGAACCCTCCACGGTGAGCTCGACCGGCAGGCCGGCCGCGGCCATGTGGTCGACCAGTTCGGCCAGGTCTGCCGTGCCCGGCTGCGGCTTGAGCGCGAGCCGGGCCCGTTCCCCGCGCAGCAGGCCGAGCATGCGCCCGAGCTCGCCGACGGCCTGCCGTCCGGTCTCCTGGACCGAGCGCAGCGGTGCTCGCGCCTTCTGCGGGTCGCGGTCGAGCAGGTCCTCGGCGGCGCCCGCCTGGACCACCATGACGCTGACGCAGTGGGCCACGATGTCGTGCAACTCGCGCGCGATGCGGGCGCGCTCGTCGGCAAGCGCGACTCGGATCGCTTCCTCGCGCTCGGCCTCCAGCCGCCGGGCCCGGGCGCGGTCGTCGGAGTGGCTGCGAGCGCGGGCACGCAGCACCCGGCCGGCGACGAAGCACACCGCCAGCGGCACCGCGACGAACGGGATGTTGCCGACGGTGCCGGACTCCGGGTTGCGCAGGAACACTACGACCAAGCCGACGCCGACGGCCGCCACGCCGATGAAGGCCCGGCCCGGCACGCTGTGCCGGGCCACCGAGTAGGTGGCGACCAGGATGGGCAGGAAGTCGCCCCACAGCGTGACCGTCAGCGGCGTCACCAGCATCGGCCCGGCGATCGCGACCGTGAGGATCACGGCGGTGGCGAGGGGCGTCACCCGGCGCAACGCCAGGATCGAGGTCGCCACCAGCGTGGAGGCGACCACGGCCGGTATCGGGCCGTACGGCGTCGAGTTGTCGAGATGGAACGCGAGGTCGGCCTGGGCGAAGCCGGTGATCGCGAGGGCGAGCAGCGCGTCGGGGAGCAGCCCGGCCGGCCCGTGCTGCAGCCACGCACGCGCCGGCGACTCCACCCGCGCCTGGGCCGGGTTCGTCACGTCCATCACATCCGCAAGTTACCTACGGGCGCGCTCGTGTGGCGTCATCCGCAGGTCGCATTTCCGGCCGCGCGGTTCGCGACCGGGGTACCACCCGGTGCCGACCCCGGTACGACGACCCCGCGGGTGCGCAGGGCCGACGCTGGGGACGCGCCGCCGACGGACGGCCTTTGCGCACAGCGCCTGGCGCTGCGAACCATGGAGGAGACCATGACCGTGAACGTGAGACGCCTCGCCGGATGGGCGCTCATCGTCGGCACGATCGTCGCGTTGGCGGGCTACCTCGCCGCCAACCTGCTCGCGCCGGGCGGCGGCGACGAGGTGTTCCGTTATCGGAACTGGCCGCTGTTCGAGGGGATCGCACTGGTCGGGGACGTCATCATCGCGCTGGGGCTGCCGGTGATCCTGACCTTCGCCGGACGTGCGCCGAAGCTGCACATCGTCGGCTACGCCGGCGTATTCGCCGCGCTGGTGATGCTCAATGTCGGCGAAGGCACCACTGAGGCGTTCGTCAAGCCGTATCTGGCCGGCCACGGCGGCATCCCCGCACAGGAACCGCCGGGGTTCGCGGCCTTCGAGGGTGTCGCGCTCCTGGCGCTGGTCGTCGGCTCGATCTGCCTCGGCATCGCTGTGCTGAGGGCGCGGATGCTGCCGTGGTGGATCGGTGTCGCGTTGATCGTCTCGTGCCTCCTCGGTGCCCTCGGGCTGCCCGGAGCCTGGTTCCTGCTGCCCGACGGCGTCTTCTTCGCGGCGCTGTTCGCCGTCGGCATCTTCGCCTCGCGGGGGCGGCCGGAGCATACCCCCGCGACGGCCGGGCAGGCGGCTGCCGGCATCCGGGGCTGATCTGTCCAGGCTTGGACCAGGGGTCCTTCCTCGTTGTGCCGGGCGACGTCGATCTCGTTCGCGGCCGTGATCAGGATGAACGCGCGGAGTTCGGCGTCGGAGGGGTCGACCGGCCGGCCCGTGAAGCGGTCGGCGAAGCGCAGGGCGGGGTAGGTGGCCGCGCGGTCGCAGGAGGCGTAGAGATAGACCAGCGCCTCGGCCGGGGCTCCGATCACCTCGGCCAGCGCGGTCCGGTCGGCGAGGTCGAGGAGCCGGTGGTCGAAGCCGTCTGTGCCGTAGGCCGCGTGACACAGACCGGCGAGCTGCACCTCTTCGGGCGCGTCCCAGTCATCGAGCAGGGAGGCGACGCGGTGCAGGTGCTCCAGGAGCGTGCCGCCGGGGTGAGGGATCCCGGCGGTGCCCTTGGAGGCGAGGAACGCGGTCGAATCCGTGAAGGTGGGTCAGGGGCTCGGCCGGATGCGAGCCGTAGAAGCCGCTGGTGTCGGTGCGGGTAGCGCCCAGCCTCACCGGCCCGCCTAAAGGAGACCACGGCGGCCGCCGATCTGATCCTTTCAGACGGCGGTTTCGCCGCCTTGGGCAAGCTCGCCTGATCAGGCCCCCTCTGAGGGAGGAAGCGGGCCGCAGTCGGTATCGGGTTCGATCAGTGCGGCGTACAGTCCGAGACGGTCCACGATTTCCGGGAACGCACGACTTCGGCCTTGTCGCGGAACACCGGAAAGCCGGCGGAAGAACGCCGGCGGGACTGGGACGCCCGACAGCGACGACGCTCACTGGAGGCGTGTGATGACGCCCGCTCGCCCGGCCGTTCGCCGCGGCGCCGGTTATGCCGCCGTGCGCAAACCTGCAACCAGAACGCAGAACTCTTCCCTGCACTGGCAGATTCTGTTCCTGATCGTCGCGGGAGCCTTCGCCGTGCACGCCAACGGTCTCGGCAACGGCTTCATCTATTTCGACGATCCCGAGGGGGTGGTGGACAACATCTCCATCCGGGAGTTCAGCGGGGCCAACATCGGCCACTGGTTCACCACGCCGCTGCAGTTCATGTACACGCCGCTGGTGTACGTGTCGTACGCGATCGATTATCTGTTCGGCCACGGCGCGATCGGCATGTACCACTTCACGAACCTGATACTGCACCTGGCCAATGTGGTGTTGGTGTTCCTGTTGGTCCGCCGGCTCACCGAGCGGGCTTTCCTCGCCTGTTTCGTCGCGGTGGTGTTCGCCATCCATCCCGTGAACG
The DNA here is from genome assembly GCF_040644495.1 of Microbispora sp. NPDC046973. Lineage (NCBI taxonomy): Bacteria > Bacillati > Actinomycetota > Actinomycetes > Streptosporangiales > Streptosporangiaceae > Microbispora > Microbispora sp. NPDC046973. Next base: position 16,571 of record NZ_JBEYWQ010000008.1, on the reverse strand, counting down.
TCGACACGGTCGCGTGGATCTCCGCCCGCAGCAACCTGCTGGCCACGCTCTTCTCGCTGGCCGCGCTCCTGGTCTACCTGCGCTACACCGGGTCAGAGCGCTGGCGGCCGTTGGCCTGGTCCGTGGTCCTGTTCGGGCTGGCCGTGCTTTCCAAGTCCACCGCCGTCGCGGTTCCCCTGGTGTTGTTCCTCGTGGACCACTTTCAGGGCCGCAGGCCGAGCCGGCGTCTGTTCCTGGAGAAGACCCCGTTTTTCGTCGCCGCCGTCATCACGGTTCTCGTCGCGCTGAACGTACGGCAGGATGTGGTCGCGCAGGACAGGTACAGCGTTCTGGACCGGATCCTTCTCACCTGCTCGGCGTTGGTCGATCACCTGGTGCGGTCGGTCTACCCGTTCCACCTGTCTCTCGCCTACGAGTACCCCCACCAGCCTTTCTCCTGGTACTTCTACTTTTTCCCGCTCGTGCTCGCGGCCGGGACCGCCGCTTTGTGGCTGGTGAGGCCGGCCCGGAGAATCGTCGTCTTCGGACTCGGGTTCTTCGCGGTCACCATCGCGCCGACCCAGGCCGTGCTCCTCATCGACGGCTACCACGCGAACAGATATGCGTACCTGCCGTATCTCGGCCTCTTCCTCATCGCCGGACATTTCGCGGACACAGCGCTCCGGCACCGCGATCGCAGGCTGCATGCCGGCGCGATCGGGGTGACGGCGGTGTTCGCGATCCTCTTCGCCACGCTGACCATCATCCGGAACACGGCATGGCGGAACACGGAGACCATCATGAGTGACGCCATCGCGAAGGAGCCCGGCCTCGTGTTGGCGTACAACAGCCGGGGCATCGCCAGATTCCGCGACGGAAACTACACCGACGCCACATCGGATTTCGAGCGCACCGTCGAACTCGACCCGGACTTCGTCCTGGCCCACCACTACCTCGGCCTGATCAAGTACCACTACGGCGACTACACCGGGGCGCTCAGCGAGCTCGACTATGAGGTGTCGCGGCTTCCGACCTTCCCAGCCGCCTACAGCGAGCGCGGCAAGACCAAAATCGCTCTGCGCGATTACCCGGGCGCGTACGCGGACCTTTCCACGGCCATCGCCTATGACCCGCAGCTCACGGAGGCCTACTACTCAAGGGGAGTCGCCGGGATCGAGCTGGGTAACCCGCAGGGGGCGATATCCGATCTGAACGCAGCGATCGGACTGCTCCCGGGATACGCCGACGCCTATTACCAGCGTGGGGTGGCGGAATCCCGGCTGGGTGACACCGGCGCCGCCTGCGCCGACTGGAACGCGGCGAAGTCCCTCGGCAACTCCGATGCGAACACATCCCTCACCGACAACCGCTGCGCCGGTTGACCGGACGTCCCCGGCGCGGCTCCTCGAGACCTCGCCCGGCGCGCGTCGATCATCCGGCGTGCGCCGCTTCCGATCGTGCCGAAGTGAGAAGCTCCGGGCTCGGTGGGCGGAGGACGTCCGACCATCTCACGCGCGGCTCCGCTTGACCTTGACACAGTGACAAGGCCTTCACTGTGGCCGAGGAGGTGGTGGTTACGATGACCATGCCGGAAGAGGACACGAACACGATGCGAGCTCTCCAGGGGCTGGAGGACGGCAGCTCGTCGGTGCGGCTGCAGGCGGTGCTCGCGGTCGGCACGAGCCCGGACCCGCGGTTCATCGACAAGCTCATCGAACGATGCGCGATCGAGCCCGATTTCTACGTGCGCGACATGCTCACGTGGGCGCTCACCCGCCACTCGTCATCGATGACGGTTCCGAAGCTCATCGGCGAACTTCGCTCGGAGCGTGCGCAGGCGCGGAGCCAGGCGTTGCACACGCTGTCCAAGATCGGGGATCGGCAGGCGTGGCCGGCGATCACAAAGGCGCTGCTGACCGACGCCGACGACGAGGTGGCGCGAAGCGCCTGGCGGGCAGCGGTCGTCCTCATGCCCGAAGGTGAGGATTCCGAATTGGCCGGAGTGTTGGCGACACAGCTCGGACGCGGCGAGCGTGAGACGCAGTTGAGCCTGAGCCGGGCGTTGATCGCGCTGGGTGAGGTGATCATGCCGGTTCTGCGCGCCGCGATGACGAGTCGCGACCCTCGCGTGCGCAGGCACGCGATCGCCACGGAACGGCTGTGGCGCAACCCGGATGCCGGTTTCGAGCTCGCGATCGAGGAGGCGAAGCGCGTCGCAGTCCTCGGCGTGGCAGGCCAGGAGGGGTGACAGGCGGTGTTGATCGGTGATGTGGCACAACGGTCCGGGGTCAGCGCCCGCATGCTCAGGCACTACGAATCGCTCGGGCTGGTGCGGCCGACGGGTCGTACCGAGGCCGGCTATCGGGAGTACTCCAGCGAGGACATCCAGCGGATCTTCCACATCGAGAGCCTGAGGTCATTGGGGCTGTCGCTGCGTGAAGTCGGACGTGCGCTGGATGATCCCGGCTTCACGCCCTCGGAGCTCGTCGACGACCTCATCCGCCAGACGCGAGAACGCATCGCGGCCGAGACGGAACTGCTCACGCGACTGCGCCGGATCGGTGCCGCGGAACCCGCCGACTGGGAGGACGTCCTCCGGACCGTGGCACTCCTTCAGGCTCTGGGGTCGGAGAGCGCCGGGAAGCGCCAGCGCGCGGCCTTGTCCTCGGTCGAAGAGTTTCCGGTGCCGGTGGAAGCTCTGGTCGAGGCGGCGTTGAGCGAGACGGACCCGAACGTCGCCGGAGCCCTTCGATGGGCTCTGGCGCGGTCGGGCGATACCGGAGCGTCGCTGCTGGCGGAGGGCCTCCACTCGCCAGTGGGGGAGGTGCGGAAACGTGCCGTCCAGTCCATCGCCGAGATCCCGAGCGGTGAGGCCACCGCACTGCTGCGGGACGCCCTCACGAACTCCGACGTCGTGGTCCGCAGGTGCGCGGCTCTGGCGCTCGGGGCACGTGGGGTAGCCGACGCGGTCCCGACGCTCATCGACATGGTCGTCGAGGGGGTGAACGACGTGGACGCGGCCGATGCGCTGAGCGCCCTGGCGAGCGATCCGGCGCTGGCGGATCGGATCGCTACCGGGCTCGCTGACGGCCTCGCCCACGGCACCGGTGACGCGTCCGCACGTCTACGACTGACACAGGCGCTCGCGGATATCCCGGGTCCCACGACGTCACGTGCCCTCGCAGATCTGTCACGGGACGAAGACCGTGCCATCGCGCTCACTGCGACATACATCCTCAAGCTGCGCAACGAGACGGGCGATGGTCACTGATAGCGGCGCAGGGTGGTGGAACTACCAAGAGGCATGCGTCGGGGACGCCTGGCGTACGGCATAGCAGCAGGGCAGGGTCTCGCCCAGACGGATGCCGAGTGACGTGGCGCGGCCACCCGTGACAAGGTCCTGGCGATCGCCACGCGGCTGTTCGCCGAGCACGGCTACGACGACACCTCGATCGAGGCCGTGCTTCAGGAGTCAGGGCTGAGCAGGGGAGCGCTCTACCACCACTACTCGGGCAAGGAGGCGCTGTTCGAGGCCGTGCTGGAGGCCACGGAGGCGGCCATCGGCGCCAAGATCATGGAGGCGGTGCGCGGGATCACCGACCCGGCGGCCGCGCTGCGAGCCGGTGTCCCGGCCTGGATCGAGCTTGCCGGAGATCCGGTCATCAGGAAGATCGTGCTCATCGACGCGCCGGCGGTGCTGAGGTGGGAGCGGTGGCGGGCCATGGAGGAGCGGTACTCGTTCGGCATGTTGAAGGCGACGCTCGAGCGTACGGGGGGCGGTGCCGGCGGAGTTCCTGGACCTGCACGCGCACATGCTGCTGGCAGCGGTCAACGAGAGCGCGATGCTGGTGGCCAGGAGCGGCGATCAGCGTACGGCGCTGGCGGCGGTGGAGGACCTCCTCCACCGCCTGCTCCGCACTTCTGATTGAGGGGTCGCCGGGGTTCGGGGCCGGGGCCCGACCAGGGCCGCTTCCTCAGTCGTAGTTGGCGATCTCGATGAGGTTGTGGTCGGGGTCGCGGATGTACAGGCTGGTGATCGGGCCGAGCGCGCCGGTCCTGGGAACCGGGCCCTCTTCGATGGGTACGCCCGCGGCGGTCAGATGGGCGGCCACCTGGTTCAGGGGCGTGTGGGTGATCAGGCAGAGGTCGGCGCTGCCCGGCACGGGGCGGAGAGCGTGCGGCCGGATCTCGTGCCCGGCCTGGTGCAGGTTGATTTTGCTGGAACCGAAGGCGAGCGCGTGGCGGCCACCGCTGAAGGTCACCGGCTCCATTCCGAGGGCGTCCCGGTAGAAGTCGATCGTGCGGGGGACGTCGGCCACGGTCAGGACCAGGTGATCGAGGCTCGCGATGCGGACGGCGAAGGTCTCCTTGACCGCCTCCCAGGCGACCGGTGGCAGGAGGTCCCGGTTGCGGGCGAAGAACGCGTGAAGCGCGGCCCCGTGTTGCGCCCGGATCTGCGCGTTGTGCCGGGCGACGTCGATCTCGTTCGCGGCCGTGATCAGGATGAACGCGCGGAGTTCGGCGTCGGAGGGGTCGACCGGCCGGCCCGTGAAGCGGTCGGCGAAGCGCAGGGCGGGGTAGGTGGCCGCGCGGTCGCAGGAGGCGTAGAGATAGACCAGCGCCTCGGCCGGGGCTCCGATCACCTCGGTCAGCGCGGTCCGGTCGGCGAGGTCGAGGAGCCGGTGGTCGAAGCCGTCTGTGCCGTAGGCCGCGTGACACAGACCGGCGAGCTGCACCTCTTCGGGCGCGTCCCAGTCATCGAGCAGGGTGGCGACGCGGTGCAGGTGCTCCAGGAGCGTGCCGCCGGGGTGAGGGACCCCGGCGGCGCCCTTGGAGGCGAGGAACGCGGTCGAATCCGTGAAGGTATCCGCTGTCATGTTCGCCTTGTATACACCGGCGGGGGAGACCGGCGCGGGCAGGGGCACTGATGCGGAAGGTCCTGGACACCTGCCGCGGCAACGGCGTCTTCGGCAAGCCGATCCCCCGGGCCGGCGGGACGTGGCGCCGACACGCGGGGCCGAGCGGTGGGTGTGCTCGATCGTCGAGTCGATCCCTGTCGCCCGGGACCGGGTTGCGGCCCTACCCGAGGATGCCGTGCAGGCGCTGCGGTGCGGGGGCGGGGAAGTCGCGTAGGGGGCGGAACGGGCTGAGCAGCAGGACGGCGACCGAGGAGAGCTGGACGACGGCCATCAGCATCATGGTCTCGCGTACGCCGACGGCATCGCCCAGCAGGCCGCCGAGCAGCCCGCCGAGGGGGATCGCGCCGTAGTTCAGGGCCGAAGTGCTCGCGGTGATCCGCCCGAACAGTTCGGCCGGGCAGTAGCGCTGGCGGAAGGTGCTCGTCAGGATGTTCGAGGCCACGACGCCCAGGCTGGTGCCGAAACCCGCGGCGGTGAAGAGCGCCAGTCCTGTGCCGCCGCTGCCGATCGGCCCGAGCAGAGCCATGGGTGCGGCGAGCGCCTCGCACAGCAGGAAACCCCGCGCCGTTCCGAATCGCGTGGCCATCCGGCCGGACAGCGCGGCGCCGAACAGGCCGCCCGAGCTCGCCACCGCCAGCACGACGCCCACCTGTCCCGCCCCCGCACCGAGATCCCGGGTGAGGAACACGACCTGGATCGACGAGTAGCCCATCAGGGCGATGTTGGATATCGCGCCGAAGACGGTGAGCGTGCGCAGGTAGTGGTCGTGCACGACGAACCGCAGACCGTCGCGGATCTCTGCGCGCAGCCGCCGCTTCGCGGCCCTCTCCCGGCGGGTCTCGCGGGCCCTCACGGAACGCAGGCACAGCACGGCGATCGCGAAGCTGACCGCGTCGGCCAGCACGCCGCTGACCGCGCCGAACCACTGCGCGAGCAGCCCCGCCAGTCCCGGACCGGCGATCTGCGCGGCCGATTCGCTGCCCTGGAGCTTGGCGTTGGCTTCCAGCAGCCGCTCGCTCTCGACGAGGACGGGCAGGTAGGCGCGGTAGGCGAGGGTGAAGAACACCCTCGCCGCACCGCCCGTCGTGGCCGCCACGAGCAGATGCGCCGTCGTCAGTGCGCCGAGCCATGCCACGATCGGCACGCTCGCGAACACCACCATGGACACGGTGTTGCACACGAGCATCACCGGCCGTTTCGGCATCCGGTCCACCCACGCGCCTGCGGGCAGTCCGACCAGCAGCCACGGCAGCCAGGCGGCCGCGGTCAGCAGCCCGACCGTGAGGGGGCTCGCGCGCAGTGTGATCACGGCGACCAGCGCAAGCGCCACGCCGCCCACGGAACCGCCGAGCGTGCTCGTCGTCTCGCCGATCCACAGCAGCCGGAAGTCGCGGCTCCCCAGCAGCCCGCGCCGTACGCCCGGCGTCGTGGTCACGGCCGGCCCGGTACGGCGCGGACGGTGAGGAAGACAAGCCTGCGGTCTTCCCCGTCGTCGGGGACCTCCCGGTCGGCCAGCGAGGCGAACAGGGCGAAGATCTTCTCTTCCAGCTCGGCGAGCTCGGCGACCGACAGCCTCGCCCAGTGGTCGGTGGTGAACGCCGCACGCCGCCACGGCTCCGGGTAGTCGTCGCGCTCGGCGAACCACTGGCGTACGAGCGCGGTCTGCCGGTCGAGGACGAGCGATTCCGCCGCCTCGGCCACGGGATCGTCGGGGAAGTCCGACGCCGACCAGCTGAGGACGCCGGGTGATCTGCGCCACCAGCGTTCCCGGCGGTCACGCGCGAGCTCCGGCACCTCCTCGACGAGTTCGCTCGCGGCGAGGACCTTCAGATGATGGCTGATGTTGCCGACGGCCTGGCCGGTCCTGTCGGCGAGCACCGACGCCGTCGAGGGCCCGTCCACCCGCAGGATGTCGAGAAGTCTCCGGCGCAGCGGGTGGGACATCGCGGCGAGCACCTTCGAGTCGCGTACTTCACGCGTTGGGCGATCATTCACCCGCTCACCCTAGGAGTACAAGAGCTGTTGTGCAACGACTCTTGTACGTCTTTGAAGCCGTGAGATCCCCGGGTGCCAGGACATCGCGGCTCGCCGTCGCGCAGACCTCCGTGACGCCCGCATGGAGCGGGAGCCGCGTAGCACACGGGGACGACCGCGAACCGTTCTTTGCCAAGGCGAGGAATTACGGGAACCATAGGAAGACCGCTCTTTGCGTAAATTGGGAAGCCGAGATCCGACGCATCGAGGGCGCCTTATGGCTACTTTCTGGGACCTCAAGCACTGGTTGGCCGACGCGATCAATACGCACGACATATCGGGAATCCTGTGCTGCTACAGCCCCGACGCCGTGTATGTCACGCCGTCAGGCGTGGCGGAAGGCCACGACCAGATCGCCTGGGTGTACGAGCAGTTTTTCAAAGCTTTTCCGGACTTTCACGCGACGGCATGGTTCGAACTCGGCGACTGTGAGAACCCCGCCGTCACGGAATGGACCTATACCGGCACCCATACCGGGCCTTTCCTGTTGCCCGACGGGCGCGAGATAGAGGGGACGGGCCGTCACATCACTCTCCGCGCCACCTGCTCGACCTTCGTCAGGGACGGCAAAATCGTCACGCACCGCGAATACTTCGACCAGTTGGAGCTCTACAGCCAGCTCGGCTTCGGACTGACGAAGATCGAGCACGGGTGACCGCGGCCGGGAGGGTCGTCCTCCCGGCCCGGATCGGGGTCCGCCGGCGGGCGCATGTCAGAGCGCGGAGACGATCTCCTCCACGCGTTGCCTGGCGTCGCCGAAGAGCATGCTGCTGTTGTGCCGGAAGAACAGGGGGTTCTGCACCCCGGCGTACCCCGTGGCCATCGACCGCTTGAAGACGACCACGTTCTCCGCCTCCCACACGCGCAGGACGGGCATCCCGGCGATGGGGCTGTCCGGGTCCTCGACGGCCCCCGGATTGACGGTGTCGTTGGCACCGATGACGAGGACGACCGACGTGGTGGCGAAATCGTCGTTGATCTCGTCCATCTCGAGGACGATGTCGTACGGCACTTTGGCCTCGGCGAGCAGGACGTTCATGTGACCGGGCAGGCGGCCGGCGACCGGGTGGATGCCGAAGCGCACCTCGATCCCGCGCTCCCGCAGCTTGCGGGTGAGCTCGGCGACCGGATACTGCGCCTGCGCGACCGCCATGCCGTAGCCGGGGGTGATGACGACGGACTTGGCCTCCTTGAGCAGGTCGGCGGTCTCGGGGGCGGTGATCTCCTTGTGCTCGCCGTAGTCGTGGTCGCCGGCGGGGCCCGCCTCGATGCCGAAACCTCCGGCGATCACGGAGATGAACGACCGGTTCATCGCCTGGCACATGACGTAGGACAGGTAGGCGCCGGACGAGCCGACGAGGGCGCCGGTGACGATCAGCAGGTTGTTGTCGAGCAGGAACCCGGACGCCGCGGCCGCCCACCCGGAGTAGCTGTTGAGCATCGAGACGACGACGGGCATGTCCCCGCCGCCGATGGAGGCGACCAGGTGCCAGCCGAGCAGCAGCGCCACGGCGGTCAGCGCGACGAGCAGCCCGAGGTTCGGGGAGATCACGAAGAGCACGGTCAGGACCGCGAACGCCGCGAGCGCGCCCAGGTTCAAGTGGTTCTTGCCCGGCAGCATCATGGGGCGGGAGTCGATCCGGGCCGACAGCTTGAGGAACGCGACGACCGACCCGGTGAACGTGAGCGCCCCGATGAACACGCCGATGGACACCTCGGCGTGGTGGACGCCCAGCAGCGAGCCGGGCACCTCCGCCTGCGCTCCGCCCCCGTTCTCGACCTCCAGGAAGCCGTTCCAGCCGACCATGACGGCGGCGAGGCCGACGAAGCTGTGCAGGATGGCGATGAGCTCCGGCATGGCGGTCATCTCGACGATCCGGGCCCGCCAGAGCCCGACGGCGGCGCCGATCGCCATCGCGGCCAGGAGCAGGACCACCGCGAGGGTCTCGCCGCCGTCCGCCGCGAGGACGACCGTCGCGGCGAGCGCGATGACCATGCCGGAGATGCCCAGTACGACGCCGGAGCGTGCGGTCTCGTGTTTGGACAGGCCGGCGAGGCTGAGGATGAACAGAAGGGCGGCGACGATGTAGGCGGCCTGTGCGGCCGTGGCGAGGGTCACGGTCAGCTCCTCGTGAACATGCCGAGCATGCGCCGGGTCACGGCGAAGCCGCCGACGATGTTGATGCTCGCCAGCAGGATGGCGACGAACGACAGGACGGCGACGACCGTGTCGCCCTGGCCGATCTGGAGCAGCGCGCCGACCACGATGATCCCGGAAATGGCGTTGGTGATCGACATCAGCGGCGTGTGCAGCGCGTGGTGGACGTTGCCGATCACGTAGTAGCCGATCACGATCGACAGGACGAAGACGGTCACGTGCTCGATCAGCGCGTTCGGCGAGAAGGCGGTCAGGAGGAACAGCGCGGCGGCCACGGCGGCGGTGACCAGATGGCGTCGCCGTCCGGGCGGCGACGGCGGTCTCCCGGCGGAGGCCGCCGCCGTTCCCCGCGCCGGCGCGGCCGGTGCGGCGGAAGTGGCCGGGGCGGGGGGGACCGCGCTGACCGGCACGGGCGGCGGCGGCCAGGTCTTCTCGCCCTCGCGCACGACGGTCATCGCGCGCTGCACGACGTCGGCGAAGTCCAGCACGAGGCGGCCGTCCTTGCCGGGGGTGAGCAGCTTCATCAAGTTGACGACGTTGGTGCCGTAGAGCTGCGAGGCCTGGGCCGGCAGCCGCCCCGCGAGGTCGGTGTAGCCGATGATGGTCACGCCGTTCTCGGTGACGACCGCCTCCCCGGGACGGGTGCCCTCGACGTTCCCGCCCTGCGCGGCGGCCATGTCGACGACGACGCTGCCCGGGCGCATGCGCGCCACGTGCTCGGCCGTGAGCAGCCGGGGGGCCGGACGTCCGGGGATCAGGGCGGTGGTGATGACGATGTCCACGTCGGCGGCCTGCTCGGCGTACATCTCGGCGGCGCGGCGGTCGTAGTCCCGTGAGGTCTCCCGGGCGTACCCGTCCGTGCTCGCCTGCTGCGCGACCCCGACGTCGAGGAACTCCGCGCCCAGCGAGCGCACCTGCTCGGCGACCTCGGGACGGGGGTCGGTCGCCCGTACGACCGCGCCCAGGCTGGTGGCCGTGGCGATGGCCGCGAGCCCGGCCACTCCCGCGCCCGCCACCAGGACCTTGGCCGGGGGGACCTTTCCCGCCGCGGTCACCTGGCCGGTGAAGAGCCGCCCGAACGCGTGCGCCGCCTCGATGACGGCGCGGTAACCGGCGATGTTCGCCATCGAGCTCAGCACGTCGAGCGCCTGCGCACGGGAGACGCGCGGCACGGCGTCCATCGCGAGCACGGTGATCGGCCGTCGCGCGAGCGCGTCCACCAGGCCGGCGTTCGCCGCCGGGCCGATCAGGGAGACGAGCGTGGCTCCCTCGCGCAGTGCCGCGATCTCGTCCGCCGACGGCGCGTTCACTTTCAGCACGACGTCGGCGTCCCATGTCTCCCCGCGGCCGGCGATCCGCGCCCCGGCCCTGGCGTACGCGTCGTCCGTGAAGCCCGACCGGCTGCCGGCGCCCGATTCGACGATCACCTCGTAGCCGAGCGAGACCAACTGCGGGACGGTGGCCGGGGTGGCCGCCACGCGTGTCTCGCCCGGCGCCGATTCGGCGACCACGCCCAGGCGGTGCGCTGAGTGACTCATCACGATCCTTTCTGTCGGGCGGGTCGTCGGGTTGGCCGACCCTGCGGTCGCCGCCGTCCTCCGCTCACTCGTGGGTCGCGGTGGTGTGGAAGGCGGCATGCCACGCGTCGCCGTACGGGCGGCGGTGAAAGGGATGGATGGGATTTGCTGTGAATATCGGGGAAATTGTCCCGACTTCCCTGCGTACGGATCAAGGGATAGCCACCGGTGGTTGCCCACCCGGCATGACTCCGCGGACCTCCGGGTTCCCTGGTGCTGCAACTTTCATCCCGGGCGCCGGCCGCTTCGGCTCGTGACGGCGGAAACCCGAGGTCATCGGCGGCGCACGCGGGCGGCGCCGGATTCGCCCTGGCGCGGGACCTCGGGCGGTTGACATGATTGCCGATCATGGGCGCGGCCGCCGCTCGCCGCGTACGGCCCAGGGGAGCTGCAGTGGTCCGGGGGATGGAGCCTGCTTCGAGGCGGAAGGACACCGTGCTCTGAAGCGCTAGGACTCCGCGCGGCGAGGACCGGCAGGTGCGAGAGGAGACGGCACGTGACGGCTTTCGTCGAGGAAGCTGAGCACGACCCCGAGCGCGGGGAGCGAACCGGGCCGGACACGGAGTCCGCCGGGCATACGGGTCTTTCCGCCGGCGAGGCCGCCGCCGGTCCGCTGTGGCGAAGCGCCACCGTCCGGGACGCGCTGCTGCTGTGGGTGGGCACCAGGGCGGGCATGCTCCTCGTGGCGGTCTACGGAATCCTGATCGTCTCCGGTCAGAACCACGCCCCGCTGCTGGAGCGGTGGAAGTTCTGGGACGTCGACCTGTTCCGGAAGATCGCGGAGTTCGGCTACGACGGCGACCCGAAGCTGGAGCCCGATCCGGGGCTGCCGGCGTTCTTCCCCGGCCTGCCGCTGGCGCTGCGGCTGGTCCATCTGGTGGTGGACGACTGGACGCTGGCCGGGTTGATCATCTCCTTCGTGGCGGGCGCGGTGGCCGTGGTGGCGCTGGCCCGGCTCGCCGACTTCGAGGGGCCCGCCGGGGCGGGGCGCTGGGCCGTCCTGGCGCTGCTGCTGTGTCCCCCCGCGGTCTTCCTGTTCGCCGGCTACTCCGAGGCGCTCTTCCTCGCCTTCGCGCTGCCCGCCTGGCTGGCGGCCCGCCGCAGAGCCTGGCCGCTGGCCTGTGCCCTGGCCGCCGGGGCGTCCTGCGTACGGATCACCGGCCTGTTCCTGGCTGTCGCGCTCATCGTCGAGTTCGTCGTCAGCCGCATCCGGAAGGACGGCTGGGCGGGCTGGTGGCGTGGGGCCTGGCTGGTGCTGCCGTTCGCGCCGATCCTCGTCTATGCCGCTTACCAGCATTCCCGTACGGGTGACTGGCTGGCCTGGAACAACGCGCAGCAGACCGGATGGGGGCGCAAACCGGTCTGGCCCTGGGAGGCGTTCCGCGCCACGTGGGACTCGACCGGCGGCGACGGCGGGTTCGCGCCGATGTTCCGTCTGGAGATCGCGGCGGCGATCGTGGGGGTGCTGCTGCTCGTCTGGCTGCTCGTCGCCCGCCGCTGGGCCGAGTTCGTCTACGTCGGGCTGCAGCTGGGTGCGCTGGTGACCTCCTCGTTCTACATGTCGATCCCCAGGTCGGTGCTGCTGTGGTGGCCACTGTGGGTGCTCATCGGCCGGGCGGGCGCCCGCCACCGGTCGGTGATCATCGTCTACGCCACGGTGATCGGGCCGCTCATGGTGCCGATGATGATGTCCTTCCTCAACAGCTCCTGGACCGGCTGACCCGCCGCCCCCGTCGACCAGCAGCGGCCGCGACCGGATATCGCGCGACAAATGCAGATGCAGGCGCTCCGTCCGGCTTGACAGCATGGCCCGATGGATCGACAACTGCTCAGCGCCATCGCCCATCGCGACCACCCCGTCGCCGCACCCGTCTCGGCCGCCAATCTCGATCGGCTGCTGTGCCGCGCCGCGTTGCCGGACGGAGCACGCATCCTCGACCTGGGATGCGGCCAGGGCGAGTGGTCGCTCCGGGCGCTCGAACTCGTGCCGTCCGCCCATGCCGACGGCGTGGACGTCTCTCCGCACGCCGTGGCGTCCGCGGACGAGGCGGCCGTCCGGCGAGGGCTGGCCGACCGGCTGACGCTGCACACGATGCCGGCCGGCGCCTTCACGGCCGCCCAGCCGTACGATCTGGCGCTGTGCGTGGGCTCGACGCACGCCTTCGGCGGGCTGACGGAGACGATGGAGGCGCTCGCCCGGTTTGTACGGCCCGGCGGCCTCGCACTCGTGGGGGAGGGATATTGGGAGCGCCCTCCCGCTCCCGAGGTTGCCGAGGCGATCGGCGAATATCCGGATCTCGCGGGCACGGTGGAGGCCGCCGAGTCCAAGGGCTGGCTGACCGTCTACGCCCACGTGAGCGATCCGGCCGAATGGGACGAGTACGAGTGGTCGTGGACCGGCACGCTGGCGCGCTGGGCCGCGGACAACCCCGGCCCCGACGGTGAGCAGGCCCTCGCCGTGATGAGGGAGCATCGCGACATGTGGCTCGGCGGCTACCGGGGCGCCCTCGGATTCGTCACCCTGCTCCTGCGCCGCATGTGACCCCCTGCGGTCAGCGGCGCAGCAGCCCTGCCAGGCGGAACCCCGCGAGGACGCCGACTCCGAGGTGGGCCGTGACGAGGGCGATCTGGAAGACCCGCTGACCCGCCGTGAGGTCGGCGGCGTAGCCGCCGTCGTAGAAGCCGGACACGAAGGCGAGCACTCCGGCGACGACCAGGAGGGCCGAGGCGGGGACGGCGACGCCGCGACGGCGCCGGGTCGCGCCGACGACCAGCACGACCTGCGCGATCATCATCGGAATCGGCGCCGACAGCCGCGCCTGCGGCCCGAGGGCGTCGAGCAGGGTAGGGCTGAGACCCGCCGACAGGGAGATGATCGCGCCGGCGACGTCCATGGCGAGCAGCAGGCCCACGCCGGCGACGAGCGCGGACGAGAGCGAACCGGCGGTGGCTGTGGTGGGTGTGGTGGTGGGTGCGGACATTGCCCCTCCTCGGAGAACGCGGTGAATGGTTGCGCATTCGAGGGTCCGGCGGGGGACGTCCAGCCGGCATGAGCCACCGGTCCTCAACGGGACGGGACATCTCGTCCCGTGACGACGGGACGCGCGGATGGCAACATCCCCTTCATGACGGACAGATCGGCCCGGCGCGCCGCCGTGGCGGCGGGCGTGCTGCTCGTCCTGGTCCTCGGGGCGCTGGTCGTCGAGCCCAGGCTGCGGCAGCTGGGCGTGACGGGAATCGTCGAACGGTTCGACGCCTTCCGCGCGGTCGCGGCGCTGTCGTTCGGCGTGCCCGGCCTGTTCGTGGTGGCGCAGCGGCCGGGGAGCCGGGTCGGCTGGGTGATGGTGGTCGTCGGGGCGGCCCAGGGGCTCGGGCTCGCCCTCGGCGCGTACGGCCTGCTCGGCATCAACAGCGGCATCAACAGCGGCATCGACGGCGGCATCGACGGCGGCATCGACGGTGGCATCGACGGTGGCATCGACGGTGGCATCGACGGTGGCATCGACGGTGGCGGCGCGGGCCTGCCGGGGGACGACTGGGCGATGTGGGTGTCCAACTGGGTGTGGATCCCCGCCTACCTCCTGGTCCCGACGATCTTCTTGCTGATCTTCCCGGACGGCCGCCTCCCTTCGCGCCGCTGGTGGCCGGCACAGGTCGCGGCGTACGCCGGCATCGGGGTGAACACGCTCGACTGGATGCTCCGCCCGGTGACCTACGAGCAGGTGCCCGGGCTGTTCCCCAAGGGGTACGCCGGCGTGCTGGCCGGGCTCACCGGGGTTCCGGACGCCCTCATGATCGCGGGCACGGTGTGCACGGTCGGCGCGGTGCTCGCCGCGGTCGGCTCGCTCGTCGGCCGTTACCGGTCCGCGGGTGAGGAGGTGCGACGGCGGCTCCAATGGGTGCTGGCCGCCGCGCTGCTGACGGTGGGCCTGCTCGGCGTCGCCCTGTTCGTGCCGTGGGGGCCGGTCATCGTGGCGCTCGCCGCCGTCCCGCTGCCGGTGGCGGTGGCGGTGGCCGTCGTCGCGCACCGCCTGTGGGACCTCGACCTCCTGCTGTCGCGCGCGCTCGCGTTCGGCGCCCTCAGCGTCGCCCTGCTGGCCGCGTACGCCCTGGTCGTGACCACGCTCGGGAACGCGGTCGGCTCCGGGGCGTCCGTGCTGATCGTGGCGCTCGCGGTGCACCCTCTCCACCTGCGGGTGTCGGCCGCCGCGAACCGCCTCGTGTACGGCGATCGCGACGACCCGGCGCGGGCACTGCGCCGGCTCGGCGTGCGGCTCTCGGACGCGGGTGCGCCCGGCGACCTCCTGGAGCGGATGGCCGCGGAGGTAGGGCGGGTCCTGCGCATCCACTACGTGGCCGTCGAGGAGTCGGGCGCTGTCGTGGCCTCCTGGGGCCGCCCGAGCGGCGCCGACACAAGTGAGAGCGTTCCGCTCCTCCACCAGGGCGAGCGGGTCGGCACGCTCGTGCTGGGGGAGCGGCTGCGCCCCAAGGACCGCGCGCTGCTGGCGCAGCTCGCGCCGCACGTCGCGGTGGCCGTACGGGCGCACCGCCTCGGGGCCGATCTCGAGCGTTCGCACGGGCGGCTGCTGGCGGCCCGGCAGGAGGAGCGCGACCGGCTGCTCTACGAGCTCCACGACGGGCTCGGCCCCACGCTGGCGGCCCTCGCGCTGCAGGTGGACCGCGGCCGGCGCCTGGTCGACACCGATCCCGAGGGGGCCAAGCAGGTGATGGACGAGCTGTCCGGCCGAATCCGCGGCACGGTCGAGAACGTCCGTGCGATCGTCAACGACCTGCGCCCGCCGCCCCTCGACACGCTGGGGCTCACGGGCGCGCTGGCCGAGCTCGGCAGGGGTCTCGCGGGCGACCTCGCGGTCGAGGTGGAGGCCCCGCCCGACCTGCCCGCGCTTCCGCCGCCGGTCGAGCTGGCCGCCTACCGGATCGCGGCCGAGGCCATGACGAACGCCGTACGGCACGCGATGGCGTCCCGGTGCACGGTCAGCCTGCGGGCGGGCGACGCGCCGGGCGTTCTGGAGCTGCGGGTCGACGACGACGGCGTCGGGGTGGGGGCTCCCGCCCGCCGGGGGTTCGGCCTCGCCTCCATGCGACGCCGGTCTGAGGAGCTCAACGGCACCTTCGAACTGCTCGACGAGGCCGGAGCGGGCACGCACCTGGTCGTACGGCTCCCGCTGGCGGCGCGATGATCCGCGTCATGGTGGTGGAGGACCACCCGGTGTTCGCCGAAGGGCTGGTCGCGCTCTTCCGCGATCTGCCCGAGGTGGAGGTCGCGGGGGTGGCGAGCACCGGCGAGGCGGCCGTCGAGCTGGTGGACCAGGTCACACCCGACGTCGTCCTGATGGATCTGCATCTGCCGGGCATGAGCGGGATCGAGGCGACCTCCCGCATCACGGCCCGGCATCCCGGCGTGGCCGTGCTGGCTTTGACCATGCTGTCCGACGACGCGTCGATCCTCGCCGCCGTACGGGCCGGCGCCCGCGGCTACCTGCTCAAAGAGGCGACGCCCGCGGACATCGTGCGCTCGCTGGAGGCGGTGGCCTCGGGACAGGTCGTGTTCGGCGCCGCGACCGGAAGCAGGGTGCTGGCCGCTCTCACCGCGCCGGCCGTGCGGCCCCGGCCGTTGCCCGAGCTGACGGAACGCGAAGTGGAGGTGCTCGACCTCGTCGCCGCCGGTCTCACCAACCACGCCATCGCGCGGCGCCTGTATCTGAGCGAGAAGACCGTGCGCAACCACGTGTCGAACATCTTCGCCAAGCTCGGCGTCTCCGATCGTGCCGCGGCGGTGGCGCGCGCCAGGGACGCCGGTCTCGGCGGGCGGTAGGCGCGGGCCGGGGAAACGCCGGGGCGCGGGGGGGGGTGTCCGGGGGGGGGGGGGGCCCGCGGGTGGGT